>NZ_JAVREM010000124.1:0-8320 GCF_031845425.1 Streptomyces millisiae
CGCGACGACCCGCCCGGAGGGCGGGTGGGTGGGCGCGGCACGGCCGCCAGGCCGGCACGGCCGCCAGGCCGGCACGGCCGCCAGGCCGGCACGGCCGCCAGGCCGGCACGGCCGCCAGGCCGGCACGGCCGCCAGGCCGGCACGGCCGCCAGGCCGGCACGGCCGCCAGGCCCGGCTCGTGGCGGCGAAGCCGCCGAGCCGGGCCCTGCGGGCCGGTGGCCAAGGCATAGCGCCCAGCGGGTCCGTGGGGGAAAACCGGACAGGCCGTCGCGCGTCGGGTTACCGGTGAGTAGCATGGAGGCGGACAGGAATCTCTCGGCGTGGAGGAGAACCATCGTGCCGCGTACCGTCAGGGACGTCGTCTTCGTCGACGGCGTCCGTACTCCGTTCGGCAAGGCGGGTCCGAAGGGGATCTACCACGAGACCCGCGCCGACGACCTGGTCATCAAGTGCGTGCGCGAGCTGCTGCGCCGCAATCCCCAGCTGCCGCCGGAGCGGGTCGACGACGTGGCCATCGCGGCCACCACGCAGATCGGCGACCAGGGGCTGACCATCGGCCGCACCGCGGCCATCCTCGCCGGCCTGCCGAAGTCCGTGCCCGGCTACTCCATCGACCGGATGTGCGCCGGCGCGCTCACCGCCGTCACGACGACCGCGGGGGCCATCGCCTTCGGCGCCGCCGACATCGCCGTCGCCGGCGGCGTCGAGCACATGGGCCGGCACCCGATGGGCGAGGGCGTGGACCCCAACCCGCGTTTCGTCTCGGAGAAGTTGGTCGACGAGTCCGCGCTCTTCATGGGGATGACGGCGGAGAACCTGCACGACCGGTTCCCCAGCCTCAGCAAGGCCCGTGCCGACGAGTACGCGGTGCGCAGCCAGGAGAAGGCCGCCAAGGCGTACGCGGACGGCAAGATCCAGGCGGACCTGGTGCCGGTCGCGGTGCGCCGCACCTCCGCGGAGGGCGGTGAGCAGGGCTGGGGTCTGGCCACCGCCGACGAGCCGATGCGGCCCGGCACCACGCTGGAGGGGCTGGCCTCGCTCAAGACGCCGTTCCGGCCGCACGGCCGGGTCACCGCCGGCAACTCGGCCGGCCTCAACGACGGCGCCACGGCCTCCGTGATCGCCGCCGAGGACGTGGCCCGGGAGCTCGGGCTGCCGGTGAAGCTGCGGCTGGTGTCGTTCGCGTTCACCGGGGTCGAGCCCGAGGTGATGGGGTACGGTCCGGTGCCGGCGACCGAGAAGGCGCTGGCCAAGGCGGGGCTCACGATCGGCGACATCGGCCTGTTCGAGATCAACGAGGCGTTCGCCGTGCAGGTGCTGGCCTTCCTGGAGCACTTCGGCATCGCCGACGACGACCACCGTGTCAACCAGTACGGCGGCGCGATCGCGTTCGGCCACCCGCTGGCCTCCTCCGGGGTGCGGCTGATGACGCAGCTGGCCCGGCAGTTCGAGGACCAGCCGCACGTCAGGTACGGCCTCACGACGATGTGCGTGGGCTTCGGCATGGGTGCCACGGTCATCTGGGAGAACCCGCAGTGGGAGGGCAAGTGAGCGGTACGACCGAGACGTTGCGTGCGGCGGCCGAGCGGTTTCCGGACGAGGTGGTCACCAGCGCGTCCGTGCGCCACCTGGACCTGCCGGGGAACGGCGGCCGGTTCGCGCTGATCACCCTGGACAACGGCTTCGACCACACGAAGCCGACGACCTTCGGGCCGCGGTCGCTGGCCAACCTCGACGCGGCGATCGACCAGGTGCAGGCCGAGGCCGACGCGGGCGAGATCGTCGGCGTCGGGCTCACCGGCAAGCCGTTCGTCTTCGCGGTCGGCGCCGACCTGAAGGGCGTCGAGGTGCTGCGCGAGCGGGACGAGGCGCTGGCCATCGGGCGTGGCGGGCACGACGTGTTCGCGCGGCTCGCCGGGCTCGCGGTGCCGACGTTCGCGTACTACAACGGCGCGGCACTCGGCGGCGGCGTCGAGGTCGGGCTGCACTGCGCCTACCGCACGGTCTCCCGCGCGGTCACCGCGTTCGCGCTGCCCGAGGTCTTCCTGGGCCTGGTGCCGGGCTGGGGCGGCTGCACGCTGCTGCCGAACCTGATCGGCGCCGACCGCGCCGTCACCGTGATCATCGAGAACGCGCTCAGCCAGAACCGCATGCTGAACGGCACGAAGGTCTACGAACTGGGCATCGCCGACGCCCTCTTCGACGGCGCCGACTTCCTCGAGCAGTCGCTCGTGTGGACCTCGGCCGTGCTGCGCGGCGAGATCGAGGTGGTGCGGCAGGAGCCGGACCGCGGCACGGCCTGGGACGAGGCGGTGGCCAGGGGCCGGACGATCGCGGACGACAAGGTGCACGGCGCGGCGCCGGCCGCCTACCGGGCGCTGGAGATCGTCTCCCAGGCGAGGGACGGCGACGTGCGGGCCGGCTTCGCGGCCGAGGACGAGGCGCTGGCCGACCTGATCATGGGTGAGGAGCTGCGCAGCGGGCTCTACGCGTTCAACCTGGTGCAGCGGCGGGCCAAGCGGCCGGTGGGCGCGCCGGACAAGTCGCTGGCCAGGCCGGTCACCAAGGTCGGCGTGGTGGGGGCGGGGCTGATGGCCTCCCAGCTGGCGCTGCTGTTCGCGCGGCGTCTCGAGGTGCCCGTGGTGCTGACGGACATCGACCAGGAGCGGGTGGACAAGGGCGTCGGCTGGGTCCACGAGCAGGTCGACATGCTGCTGTTGAAGGGGCGGATCGGCCAGGACAAGGCCAACCGGCTCAAGGCGGCGGTGACCGGTTCGCTGGACCGGGTGGCGGCCTTCGCCGACGCGGACTTCGTGATCGAGGCCGTGTTCGAGGAGATGTCGGTCAAGCGGCAGGTGTTCGCCGAGCTGGAGGCCGTGGTGTCGCCGGAGGCGATCCTGGCGACCAACACCTCCTCGCTGTCGGTGACCGAGATGGCGGCCGAGCTGAAGCACCCGGAGCGGGTGGTCGGCTTCCACTTCTTCAATCCGGTGGCGGTGCTGCCGCTGCTGGAGATCGTGCGGGCGGAGCGTACCGACGACGCCTCGCTGGCCACGGCCTTCGCGGTGGCCAGGAAGCTGAAGAAGTCGGCGGTGCTGGTCAAGGACGCGCCGGCGTTCGTCGTGAACCGGATCCTGACCCGGTTCATGGGCGAGGTGCTGGGCGCGATCGACGAGGGCACCCCGGTCGAGGTCGCGGACCGGGCGCTGGAGCCGCTCGGCCTGCCGATGTCGCCGATCACGCTGCTGGAACTGGTGGGTCCCGCGGTGGCGCACCATGTGGCGGGCACCCTGCACGGGGCGTTCCCCGACCGGTTCGGGGTCTCGGAGAACCTGGGCCGGGTGGTGGCGGCCGGCAAGCGCGGCCTGTACACGCACGACTCGGGCAAGCCGGAGCTCGACCCCGAGGTGCTCGCGCTGTTCGAGGTGGGCGACCGGGTGCTGACCGAGGAGCAGGTGCGGGCGCGGGCGCTGGACGCCATCGCCGAGGAGGTCGGGCTGATGCTCGACGAGGGCGTGGTGGCGGAGGCGCAGGACATCGACCTGTGTCTGCTCACCGGCGCCGGCTGGCCGTTCCACCTGGGCGGGATCACCCCCTACCTGGACCGGGCCGGGATCTCGGAGCGGGTGCTCGGGCGGCGGCTGCTGCCGCGCGGGGTGGCGAGCGTTCCGGAGTGACGGACCGGTGACGGACGGGAAGTCGACGGCGGCACCCGGCTCGCCCCAGGCGGGCCGGGTGCCGCTGGTCGTGGTGGACGGGGCCAACGTGGTGGGCTCGGTGCCGGACGGCTGGTGGCGGGACCGGCGGGGGGCGGCGGAGCGGCTGCGGGACCGGCTGGTCGGCTATCCGGGGCCGGCCGAGGTGGTGTTGGTCGTGGAGGGCGCGGCGCGCGGCGTGGCCTCGGTGCCGGGGGTGCGGGTGGAGTCGGCGCCGGGCAGCGGCGACGACCTGGTGGTGCGGCTGGTGCGCGCGGAGGGCGGGGGCCGGCGGTGCCTGGTGGTCACCGCCGACCGGGAGTTGCGGGCACGGGTGGCGGCGCTCGGCGCCGAGACGATCGGGCCGCGGGAGGCGATGAGCTTCTGACGGCCCGGGATCCTCCCGGCGGCCTCGCGCGGTCAGGCGCGCGTCGCGTCCAGCGGGCCCTCCAGGCGGGCGACGAGGCCGGTGACCTGGCGGGCGATGTCCGGGCCCGTCAGGCCGGCCGCGGCCAGCACCTCCTCGCGGGTGCCGTGCTCCAGGAACCGGTCGGGGATGCCGAAGTCGCGCAGCGGCACGTCCACGTCGGCGTCGCGCAGCGCCTGGGCGATGGCGGAACCGACGCCGCCCGCGCGGCTGTTGTCCTCCACGGTGACCACCACCCGGTGCTCGGCGGCGAGGCCGGGCAGGGCGGGGTCGACGGGCTTGACCCAGCGGGGGTCGACGACGGTGGTGCTGATGCCCTGCCTGCGCAGCAGCTCGGCGGCCTCCAGGCAGACGGGGGCCAGCGCGCCGACGGAGACCAGCAGCACGTCGGGCCGCTCGGTGCCCTCCTCGGGGCGGAGCAGCACGTCCATGCCGCCGACGGTGCCGACGGCCGCGACGGCCGGGCCGACCTTGCCCTTCGAGTACCGGATGACGGTGGGCGCGTCGTCGACCTCGACGGCCTCGCGCAGCTGGGCGCGCAGTTGGTCGGCGTCGCGCGGGGCGGCGAGCCGCAGCCCGGGCACGCACTGCAGGATGGACATGTCCCAGACGCCGTGGTGGGAGGCGCCGTCGGGCCCGGTGACGCCGGCCCGGTCGAGAACGAACGTTACGCCACAGCGGTGCAGGGCCACGTCCATCAGCAGCTGGTCGAAGGCCCGGTTGAGGAAGGTGGCGTAGACCGCGAAGACCGGGTGCAGCCCGCCGGTGGCCAGGCCGGCGGCCGAGACGGCGGCGTGCTGCTCGGCGATGCCGACGTCGAAGACCCGGTCGGGGAACTCGTCGGCGAAGTCGGCGAGGCCGACCGGGCGGAGCATGGCGGCGGTGATGGCCACGATGTCCTCGCGCTCCCGGCCGATCTTGACGATCTCCTCGCCGAAGACGGAGGTCCAGTCGGCGCTCGACTGGGAGACCGGCAGGCCGGTGTCGGGGTGGATCACGGGGACCGCGTGGAACTGGTCGGCCTCGTCGTCCCGCGCGGGCTGGTAGCCGCGGCCCTTCTCGGTGATGCAGTGCACGATGACCGGGCCGCCGAACCGCTTGGCGCGCTGCAGCGCCGACTCCAGGGCCTGGATGTCGTGGCCGTCGATGGGGCCGAGGTACTTCAGGCCCAGGTCCTCGAACATGCCCTGCGGCGCGATGACGTCCTTCAGGCCCTTCTTGGCGCCGTGCAGGGTGCCGTAGAGCGGGCGGCCGACGACCGGGGTGCGGTTGAGCATCTGCTTGCCGCGGGCCAGCCAGCGCTCGTAGCCGTCGGTGGTGCGCAGGGTGGCCAGGTGGTTGGCGAGGCCGCCGATGGTCGGCGCGTAGGAGCGCTCGTTGTCGTTGACGACGATGACCAGCGGGCGGTCCTTGGCGGCGGCGATGTTGTTCAGCGCCTCCCAGGCCATGCCGCCGGTGAGGGCGCCGTCGCCGGTGACGGCCACCACGTGGTGCGGGTCGCCGCGCAGCTCGTTGGCCTTGGCCAGGCCGTCGGCCCAGCCGAGCACGGTGGAGGCGTGGCTGTTCTCGATCACGTCGTGCTCGGACTCGGCGCGGGAGGGGTAGCCGGAGATGCCGTCCTTGGCGCGGAGCCGGGAGAAGTCCTGCCGGCCGGTGAGCAGCTTGTGGACGTAGCTCTGGTGGCCGGTGTCCCAGAGGACGCGGTCGCGCGGCGAGTCGAAGACCCGGTGGATCGCGATGGCGAGTTCGACGACGCCGAGGTTGGGGCCGAGGTGGCCGCCGGTTCTGGCGACCGAGCTGATGAGGAAGGAGCGGATCTCGCCGGCCAGCTCGTCCAGCTGTTCGGGGCTCAGCCGGTCGAGATCGCGCGGTCCCGTGATACGGGTCAGCAGCGGCACCGTTCCTCCTTGCGTCGGGCTGTCTCACATGACCGTCCGACGAAGTTTAGTGTGACGAGCCGCCCGGCGGGCCCGCAGGATGGATCCCGTGGGCCCGCGCAGGCGGCCCTCAGGTTCGTCCCGCGCTTCGCCTGGTCTGCCGGGAGACGGAGTCGACGACGACGGCGATCAGCAGCACCGCGCCGGTGATCATGTACTGGATCTCGCTCGACATGCTCATCAGGCGGAGCCCGGTGGTGATGGACTGGATGACGAGGGTGCCGAGCAGCGCCGACCAGATCCAGCCGCGGCCGCCGAAGAGGCTGGTGCCGCCGATGACGGCGGCGGCGATCACGTTCATCAGCAGGTTGCCCGAGCCCAGGCTCTTGGAGGCGCCGCCGGCCTGGGCCGCCACGAAGAGGCCGCCGAAGGCGGCGAGCGCGCTACCGATGGTGAAGACGGTGAGCCGCACGAACTCCACGTTGATGCCGGCCCGCCTGGCCGCCTCCGCGTTGCCGCCGACGGCGTAGATCTGACGGCCGTAGGTGGTGCGGCGCACCATGAAGTCGGCGAGCAGCAGGATGACCAGGAAGACGACGAGGGCGAGCGGCAGCCCCCGGTGCTGGTTGAGGGTGTAGGCGGTGAGGAAGGCGGCCACGGCGACCAGGGCGCCGCGCACCACGATCTCGCCGAGCTGCCTGGTGGGCAGCTGGGCCGCCTGGCGTCGGCGCTCCTGCCGCCACAGCGCGAACACGTAGCCCGCGGTGACGACGGTGGCCAGCGAGTAGGCGGCGGAGATGTCGCTGAAGTAGAAGTTGTAGAAGTCGCGGACCAGGCTGTCGGACGGCACGTTGATGGTGCCCTCGTCGCCCATCACCCAGATCTGCAGGCCGCTCCAGCCGAGGAAGCCGGCCAGGGTGACGACGAACGCCGGTACGCCGACCCGGGCGAAGAAGAAGCCGTGGACGGTGCCGACGACGGCGCCGGCACCGACGGCGAGGACGATGGCCAGCAGGTCGTCGACGCCGTGGCTGACCGAGAGCACCGCCCACAGCGCGGCGGACAGGCCGGCCATGGAGCCGACGGAGAGGTCGATCTCGCCGAGCAGCAGCACCAGGACGATGCCGACGGCCATGATGCCGGGGCCCGCGATGTAGACGGTGATGTTGCTGAGGTTGCGCGGCGAGAGGAAGTTCCCGGTCTGGCTCTGGAACACGACGGCGATCACGATCATGCCGACGATGACGGGGATGGAGCCGAGTTCGCCGCCGCGTATCCGGCGCCGGAACGCCTCCACGTAGCCGGCGAGGCCCCGTTCGCGGACCAGCAGCCGGGGATCGGGCGCCAGGTCGTCACTCATGGCTCTCCTTGGGTGCTTCCCTAGGGGCGCCGGTGCCGGCGCCGGTGCGGCCCGCGCGGCGGGCGACGGCGTTGTCGGCGGCGCCGGTGATGGCGGCGATGATCTCCTCGCCCGAGGTGTCGGCGACGCGGAAGTCCCCGTTGTTCCTGCCGAGGCGCAGCACGACGACGCGGTCGGCGACGGCCCGCACGTCGGCCATGTTGTGGCTGATGAGGATCACCGCGAGGCCGCGCTCCCGCAGCCGCTCGATGAGGTCGAGCACCTGGGCGGTCTGCTCGACGCCGAGCGCGGCGGTGGGCTCGTCGAGGACGACCACCTCGGGCGAGCCGACGAGCGCGCGGGCGATGGCCACGACCTGCCGCTGACCGCCGGAGAGCGAGGCCACCGGGATGCGGACGCTGGGGATCCTGATCGACAGGGTGTCCAGCAGTTCCCGGGAGCGGCTCTCCATCGTCACCTGGTCGAGGACGCTGCGGCGGCGTATCTCGCGGCCGAGGAAGAGGTTGGCGACGACGTCGAGGTTGTCGCAGAGCGCGAGGTCCTGGTAGACGGTGGCGATGCCGAGTTCCTGGGCGTCGTGCGGCTTGGCGATGCGGACCGGCGCGCCCTTCCAGGAGATCACGCCCGCGTCGACGGGGTGCACGCCGGCGATCGTCTTGACCAGGGTGGACTTCCCCGCCCCGTTGTCCCCGACGAGGGCGGTGACCTCGCCGGCCCGGATCTCCAACTCCACGTCGGTGAGCGCCTGCACCGCGCCGAACCGCTTGGACACGCCCCGCAGGGCGAGGATGGGGGACGGGGGTGGTGCGGTGGTGGCTGTCATGGCGTTCGACTCCCTCTGGGCGACGGTTCTTTCCCCGACCACCCGCCCCGACGGGCGAGCCGGCGAGGCGTACGTCCGGTGGTGCGGCCGAGGGTCTCTCCCCACCCACCCGCCCCTTCGCCCCCGACGGGGCGAGGC
>NZ_JAVREM010000125.1:0-7949 GCF_031845425.1 Streptomyces millisiae
CGATCAGAGCAAGAACGACGCGACGCCTTCCCCAACTGGCTCCACACCTACAATCACCACCGCGGACACACCGCACTCAAAGGCCAACCACCCGCCAGCCGCGTCCCCAACCTCACAGGGCAATACAGCTAGCGCCAGTCCTGGGGCGAGCGGGACGCGGGGCCGCGTGGCGCGATGCCCTTGACCACCCGCAGCGAGGGCGAGATCTCCATCCGCTCCACGGCCGGCAGGGCGGCGATCCGCGTCGTCACGTACCGGTACAGCGAGGCCACGTCGGCGCAGTTGACGGAGGCGAAGAGGTTGCTCTCGCCGGTGATCGCCGCGCAGAACGCCACCTCGGGGTGGGCCGCGAGCGCGGCCCCGGTCTCGGCGAGCCGCGCCGGCGAGACGGTGAGCCACACGCACACCCGGGCCGCGAGCCCGAACAGCCGGAAGTCGGACTCCAGGTCGAAGTAGAGCGTGCCGTTGGCGCGCAGCTCGGCGAGCCGCCGCCGGACGGTGGCCGGCGTCCAGCCGGTGGCCGCGGCCAGCTCCGGCACCGGCGCCCGCCCGTCCCGCCGGAGCACGGCGAGCAGTCGGCGGTCCTGCTCGGTGATGCCGCTCACCGGCGCGGCCGGCGGTCCCGGCTCCGGCGTGCGCAGCCGCTCGATCTGTTCCGGGGTGAGCGTGCCGAGCTTGCCGACCAGGCTCTGCGGCCCGCCGAAGAACGTGTGCAGGTGGCAGTGCGCGGTCACCCCGGTCACGTGCCGGCTGTGCGGCAGCCGGTCGAGCAGCGAGCCGCCCGAGCCGACCAGGACGCTGAGCACGATCTCGGTGCCCCCGGAGACGAGGCTCACCCACTTGGTGTCCTCGCGTCGCGCCAGCGCCTCCGCCAGGTCGCCCGCGGCGCCCGGGACGCAGCCGACCCGCACCGCCCAGTGGGTCTCGCCCAGCGCCGCCGGCCAGGTCATGCCGATGACCTGGAGCACGCCGGCGGACCTGAGCCGGGCGTAGCGGCGGGCGACCGTCTGGTCGGAGACGTCCAGCGTCTCGGCGATCCGGGTGAACGGCGCCCGGCCGTTGAAGTGGAGCGCCTGGGTGATGTGCCGGTCCAGTGTGTCGAATTCCACCTCGGAGAGGCTAGACGATGTCGGAAGACGCCGACCTGGCGCCGGTGGCTAGGGGAACACGTCCGCGCTGGCCAGTCTGGTGGCGTGTCTGAGCGAGAGCCCGGGAGAACCGGGAAGTGGTGGCCGCTGGTCGCGGTCTGCCTCGGGAACTTCATGCTGCTGATCGACGTCACCATCGTCGTCACGGCCCTGCCGCGAATGGCCGAGGACCTGGACGCGGGCCTCACCGACCTCCAGTGGGTGATGGACGCCTACGCGCTGGCGCTGGCCGCGCTGCTGATGGCCGCGGGCGCGGCCGGCGACCTCTTCGGCCGTCGCCGGGTCTATGTGCTGGGCCTCGCCGCGTTCGCGCTCTCGTCGCTGGCCTGCGCGCTGGCGCCCGGCGCGGAGGCGCTGATCGCGGCGCGGGTGGTGCAGGGACTGGCGGCCGCGGCGATGTTCGCGACCAACGCGCCACTGCTGGCCGCCGCCTACGCGGGCCGGGACCGCGGCGTCGCGTTCGGCGTCTGGGGGGCCGTGAGCGGCGCGGCCTCGGCGCTCGGCGTGCTGCTCGGCGGGGTGCTGACGGAGTACCTGGCGTGGCCGGCGATCTTCCTCGTCAACCTGCCGGTCAGCGCGCTCACCATCGCGCTGACCTGGCGGTTCGTCGCCGAGTCGCGGGACACCGCGCGGGCCGGCGTCCGCGTCGACTGGCCCGGCACGGTCGCCTTCACGCTGACCGCCGGCGCCCTCACCTACGGGCTGATCAGGGGCGGCGAGGAGAGCTGGACGGACGGCCTGACGCTGCTGTCCTTCGCGGTGGCGGCGCTCGCCCTGCTGGCGTTCGTGCGGGTGGAGGCGCGGACCGCGCATCCGCTGCTCGACCTGCGGCTGATGCGGCAGCCGTCGTTCGCCGCGCTGATGGTGGCCGGCATGGTGCTGACGGCCGCGGCCTTCGCGCACTACGCCTTCACCATGCTGTGGCTCCAGGACACGCAGGGCCTCAGCCCGGTGCGGGCGGGCCTCGCGGTGGTGCCGATGGCGGCCTCCGCGTTCGTGGTCGCGGGCGTCGGCGGCCGGCTGCTCCAGCGGGTACCGCCGTGGGCGGCGGTCAGCGGCGGGCTGCTGCTGATCGGCGTGGGGCTGCTCGCGCAGACCGCGATCTCGGCCGGCTCGTCGTGGACCGTGCTGGTGCCGGGCCTGGTCCTCACCGGCGTCGGGGTGGGCGTCGCCATCCCGGTGCTGGTCTCGGCGGCGCTGGCGGCGGCACCGCCGGAGCGGGCCGGCATGGCGAGCGGGGCGGTCAACACCTTCCGACAGCTGGGCTTCGCGCTGGGCGTGGCGGTGCTCGGCACGATCTTCGGGGACCGGGTCGCGGCCACGGGCTCCCTCGCGGCGGGCCTGGACCGCGTCTACCTGCTCGCCGGCCTCGCCGCGGTGGCCACGTCCGCCGCGGTCGCGGCACTCGCCCGCCGACCGGCGGGCCACGGGTCCGTCCGGCACCCGTCCCCGCAACCCGCCCGCGCCGCGGCGCCGTGACTCAGCCCAGGGTCGTGCCGACGGCGACGCCGGCGAACGTCGCGGCCAGGCCGAGCGCCACGTTGAGCAAGACGTTCGCCGTCGCCAGCGTCCACGCCCCCGCCTCGGCCAGCCGCAGGCACTCGTAGGAGAACGTCGAGTACGTCGTCAACGCCCCGCACAGGCCGGTGCCGAGCAGCAGCCGCAGCTCCTCCGCGGGGGCCGCGCCCGTCAGCGCGCCGAGGATCAGGCAGCCGGTGACGTTGACCGTCAGCGTCCCCCAGGGGAAGACCGAGTCGTGGCGCCGCTGGATCGCACGGTCCGTCAGGTAGCGGAGCGGCGCCCCGACCACGCCGCCCCCGATCACCAGCAGCCAGTGCACGATCGGCTCACCGCCCCACCACCTCGACCACCTCCACCGTCGCCAGGCCGCGCCCGGCGAGCAGCTCCGTCAGCTCGGGCAGGAAGGCCCTGACCCGTTCCTCCGCGTCCACCACGATCACCGCCACCGGCAGCTCCTCGCTCAGCGAGAGCAGCCGCGCCGTGTGCACCACCGAGGACGCGCCGAAGCCCTCGACGCCCTTGAAGACGCTGGCGCCGGCCAGCCCCGCCCGGTGCGCGCGGTGCACGACCTCGGTGGAGAGGGGGCGCCGTCGCCAGGTGTCGTCCTCGCCGAGCAGGACGGTCAGCCGCAGGGTTCTCATGCTCGCCTCCCCAGCCGGCGGGTCGCGGCCGTCGTGCCCAGGACGGCGGCGAGCGCGCCGACCAGGGTGAGCAGCAGGTAGCTCACGGCGGTGAGCGCCCGACCTTCGGTCAGATGCCGTTCGATGTCCTGCGAGTAGGTGGAGAAGGTGGTGAAGCCGCCGAGCACGCCCGTGCCGAGGAACGGCCGCACCAGCCGGTGCGCCGGCGTCGCCCACACCTCGGTGACCAGCACCGTCAGCACCCCGATCGAGCCGCAGCCCACCACGTTGACCAGCAGCGTGGTCCAGGGAAAGCCGGCGCCCTGCGTCGGCCAGAGCAGGCCGGCACCGTATCTGGCGGCCGTGCCGAGGCCGCCGCCGAGCGCGACCACCGCCACCACGGACCACTGCCCGCGCCAGAACGACGGCGCGGGCGGCGGCGGTGGCGGTGGTGGTGGGGTGCCGGCGTCGTCCATGTCCCGGCATCGTAGGCGGGACGGCCGGCGGCGACTTCTCAGGCCATGCTCGTCGGCTCCGGCATCGGGTCGACGAGGCTCTCGTCGAGGCCGGCGCCCGTGGAGGTGCCGGACGCCTTCCCCGACGCCTTGACCTGGCGTCTGAAGCGCCGCTTGAGGTCGCCGCCGCCCATGCCCGACTCGTGGCGCTTGAAGTTCGGCTCGGCGATCTCCCGCTGCCTGAACCGGCCTTCGAGCATCGCGCCCAGGCCCATGACCGCGCAGAGTCCCGGCTCCTCGGCCACGTTCACCGGCATCCCGGTCGACTGGCGGATCATCTGGTCGAGCCCCGGCAGCCCGGCCGCGCCGCCGGTGAGCATCACGCCCCGGTCGCCGAGGTCGGCCACCAGGTCGGGCGGGCAGCGGTGCAGCACGGCGCGGATGGTGTCGAGGAGCGCCGTGAGCGGCGGGGTGACGGCGGCCCGCAGGGACCTGGGGTCGATCGTGACGGTGCGGGCCAGGCCGGTGGCCACGTCCCGGCCGGACACCTCGGCGACCTGGTCGACGGGGTCGGCCAACGCCTCGTGCAGCGGCCGCACGGCCTGGCTCGGCAGCAGCAGCTCGTGCTCGTTGCGCAGGTACTGCATCAGCGCCCGGTCCACCGTCTCGCCGCCCATCGGCACCTTCTCGGCGGCCACGATCGCGCCGAGCGACAGCACGGCGACCTCCGTGGTGGCCGCGCCGCACTGCACGATCATCGTCGCCTCCGGCTCCTCGACCGGCAGTCCGCAGCCCACCGCCGCCGTCACCAGGCTGTCCACCAGCTCGACCCGGCGGGCGCCGACGCCGACCAGCGTCTCGAGCGCCGCCCGCCGCGCCAGCGGGTCGGCGTCGTGCGGGATGCAGACGGCGGCGCGCAGCAGCGGCTTGCGCCGCCAGGCGCGCCGCAGCTTGTTGCCGACCATGGCACGCAGCATCCGCTGGGCGACGTCGATGTCGACGACGGTGCCGCCGGTGATCGGGCGGATCACCCGGATGTTGGCGGGGGTCCGGCCCGACATCCGTTCGGCCGGGGCGCCCACCGCGATCAGCGCGCCCGTCTGGGTGTTGACGGCGACGACGGACGGCTCGTCGACGATGAGTCCCGACTGCTTGAGGTAGACGCGGGTGCGGGCGGCACCGAGGTCCACGGCCAGGGTGCAGCGGCGAAGATGATCAAGGCTGAGGGTCATACTGATCATCTTGTGTGCATGTGGGGGGTGATGCCCGTCATTGTGCGCCGACCGGAGTAGACGGCGCGTCAGACGGCTGACGCCCCGGCTCGGCGAACTGCGTCGCATGCAGTTCGGCGTACCGTCCGCCGGCCGCCAACAGCTCCTCGTGGGTGCCGCGTTGGACGATCCGGCCGTCCTCGACGACCAGGATCTGGTCGGCGGCCCGAATGGTCGAGAGCCGGTGCGCGATCACCACCGAGGTCCGGCCGGCCAGCGCCTCGGTCAGCGCCTCCTGCACCGCCGCCTCCGAGGTGGCGTCCAGGTGCGCGGTCGCCTCGTCCAGGATCACCACCCGGGGCCTGGCGAGCAGCAGCCTGGCGATGGTCAGGCGCTGCCGCTCCCCGCCCGAGAGCCGGTAGCCCCGCTCGCCGACCACCGTGTCGAGGCCGTCCGGCAGCGTGGCGACCAGGTCGTCGAGCCTGGCCCTGCGCAGCGCGTCCCACAGCTCGGCGTCGTCGGCCCCCGGCCTGGCGAGGCGCAGGTTGGCGCGGATGGTGTCGTGGAAGAGGTGGCCGTCCTGGGTGACCATGCCCAGCGTCGCCCGCAGCGAGTCGGCGGTCAGCTCGCGCACGTCGACGCCGCCGACGCGCACCGTGCCGGCGTCCGCGTCGTAGAGGCGGGGGAGCAGCTGCGCGATGGTGGACTTGCCGGCGCCCGACGAGCCGACGAGCGCCACCAGCTGCCCGGGCTCGGCGCGGAACGAGACGCCGTGCAGCACCTGCTCGCCGCCCCTGGTGTCCAGCGTCGCCACCTCCTCCAGCGAGGCGAGCGAGACCCGGTCGGCCGCCGGGTAGCCGAAGTCCACGTTCTCGAACTCCACCCCGACCGGGCCCTCCGGCACCGGACGGGCGTCGGGCGCCTGCCTGATCAGCGGCTCCAGGTCGAGCACCTCGAAGACGCGCTGGAAGCTGACCAGCGCCGTCATCACCTCGACCCGGGCGCTGGCCAGGGCGGTCAGCGGCGCGTAGAGCCGGGTGAGCAGCAGCGCCAGCGAGACGACGGCGCCCGGGTCGAGGCTGCCGCGCAACGCGTGGTAGCCGCCGACGCCGTAGACCAGGGCGAGCGCCAGCGCCGACACCAGGGTCAGCGCGGTGACGAACGCCATCTGCAGCATCGCCGTGCGGATCCCGATGTCCCGCACCCGGCCGGCCCGCAGCGCGAACTCCCGCGACTCCTCGGCCGGCCGCCCGTACAGCTTGACCAGGGTGGCGCCCGGCGCCGAGAACCGCTCGGTCATCTGGGTCGCCATCACCGCGTCGTGGTCGGCGGCCTCCCGCGAGAGCCTGGCGAGGCGCGCGCCCATCCGGCGGGCGGGCAGCACGAAGACGGGGAGCAGGAGCAGCGCGAGCAGGGTGATCTGCCAGGAGATGGAGACCATCACGCCGAGCGTGAGCACCAGCATCACCAGGTTGCCCGCCACCCCGGAGAGCGTGTCGCTGAACGCCCGCTGCGCGCCGATCACGTCGGAGTTGAGCCGGCTCACCAGCGCGCCGGTCCTGGTCCTGGTGAAGAACGCGATCGGCATCCGCTGGACGTGGTCGAAGACGGTGGTGCGCAGGTCGAGGATCAGCCCCTCGCCGATCCGCGCCGACAGCCAGCGGGTGAGCAGCCCGAGCCCGGCCTCGGCGACGGCGATCCCGGCGATCAGCAGCGCCAGCGTGACGACGGTGCCCCGGTCCTGGCCGCCCGTGATGGCGTTGACCACCCGACCGGCCAGCACCGGCGTGGCCACGCCGAGCGCGGCGCCCGCGACGCTGAGCACCAGGAACCAGCCGAGCTCCCGGCGATGAGGCCGGGCGAACGCGCCGATCCTTCGCAACACGGCGCGAGAGAAGGGGCGTTGGTCCTCGGCCGCGTGTCGGGCGTTGTAGAGGGCGTGCCAGGCGGTCATCTCCATGCTCATGGCGCCAGAGCCTAGAAGTTCAACATTCCTTGAAGTCAACCCCTCGGGGCGCCCGGCGCGTCAGGGCGGCGTCAAAAGCGGGGGAGATGGAAAACCTTTACTCGCTTTCCCGAGCGTTGAGACAGTAAATGCTTCAACGAGTGACGCGCCGTGGAAGGCCCGGGCCTATGGTCGTAGGTGACCAGGTGGGGCAGTCGAAGGGGGAAACCGTGTCCGAGGTCGACGCGGAAAGCGCACAGGTGATCCATATCATCGCGGGTCCCACGGGGGTGGGGAAGAGTACGGCGGCCACCGAGTTGGCCCGCGTCACGGGGGCGCCGATCGTGGTGGCGGACCGGATCCAGTGCTTCACCGACCTGGCGACCACCAGCGCCCGGGCGGGGGACGAGGAGGCCGGCGTCCAGCGGGTCCGCCTGGCCGAACGGACCGTGGCGGACGGGGACTTCACCGCCGCCGACGCCCTGGACTCGCTGATCGGGACCTTGCGCGAGCTCGGCGAGCGGCACCCGCTGCTGATCGTCGAGGGCGGCTCCATCTCCCTGCTGTGGGACTTCGCCGAGCTGCTGCCCGAGCTGGGATTCCGGGCGACGGCGCGGCTGATGCACATCGGCGACCGCCAGGAGTACGTGGCCCGACTCACCCGCAGGGCGCGGCGCATGTTGATACCCGAGGGGTCGGGGACCAGCACGCTCGAAGAACTCGCCATCGCCTGGAAGAACGTCGACCAGCGGCCGTTCGTGGCGTCCGTCAACGGGTTCGGGGCGATTCTGGAGTGGTGCGCCACCCATTCCGTGGCCGTGGAGTCGCTGGCCTCGGCGGCGTTGAGCGAGGAGCAGGTGGACGAACTGGCCCGGCTGATCGCCATCCGGCACGCCGAGCACGGGGTGCTCCAGGACCGGATCTTCTCCATGGTCTTCGACGCCTTCGAGCCCCTGACGCCGGCGGCGTGACCTCACGTTCGCTCGAGCTCCTGCGGTCGGGGCGTTCCGCGGCGGAGAGGGCCGTGGGGGGGGCTCCCGGACCGCCCC
>NZ_JAVREM010000126.1:0-7937 GCF_031845425.1 Streptomyces millisiae
GTCGCCGGCGACTTCTGGTCGGATCACCTTGAGGGCGATGGGTCGCCCGCCGGGGGTGTGGGAGAGGTACACCTTGCCCATGCCGCCTTCGCCGAGGCGGGCGGTGAGCCGGTATCCGGCGATGGTGATGGGGTCTTCGGCGTTCAGAGGCGCTGGCACGGCGCTAAATCTAGCGACGGGCGGAAACCGGTCAACCTTGCGATTGAATCAGTTCGGCTACAGCACCCACCCGCGGTTCAGGCCGACTCGCGGCGCACCAACTCCGTCGGCAGGATCACCGCCGAGGTGTCCTGGCCCTCGATCTGCGCCAGCAACAGCCGGACCATCTCCGCGCTGATCCGGTCCCACGGCTGGCGGACGGTGGTCAACGCCGGACGCGCGGCGACCGCCGCCGCCGAGTCGTCGAAGCCGCCGACCGCCACATCGTCCGGGACCCGCCGCCCGGCGTCGGCCAGCGCGGCCAGCGCGCCCTGGGCCATCAGGTCGGAGGCGACGAACAGGGCGTCCAGGTCCGGGCGTCGGGCCAACAGCTCGGCCGCGGCCCGCGCGCCGCTGTCCCGGCTGTAGTCGCCGGTGGCGACCAGCTCCGGCTCGTACCGCAACCCCGCCTCGGCCAACACCTCGCGGTAGCCCGCCAGCCGCTCCACACCGCCCGGGGTGTCCAGCGGCCCCGTCACGATCCCGACCCGCCGGCGGCCGACCGACAACAGATGCCGGACCATGGTGCGGGCCCCGTCCCGGTCGTCCGCCGCCACGTGCGCGAGCCTGATCCCGGTGAGCTGCGGGGTGCCGCAGATCACCACGGGCACCCCGGCCTTCACCAGCTGCTCGGCCACCGGACTGCCGGCCCGGCTGGAGATCAGCAGCACCCCGTCCACATGGCCCGAGCCGACATAGCGCACGATCCGGCGCTGCTCCTCGACCGTGCCGGCCAGCATCAGCAGCAGCGGGATGTCGTGCGCGGCCAGCGCCTCGGTGCAACCCCGCAGCAGCACGTTGAAGTTGGGGTCCTCGAAGAACTTCTCCTGCGGCTCGGTGAGCAGGAAGGCGGCGGAGCCCGTGCGGCCGGTGATCAACGAGCGGGCGTGCCGGTTGACGACGTAACCGGTCTTGCGGATGGCCGCGTTGACCGCCTCGGCCGCGGCCGGGCTGACGTAGTGGCCGCCGTTGAGCACCCGCGAGACGGTGCCCCGGGAGACGCCGGCGACCCGCGCCACGTCGTGGATCGTCGGCCGCCGGCGTCGTTCTCCCGGTTTCACGCGCATGGTCACGACTTTACGGCGCCCGACAGCAGGTCCAGACTCCAGAACCGCTGGATCACCAGGAACAGCGCGATCAGCGGGACGATCGCCAGCAGCGAGCCGGTGATCACCAGGGTGTAGAGGGCCGGGGAGTTCGAGCCCTGGTTGAGCAGCGTGAACAGGCCGAGGGTGATCGGGAACTTCTCGTCGTCGCTCAACATCACGTACGGCAGGAGGAAGTTGTTCCAGATCGCGACGAACTGGAAGAGGAAGATCGTCACCAGGCCCGGCAGCATCATCGGCAGCGCGATGACGCGGAAGATCCGCCACTCGCCGGAGCCGTCCATCCTGGCGGCCTCCAGCAGGTCGGCGGGCACGGCCGCGGTGGCATAGATCCGGGCCAGGTAGATGCCGTAGGGGGAGAGGATCAGCGGCAGCAGCACCGAGGGGTAGCTGTCGGTGAGTTCCACCTCGGCCAGCATCAGGTACTGCGGAACGGCGAGGATCACCGGCGGCATCAGCACGCCGGCGAGCAGCACGGAGAAGACGGCCTCCCGGCCGCGGAAGCGGTAGACGGCGAGGCCGTAGCCGGCCAGCGCGGAGACCGCGCAGGACAGCAGGGCGCCGACGCCCGCGTACAGGCCCGAGTTGGCCATCCACTGCCAGTAGACGCCGTCCCGGTAGTCGTTGAGGTCCGCGATGTTCTCCAGCAGCCCGGTGCCGGGCGCGAAGGTGAAGGTGGCGAACAGCTCGTCGCCGGCCTTGGTCGCGGCGACCAGCACCCAGGCCACCGGCAGCAGGCAGTAGAGGGCGCCGAGCAGCAGCGCGGCGGTGGGCAGCAGTGCGATCCGGCGGGTCATCGGCCGGCCTCCTCCTGGCGGTTACGGGAGTTGGCCACCCGCAGGAAGCCGAAGGACAGCGCCAGGGTGATCACCGCGATGACCACGGCGGTGGCGGCGGCCGCGTGGATGTCGCCGCCGCGGAACGCGTCCTGGTAGACCTTCATCATCGGACTCCAGGTGGTCGGGATGCTGTTGGTGAGCGGCCTGAGGGTGGTCGGCTCGTTGAACACCTGGAGGGTGGCGATGACCGAGAAGAAGAAGGTGAGCACCAGCGCGGGCGCCACCATCGGGATCTTGATGCGCAGCGCGATCTGCGCCTGCGAGCAGCCGTCGAGCCGGGCCGCCTCGTAGATCTCGGCGGGGATGGCGCGCAGCGACGTGTAGATCACGATCATGTTGAAGCCGGTGCCGCCCCAGACCGCGATGTTGGCCATCGCCACGTAGAGCGGGCCGCCGGCGAGCAGGTCGGGGGCCGGCAGGCCGAACCGGTCGAGCAGGTAGTGCAACGGGCTGACCGACGGCAGGTAGAGAAAGCCCCACAGCATGCCGGCGATCACCCCGGGCACGGCATAGGGCAGGAAGATCACCAGCCGGCCGAAGCGGCGGCCGCGGACCCGCTCGGCGTCCAGCAGCAGCGCGAACAGCAGGGCCAGGCCCAGCATCACCGGGATCACGATCAGGCCGTAGCCCAGCACCCGCCCCGCGCTGGCCAGCAGCTCCGAATCACTCAGCGCGTCCGCGTAGTTGGCGAGACCGGCCCACACCTCGGAGCGGGCGCCGCTGCCCAGGCCGAGGCCCTGGACCTCGATCCGATGCAGGCTGAGCCAGATCGCGTAGCCGATGGGCAGCGCGAAGAAGAGCAGGAAGAGCACGGCGGCGGGGGCGAGGAAGGCGTACGGGGCGCGCCGCCGCGCCCCGTACGCCTGGCGGCGGGTCCCGCTCACCGAGCCACCTGGAAACCGTGGGACTCCATGTCCTCGACGGTGGCCTGCTGCATGGTGGTCAGCGCGGCGGCGAAGTCGCCCCGGCTCTCGGCGGCCTGCCCGAAGGCGTCGTTGAAGGTGGCGTAGGCGACGTTGACGTTGGGGCCCCAGGCGGCGGGCGCGGTGCCGGTGGCTATCTCGGCGGCCAGCGCGTAGAAGTCGGGCTGGTTGGCGAAGTAGGCCGGCGGCTCGGCGAGCGCGTCGCCGGTCTGGGCCGCGGTGGCGGCCGGGTAGACGCCGCCCTCGGTGACCAGCGCGGCCAGGGCCTCGGGGTCGGTGTTGAGCCAGGTGGCGAACTCGACGGCGGCCGCCCGGTGCTCGCTGTCGTTGGTCACGGCGGTGGTCGAACCGCCCCAGCTGCCGGTGGCGTTGTCGCCCGCGTTCCACTGGGGGAGCGGGGCCATGGCCCACAGCCCCTCGGTGTCGGGGGCGGCGGTGGTGAGGGTGCCGGGCGCCCAGACGGCGCTGACCCAGGCGATCTGGGAGCCGTCGTTGAGCGCCTGGTTCCACGCGGGGGTGTACATCGGCTCGTTGCTGATCACGTCCTCGGCGACCAGCCCGCCCCAGAAGTCCGCGACCCGCCGGGTGGCCTCGTCGTCGATGGCGACCCGCCAGGTGTCGCCCTCGGTGGTCCACCACTGAGCGCCGGCCTCCTGGGCGAGGCCGGCGAAGAGGCCGGCGTCGTTGGCCGAGAAGGTGGTCAGGTAGCGGTTCGGGTCGGCCTCGCGGAGGGCGCGGGCGGTGTCGGCGAACTCGTCCCAGGTGGTCGGGACTTCGAGGCCGAACTCCTCGAACAGGTCCTGCCGGTAGTAGAACATCATCGGCCCGGAGTCCTGCGGGACGGCGTAGACCGCCTCACCGCCGAGGGTGACCTGCTGCCAGACGCCCGGCGCGAACGCCTCGGCCACCTCGTCGCCGAGCTCGCCCGAGATGTCGGCGAGCACGTCGTTGCTGACCAGGGTGGGGATCGCCTGGTACTCGGCCTGCACCAGGTCGGGCGCCTCGCCGGCCTGGGCGGCGGTGATCGTCCTGGTGACCAGGTCGTCGCCGGCGGCCTGCTCCCTGACGGTGACCTGGATCTCGGGATTGGCCTCGTTCCAGAGGTCCACGACGGCCTCCATGCCGGGCGCCCAGGCCCAGTAGCTGAGGTCGACCGGCCCGGACCCCGAGGAGTCGCCGTCGTCGGAGCCACCGCAGCCGGCGAGGGCCGCGGCGGAGAGCGTGGTCGCGAGGCAGGTCACAAGGGTGCGGTGGAGCTTCATCGCGTCCTCCGTGTGATGAGGGCTCGGCTGTGAGCGTTCACAGTAGAGAAACCAATCGCACACTTGTCAATGGTTGTTGCTGTGCGGCTATGTTGGGGATATGCAGTCCGACAGAGACTGTGTACGTTCCCAGACTGTGGCCCATAAGAGGGCACAAGGAGAGTGCCATGGACCGACTCGCGTTCGGCGGAGACTACAACCCGGAGCAGTGGCCGGAAGAGGTCTGGGCCGAGGACGTCGCGCTCATGCGCGAGGCCGGCGTGACCCTCGTCAGCCTCGGGATCTTCTCCTGGGCCAAGCTCGAACCCGCCCCCGGCGAGTACGACTTCGACTGGCTCGACCGGATCATCGGCCTGCTGCACGACGCCGGCATCGCCGTCGACCTCGCCACCCCCACCGTGGTGCCGCCCGCCTGGTTCTACCGCGCCCACCCCGAGGCGCTGCCCGTCAGCCGCGAGGGCGTGCGCTGGGCCTTCGGCTCACGCGGCGCCATCTGCCACAGCTCGCCCGCCTACCAGCAGGCCGCCGCCCGCGTCGCCACCGCGCTCGGCGAGCGCTACGGCCGCCACCCCGCCGTGCGGATGTGGCACGTGCACAACGAGTACGGCGTGCCGGTCCTCGAGTGCTACTGCGACACCTCGGCCGCCGACTTCCGCCGCTGGCTGCGTGACCGCTACTCCCACCTCGACGCCCTCAACGCCGCCTGGGGCACCGCCTTCTGGGGCCAGGCCTACGGGGACTGGGAGGAGATCCAGCCACCCAGGCTCACCCCCACCGTCGCCAACCCCGCCATGCGCCTGGACTTCGCCCGCTTCGCCAGCGACAGCGCCCTGGCCAACTTCGTCCGCGAGCGCGACATCCTCCACGAGCTCTCGCCCGGCGTCCCCGTCACCACCAACTTCATGGTCTCGCCCACCCAGTGCGACACCATCGACTACTGGAAGTGGGGCCGCGAGGTGGACATCGTCACCAACGACCACTACCTGGTGGCCGAGGACGACCGCAACCACATCAACCTCGCCATGGCCGCCGACCTCACCCGCTCCGTCGCCGGCGGCCGCCCCTGGCTGCTGCTCGAACACTCCACCAGTGCCGTCAACTGGCAGACCCGCGGCATCGCCAAGCGCCCCGGCGAGATGGCCCGCAACAGCCTGGGCCACGTGGCCCGCGGCTCCGAGGGCGCCATGTTCTTCCAGTGGCGCGCCTCCCGCTTCGGCGCCGAGAAGTTCCACTCCGCGATGGTCCCGCACGCCGGCACCGACAGCCGCATCTGGCGGGAGGTCGTCCAACTGGGCGCCGACATCGGGGCGTTGACGCCACTGAAGGGCAGCCGCACGGTCGGGGACGTCGCCATGGTCTGGGACTGGGAGTCCTGGTGGGCGCAGCGTCTCGAGTGGCGGCCCAGCGAGGACCTCGACACCAGGGAGCGCGCCGAGAGCTACTACGCGGCGCTCTACGACCAGCACCTCACCGTCGACTTCGTCCACCCGGAAGGCGAGTTGACCGGCCACCCGCTGGCCGTCGTCCCCGCCCTCTACCTCGCCACCGCCGCCGCCGGCGCCAACCTCCGCCGCTACGTCGAGGGCGGCGGCACCCTGCTCGTCTCCTACTTCTCCGGCATCGTCGACGAGCACGACGCCGTCCACCCAGGACCGCACCCCGGCGCGCTGCGCGACGTACTCGGCCTGACCGTCGAGGAGTTCCAGCCGCTGCGGGCCGGCGAGTGGGTGGGCCTGACCTCGGCCGACGGCACCGAGCGGCCCGACCTGGCCGGGGACGTCTGGGCCGAGACCCTCGTCACCAGGGGCGCCGAGCCCGTCTGGCGTTACGCCGACGGACCGGCCGCCGGCGGACCCGCCGTCACCCGGCACGCCCTCGGCTCCGGCACCGCCTGGTACGTCTCCTCCCGCCTCGGCCGGGACGGGATCGACGCCGTACTGGCCGCCGCCACCGCCGACGCCGGCATCGCGCCCCGCGACGAACTCCCGCGCGACGTCGAGCTGGTGCGGCGCCGCGGCGACGGCGGTGAGTACGTCTTCGCCATCAACCACACCGCCACCGAGGCCAAGGTCGACCTGGCGGCGCACGGCACCGAACTGCTCACCGGGGAAAGCGTGGCCGGCCGCCTCGCCGTCCCCGCCGGGACCGTGCGGGTGGTGCACATCACCCACTGAAGGCACTCATGGAAGGGACCCATGATGCGCAGACGAACCATCCTCCGGGCCGGCACGGCCGCCATCGCCGCGCCCGTCGCGTCAGTCGCCCTCACCACCGGCGCGGCCCAGGCCGCGCCGGTGCGGATCCAGGGCGTCGACCTGTCCTCCGTCCCCAAGGGCGAGGCCCGCGGCGCCGTCTTCCGCTACGCGAACGGCACCGCGGGCGACCCCGTCCGCATCCTCCAGGAGGGCGGCGCCAACTACGTCCGGCTCAAGGTCTGGGTGAACTCACCCGACGGCTACCACGGCAAGCCGCAGATCCTCGCGATGGCCAGGCGCGCCCAGGCCCTCGGCATGCGCACCCTCATCGACTTCCACTACTCCGACTCCTGGGCCGACCCCGGCCAGCAGACCAAGCCCGCCGCCTGGCAGAACCTCTCCTCCGGTGCGCTCGAACAAGCGGTCTACAACCACACCTACGACATCCTCGACGGACTGCGCGCGCAGGGCACCCCGGCGGCGATGGCGCAGATCGGCAACGAGATCAACGGCGGCATGCTGTGGCCCGACGGCCGCTACACCAACTGGCCGCAACTCGGCCGCCTGCTGACCGCGGGCGTCCGGGCGGCCCGCGCCGCCTCCCCCGGCATCCAGATCGCGCTCCACCTGGCCGAGGGCGGCAACAACGCGGGCACCGTCTGGTGGTTCGACAACGCGCTGGCCCAGGGCGTCTCGTTCGACGTCATCGCGCTGTCCTTCTACGGCTACTGGCACGGCACGCTGGACGACCTCCAGTTCAACCTGAACGACGTCTCGGCGCGTTACGGGAAGGACGTGCTGGTCGCCGAGACCGCCTACCCGTTCCGCACCGACAGCAAGGACAGCCACCCGCAGATCATCACCGCGCGGGAACCGGTGGCCGGCCTCCCCGCCATCCCCGAGGGCCAGCTGCAGTGGATGCGGTCGATCACCACGGTGGTCTCCCGCGTCCCGAACAACCGGGGCCTCGGCGTCTTCTACTGGGAACCGGCCTGGACCGCCGTCCCCGGCAACGGCTGGGACCCCTACGACCCGAACTCCGGCAACGCCTGGGAGAACCAGGCCCTCTTCGACTACGACAACCGCGCCCTGCCGGCGGCCACCTGGCGCTGACGGCCCGCTACGCGCTTGGCGTTGGCCGCTGGCCCGCAGGGCCCGGCTCGGCGGCTTCGCCGCCACGAGCCGGGCCCTGCGGCCGTTGCCGGCCTGCGGCCGTTGCCGGCCTGCGGCCGTTGCCGGCCTGCGGCCGTGCCGCGCCCACCCACCCGCCCTTGGCGGGTGGCCTCGCGCGGCACGGGTCGCGTGGCCCGGCGGCGTAGCCGCCGCGGGCCCTCGGCCCTGGCGGGCCCTCGGCCCTGGCGGGCCCCGGCCCTGGCGGGCCTTGCACCGCGCGCAGCGCGGTCAGGCCCGCCAC
>NZ_JAVREM010000127.1:0-7617 GCF_031845425.1 Streptomyces millisiae
GGTGGGGGAAACCCCCAGTGCGGAGCGCCGCGGCGGCGCGGCAGGCCGCCAGGCCGGAACGGCGGCGCGGCGTGCCTCCGCGCGGTCATAGGATTGGGCCCGCAAACCCCGCCCGCGACGAGCAAGAGGATCGCCACATGCCTGGCATCACGCGCGAGGAGGTCGCCCACCTCGCCCGGCTGGCGCGTCTGGAGCTGACCGACGAGGAGCTCGACCACTTCGCCGGACAGCTCGACGACATCATCGGCGCGGTCGCCCGCGTCGCCGATGTCGCCGCCGAGGACGTTCCGCCGACCTCCCACCCGCTGCCGCTCACCAACGTGATGCGCCCCGACGAGGTCAGGCCGAGCCTGACCCCGCAGCAGGCGCTGTCCGGCGCGCCCGCGCAGGAGCAGCAGCGTTTCAAGGTGCCGCAGATCCTGGGGGAGGAGTGACCACCGTGGCCGATCTGAACCGTCTCACCGCCACCGAGTTGGCCGCCCGCGTCGCCGCGGGCGACGTCAGCGCCGTCGAGGTCGCCGAGGCCCACCTCGCGCGGATCGACGCCGTCGACGAGAAGGTGCACGCCTTCCTGCACGTGGACCGCGAGGGCGCGCTCGCCCAGGCCCGCGCCGTGGACGAGAAGCGGGCCAACGGCGAGCCGCTCGGCCCGCTGGCCGGGGTGCCGCTCGCGCTCAAGGACATCTTCACCACCGAGGGGGTGCCCACCACCGTCGGGTCGAAGATCCTGGAGGGCTGGATCCCGCCCTACGACGCCACCGTGACGAAGCGTCTCAAGGCGGCCGGCGTCGTCATCCTCGGCAAGACCAACATGGACGAGTTCGCCATGGGCTCGTCCACCGAGAACAGCGCGTTCGGCCCGACGGGCAACCCGTGGGACCTGACGCGGATCCCCGGCGGCTCGGGCGGCGGCTCGGCGGCGGCGCTCGCCTCGTTCCAGGCGCCGCTCGCCATCGGCACCGACACCGGCGGCTCGATCCGCCAGCCGGCCGCGGTCACCGGCACCGTCGGCGTCAAGCCGACCTACGGCGGGGTCTCCCGCTACGGCATGGTGGCCTTCTCGTCCTCGCTCGACCAGGGCGGCCCGTGCGCCCGCACCGTGCTGGACGCGGCGCTGCTGCACGAGGCGATCGCCGGCCACGACCCGTTGGACTCCACGTCGATCGACGCGTCCGTGCCGCCCGTCGTGGAGGCCGCCCGCACCGGCTCGGTGGCCGGGCTTCGGGTGGGCGTCGTGCGGGAGTTCCGTGGCGAGGGCTTCCAGCAGGGCGTGCTGAACCGCTTCGACGAGTCGGTCGAGCTGCTGCGCGGGCTCGGCGCCACCATCGTGGAGCTGTCCTGCCCGTCGTTCGACAAGGCGCTCGCCGCGTACTACCTGATCGCGCCGTCCGAGTGCTCCTCCAACCTGGCCCGCTTCGACGCCATGCGGTACGGCCTGCGCGTCGGGGACGACGGCACCAGGTCGGCCGAGGAGGTCACCTCGCTGACCCGCGAGTCCGGCTTCGGGCCCGAGGTGAAGCGGCGGATCATGCTGGGCACCTACGCCCTGTCCTCCGGCTACTACGACGCCTACTACGGCAGCGCGCAGAAGGTGCGCACCCTGGTCGCCCGCGACTTCACCCGCGCGTTCGAGCAGGTGGACGTCGTGGTGTCGCCGACCACGCCGACCACGGCGTTCCCGATCGGGGAGCGGGTAGACGACCCGATGGCGATGTACCTCGCCGACCTGTGCACCATCCCGGTGAACCTGGCCGGCAACGCCGCGATGTCCCTGCCCTGCGGTCTGGCCGACGAGGACGGGCTTCCGGTGGGTCTTCAGATCATCGCTCCGGCGATGGCCGACGACCGGCTGTACCGCGTCGGAGCGGCGGTGGAGGCCGCGTTCCAGGCACGCTGGGGACATCCGATCCTGGAGGAGGCACCCGCGCTATGAGCATTGGCAAGAAGAAGCCGAAGTCCAAGGCCAGCACCTACCTGTCCATCGGCACCACGCTGTTCGGCGTGGTCAGCGTCTCCCGCCAGCTGCGCGAGGCCCGCAGTGAGGGCGACAAGCTCAGGCTGGCCGACGCCCTCGTCTCGGCCGCCTCGATCGTCACCGGCGTCGCGCTGCTCGCCCGCGAGCTGCGCCGGATGGCGCAGGACGAGGGCGGCGTCCTCGCCGACGAGCGCGACTGAGCCGCGGTACGCCACGCACGCATCCGGAAGGTACTTCTCCCGTGACCGTCACTGACCTGGTGTCGTACGAGGACGCGCTCGCGTCCTACGACCCCGTCATGGGCCTCGAGGTCCATGTCGAGCTCGGCACCAAGACCAAGATGTTCTGCGGCTGCGCCACCACGCTGGGCGCGGAGCCCAACTCGCAGACCTGTCCCACCTGCCTCGGCCTGCCGGGCTCGCTGCCGGTCGTCAACGCGACCGGCGTCGAGTCCGCCGTTCGGATCGGTCTCGCCCTCAACTGCGAGATCGCCGAGTGGTGCCGCTTCGCCCGGAAGAACTACTTCTATCCGGACATGCCGAAGAACTTCCAGACCTCCCAGTACGACGAGCCGATCGCGTTCGACGGCTACCTGGACGTCCAGCTGGCCGACGGCGAGGTCTTCCGGGTCGGCATCGAGCGCGCCCACATGGAGGAGGACACCGGCAAGTCCACCCACATCGGCGGCGCGACGGGGCGTATCCACGGCGCCTCGCACTCGCTGCTCGACTACAACCGGGCCGGTATCCCGCTGATCGAGATCGTCACCAAGCCGATCGAGGGCGCCGGCGCCCGCGCCCCCGAGGTGGCCCGGGCCTACGTCGCCGAGCTGCGTGAGCTCATCAGGGCGCTCGGCGTCTCCGAGGCCCGGATGGAGATGGGCCAGCTGCGCTGCGACGTCAACGTGTCGCTCCGGCCGCACGGCCGGGAGGCGTTCGGCACCCGCAGCGAGACCAAGAACGTCAACTCGCTGCGCAGCGTGGAGCGCGCCGTCAGGTTCGAGATCCAGCGGCACGCGGCCGTGCTCGGCGACGGCGGCACGATCGTGCAGGAGACCCGGCACTTCCACGAGGACAACGGCACCACCACCTCGGGCCGGGTCAAGGAGGAGGCGGAGGACTACCGCTACTTCCCCGAGCCCGACCTGGTGCCGATCGCCCCCGAGCGCGAGTGGGTGGAGCGGCTGCGCGCCGAGCTGCCCGAGACGCCGCTGGCCAGGCGGAACCGGCTGCGCGAGGAGTGGGGCATCTCGGCGCACGAGATGCAGTCGGCGCTCAACGCGGGCGCGGTCGAGCCGATCATCGCCACCATCGAGGCCGGCGCCGACGCGGCGGCGGCCCGCAAGTGGTGGCTGGGCGAGCTCGCCCGGCGCGCCAACGAGCAGGGCGTCGAGCTCGCCGCGCTGCCCATCACCCCGGCGCAGGTGGCCAGGGTGGCGGCGCTGGTCGCGGCCGGCGAGCTCAACGACAAGCTGGGCCGCCAGGTCATCGACGGCGTGCTGGCGGGCGAGGGCGACCCGGACAGCATCGTGGAGAAGCGGGGCCTGCGCATCGTCAAGGACGAGGGCGCGCTCGGCGCCGCCGTCGACGAGGCCATCGCCGCCAACCCGGCGGTCGCCGACAAGGTGCGGGGCGGCAAGACGGCCGCCGCCGGCGCGCTGGTCGGCGCGGTGATGAAGGCCACCAGGGGCCAGGCCGACGCGGCCCGGGCCCGGGAGCTCATCCTGGAGCGGCTCGGCGTCACCGAGTAAGGCCCCCGCGCCGCCTCTGAGGCGGCGCGAGGCCGCGTCTAAGGCCCCCGGCGATGCGCCGGGGGCCTTCGCGCTAAGCAGCCGGGCGCGCCGGAACGCGGCGATCGCCCGATGCGCGCCGGCCCCCTGGGAGAGGAGCGTGGGAACTGCTGAGAGGCAGCCGAATCCCAGGGAGGGAACCAGAATGACCGGACTCGAGCAACATCTGTGGCACGAGCTCCACCGACAGCGCGCCGCCGACTTCGAGCGGGCGGCCGAGGAGAACCGGGCGGCCAGGGCCGCCCGGGACAGGGAGCGGCGCACCGGGGAGGCGGAGGAGCCGGCGTCCGCGCGGAGCACGGGGCGCCGCGGCCGGATCGCGGTGGCGTGACGGCGCGGCCGGCGGCCGGTCCTCTGCCCAGCGCGATAAGCGGTACCGGGCTGTCGGCCCGGCATGCCATCCTCGGTGTCGTGGAGAGTCGTCGGGTCAGTCCCGTGTTCGTGGGCCGCGCCGGCGAGCTGACCGAGCTCACGGCCGGGCTCGCCCGCGCCGGGCGCGGCGAACCCCAGGCGTATGTGATCGGCGGCGAGGCCGGCATCGGCAAGTCACGCCTGCTCGACGAGGTGCTGGCGGCGGCCAGGAGCGGCGGCGCCGTCACGGCCGTCGGCTCCTGCGTCGAGCTCGGCGCGGACGGCCTGCCGTTCGCGCCGGTGGCCGCCGTGCTGCGCTCGTTGCACCGGCAGCTTGGCGCGGAGCTGGCCGAGGCGGCGACCGGGCAGCTCGGGGAGTTCGCGCGGCTGCTGCCCGAGCTCGGCGACGAGGCCCGCCCGGCCTCCGGGGACGCGCTCGACCGGATGCGGCTCTTCGAGCTGACGGCCCGGCTGCTGGAGCGGCTCTCGGCCGACCGGAGCCTCGTGGTGGCCATCGAGGACCTGCACTGGTCGGACCGCTCGACCCGGGAGCTCCTGGCGTACCTGTTCCGCTCGGTGCAGCGCAGCCGCCTCGTGCTGCTCGCCACCTACCGCGCCGACGACCTGCACCGCCGCCACCCGCTGCGCCCGTTCCTCGCGGAGCTCGACCGGCTGCGCTCGGTCCGGCGGATCGAGCTGTCCCGGCTGAGCGACGCCGAGGTGCAGGCGCAGATGGCGGGGATCACGGGCGGGGCGCCGGATCCGGCGCTGGCCCGCTCGGTGTTCGAGCGCTCCGAGGGCAACCCGTTCTTCGTCGAGGAGCTGACGGCCAACGGCGGCGCCGGGCGCGGCCTGAGCGAGTCGCTGCGCGACCTGCTGCTGGTGCGGGTCGAGGCGCTACCGGAGGGCGTCCAGGAGTTGTTGCGGATCGCGGCCGAGGCGGGCTCCTCGGTGGAGCACGCGCTGCTCGCCCAGGTGGCGGGGCTGCCGGAGCCGGAGCTGCTGGCCGCGCTGCGGGCCGCCGTCGGGGCGTATCTGCTGGTGCCCACCGAGGACGGCGACGGCTACCGCTTCCGGCACGCGCTGATGCGCGAGGCCGTGGTGGACGACCTGCTGCCGGGCGAGCGGGCCAGGCTCCACCGCCGCTTCGCGGAGGCGTTGGAGGCGGGGCACGGCCTGGTGCCGGCCGGCGAGCGGGCCGCGCGGCTCGCGAGCCACTGGTACCACGCGGGGGACGGGGCCAGGGCGCTGCCCGCGGTGCTGGAGGCCGCGACGGAGGCGGGCCGGCGCTACGCCTACGCGGAGCAGCTGCGGCTGCTGGAGCGCGCGATCGAGCTGTGGGACACGGTGCCGGGGCCGGTGCTGGCGGGGCTGCGTCCGGTGGAGCCGATCTGGGCCTACCCGGAGTCCGAGGCCCCCGGCCGGCCGGTGGACTACCCGGACCTGCTGGCCGAGGCCACCATGGCCGCGGTCCTCTCCGAGGAGAAGGACCGGGTGCTGACGCTCAGCAGGCAGGCCCTGCGCGTCCTGGACGCGCGCGCCGAGCCGCTGCGCGCCGCCTGGTTCTGGCTGCAGCGCTCCCGGGGGCACGGCGGCCTCGGGCGGAGCGACGGGCAGGCCGAGCTGGACCGGGCCAAGGAGCTGGTGCAGGGGCTGGCCCCCTCGGTGGTGCACGCCCAGATCCTGGCGCAGGTCGCGGCCCGCAACTCGCTGGACCTGCCGAGCCCCGAGATCTTCGAGACGGCGGAGCGCGCGGTCGAGATGGCCCGACTGGTGGGCGCGGAGCGCACCGAGCTGTACGCGCGGTTCACGCGGGGCTGCCTACTGGCCGACTCCGGGGACGTGGCCGGCGGCCTGGCCGAGATGAGCGCGGTGATCGAGCGGGTCATCGAGGGCAGCGACGTCAGCCTGATGTCCCGCTCGCTGGTCAACTACGCGGCCACGCTGGGCGAGGTCGGCGAGTTCCAGCGGGCGAGCGAGGCGGTGGCGCGCGGCATGGAGATCGCCGACCGCTACGACCTGCGGGAGGCCAGGGGCTGGCTCTCCGCCAACCACGCCGAGGCGCTGATCGCGCTCGGCCGCTGGCCGGAGGCGGCGGCGGAGGCCGCCGCCGCGCTCCGCCAGTCGCGGGACCCCAGGCCGCGCGCCGGCGCCCGGCTCGTCGCCGCGCACCTGGCGCTGTTGCGGGGCGACGTCCCGGCGGCCAGGCGCGACCTGGCCGCCACCCGGGCGGAGATCCACACCCCGGACCTGAACCCCGGAATGGCTGTGAACCTGGCCCGGGTGGAGGTCGAGCTGGCCGCGGCGGAGGGCCGGATCGCGGACGTCAGGTCGGCGCTGAGCGCCGCCATGTCGGCCGGCTTCCCGCCCTTCACCGCCTACCACGCCTGGGAGGTGTTCCTGGCGGCGGCCACCGCCGAGGCCGAGAGCCGCGGGCTGCCGGCGGCCGAGGCCGGTCGGCCGGCCGCCGTCGCGGCGATCCGGGCCGCGATGGCGTTCGCGCCCCGTGCGATACCGGTGTGGGCGGCGCTCGGACGCCTGGTCGACGCCCAGTTGAAGCGGGCCGAGGGCCGGCCGGCGGAGGCCCGCTGGGCGGAGGCGGTCGAGGCGCTCGAACCGTTCGAGCTGCCCCACCACCTGGCCGTCGCCCGGCTCGGCTGGGCCGAGGCATTGCTGGCCGAGGGCGGCCCCCAGGCGCGCGAGCGGGCCGTGGAGCCGCTGCGGCAGGCCGGGGAGACCGCCCTCGCGCTGGGCGCGGCGCCGCTGCGCGAGCGGGTGGCACGGCTGGCGGCCAGGGCCGGGCTCTCGCTGCTGCCGCCGGAGCCGGCCGAGCCCCCCGCCCCGGCCGACTCCTTCAACCTCACCCCCCGCGAGCGGGACGTGCTGGCCCTGGTGGCCGTCGGCCGCAGCAACCGGCAGATAGCCGAGGAGTTGTTCATCTCGCCCAAGACGGCGAGCGTGCACGTCTCCAACATCCTGGCCAAACTCGACGTCACCGGCCGGGGCGAGGCAGCGGCCCTGGCCCACCGGCTGCGCCTCGTGCCGGTGCCGGCCGAGCGTTAGGCACTCCCGGAAGAGGTGGGCGCGGCGGCGGTCGGCGCCGCCGCCGCGCCCGGTGGGGGGTGGCGGTCCTCAGGCCGTCGCCACGCAGGAGCCGAGCGTGGGCGCGGTCCAGTTGCCGTTGGCCATCACGGTGAAGCCGAAGCTGGTCGAGCCGCCCGCCGACAGCGCGCCGTTGCCGTTGGGCCGCATGGTCATCACCGTGCCGGTGCCGTCCCAGCTCGGGGAGCCGTTCCAGGTGGTCGACACCTGCTGGGGTGAGCGCAGGGTCACGGTCACCGTCCAGCCGCTGATCGGCGTCGAGCCGGCCGTCACGGTGACCTGGCCGTTGAACCGGTCGCCCCAGCGCTGGGTCTCCGCGTAGGTCACCGAGCAGCCGGCGCTCCCGCCCCCCCCCCCCCCCCCCCCCCCGCCCCCCCCCCCCCCCCCCCCCCCCCCCCCC
>NZ_JAVREM010000128.1:0-7490 GCF_031845425.1 Streptomyces millisiae
ACCCGGCCCGTGCCGCGCGAGGCCACCCGCCCATGGCGGGTGGGTGGGCGCGGCACCGCACGGCCGCCAGGCCCGACCTCGGCGGCTTCGCCGCCCGGTCGGGCCCTCCGGGCCGGTGGCCAAGCCAAGCCCCAGCGAAAGCGCTACGGCGGCCCCAGAAAACCCGGCGCCCGCCCCGGTCGGGATGGGGCGGGCGCCGGTCGTGTCCGTACGACGCTGTACGGAACGACTCAGGAGGCGGGCGGCGCGGTGCGGCCCGCCCGGCCAGGGGCCGTCAGGCCGCGAGCGCGCGGTCCGTCGGCCGCACCGGGTACGGCAGGGTGGACTCCCCGGTCAGGTAGCGGTCCACACCGCGCGCCGCCGCGCGGCCCTCGGCGATGGCCCAGACGATGAGCGACTGGCCGCGGCCCGCGTCGCCGGCGACGAAGACGCCGTCCACGTTGGTCGCGTACTCGGCGTTCCGCGCGATGTTGCCCCGCGCGTCCAGTTCGAGGCCGAACTGCTCGACCAGGCCGTTCTCCCGGTCGGTGCCGGTGAAGCCCATGGCCAGGGTGACCAGCTGGGCCGGGATCCGCCGCTCGGTGCCGGGCTTCTGCTCCAGCTTGCCGTCGACGAACTCCACCTCGACCAGGTGCAGCCACTGCACGTTGCCGTCCTCGTCGCCCTCGAAGTGGGTGGTGGAGACGGAGTAGACCCGCTCGCCGCCCTCCTCGTGGGCCGAGGTGACCTTGTAGGTCATCGGCATGGTCGGCCACGGCTGGTGTGCCGGCCGGCTGTCGCTCGGCCGCGGCATGATCTCCAGCTGGGTGACGGACGCCGCGCCCTGCCGGTGGGCGGTGCCGACGCAGTCGGCGCCGGTGTCGCCGCCACCGATGACGACGACGTGCTTGCCCTCGGCCGAGATCGGCGAGGTGATGAAGTCGCCCTCCTGCACCTTGTTGGCGAGCGGCAGGTACTCCATGGCCTGGTGGACGCCGTTCAGCTCGCGGCCCGGCACCGGCAGGTCGCGCGCCGTGGTGGCGCCGGCCGCGATGACGACCGCGTCGTAGCGGCGGCGCAGCGCCGCCGCGTCGATGTCACGGCCGATCTCCACGCCGGTGCGGAACTTGGTGCCCTCGGCCCGCATCTGCTCGATGCGGCGGTTGACGTGCCGCTTCTCCATCTTGAACTCGGGGATGCCGTAGCGCAGCAGCCCGCCGATCCGGTCGGCGCGCTCGTAGACGGCGACGGTGTGTCCCGCCCTGGTCAGCTGCTGGGCGGCGGCCAGGCCCGAGGGGCCCGAGCCGATGACGGCGACCGTCTTGCCGGAGAGCCGCTGCGGCGGCTGCGGGGTGACGGCGCCGGCCTCCCATGCCTTGTCGATGATGGTGACCTCGACGTTCTTGATGGTCACCGCCGGGCGGTTGATGCCCAGCACGCAGGCGGACTCGCACGGCGCGGGGCAGAGCCGGCCGGTGAACTCGGGGAAGTTGTTGGTGGCGTGCAGCCGCTCGCTGGCCGCCGCCCAGTCCTCGCGGTAGGCGTAGTCGTTCCACTCCGGGATCAGGTTGCCCAGCGGACAGCCGTTGTGGCAGAAGGGAACGCCGCAGTCCATGCAGCGGCCGGCCTGCTTGCTGATGATCGGCAGCAGCGAGCCGGGGACGTAGACCTCGTTCCAGTCCCTGACCCGCTCCTCGACGGGGCGGGACTTCGCGACCTCGCGCTCGGTGGTCAGAAAGCCCTTCGGGTCAGCCATGGGTCGCCGCCTCCATCATCTTCTCGTGGGTCTCGGACTCGGAGAGTCCGGCCCGCTCGGCGGCGTCCTTGGCGGCGAGCACGGCCTTGTACGTGGTGGGCATGATCTTGCTGAACCGGGCCAGCGCGCCGTCCCAGTCCTTGAGCAGCCGGTCGGCGACCGTGGACCCGGTCTCCTCGGCGTGCCGCCGCACCACGTCGTGCAGCCACTCGCGGTCCGCCTCGTCGAGCTCCTCGACCTGGACGAAGCCGGGGTTGACCTGGGCGGCGTCGAGGTCGACGACGTAGGCGACGCCGCCGGACATGCCGGCCGCGAAGTTGCGCCCGGTGGCGCCGAGCACGACGGCCACGCCGCCGGTCATGTACTCGCAGCCGTGGTCGCCCACGCCCTCGGCGACGACGGTGGCGCCGGAGTTGCGCACGCAGAACCGCTCGCCGACCCGGCCGCGCAGGAAGATCTCGCCGCCGGTGGCGCCGTAGCCGATGGTGTTGCCGGCGATGGTGGAGTACTCGGGCAGGTGGTCGGCGCCCCGGTCGGGGCGGACGACGAGGCGGCCGCCGGAGAGGCCCTTGCCGACGTAGTCGTTGGCGTCGCCCTCCAGGCGCAGGGTGACGCCGCGCGGCAGGAACGCCCCGAAGGACTGGCCGGCCGAGCCGGTGAAGGTGATGTCGATGGTGTCGTCGGGCAGGCCAGCGCCGCCGAACTTCTTGGTCACCTCGTGGCCGAGCATGGTGCCGACCGTGCGGTTGATGTTGCGGATGGCGAGCTGGGCCCGCACCGGCTGGGCCGCCTCCGGGGTGTCGGCGGACAGCGCGTCGGCGGAGAGCCGGATCAGCTCGTTGTCCAGCGCCTTGGCCAGGCCGTGGTCCTGCGCGGTGGTGCGGTGCCTGGCGGCGCCGTCCGGCAGCGCGGGGACGTGGAGCAGCGGGGCCAGGTCGAGGCCCTGCGCCTTCCAGTGGTCGACGGCGCGTGACACGTCGAGCAGCTCGGCGTGGCCGACGGCCTCCTCCAGGGTGCGGAAGCCGAGCTCGGCGAGCAGTTCGCGGACCTCCTCGGCGATGAACTCGAAGAAGTTGACGACGAACTCCGGCTTGCCGGCGAACCGCTCGCGCAGCACCGGGTTCTGGGTGGCGATGCCGACCGGGCAGGTGTCCAGGTGGCAGACCCGCATCAGGACGCATCCTGAGACGACCAGCGGCGCGGTGGCGAAGCCGAACTCCTCGGCACCGAGCAGCGCGGCGATCAGCACGTCGCGGCCGGTCTTGAGCTGGCCGTCGGTCTGCACGACGATCCGGTCGCGCAGCCCGTTGAGCAGCAGCGTCTGCTGGGTCTCGGCGAGGCCGAGCTCCCAGGGGCCGCCGGCGTGCTTGAGCGAGGTGAGCGGCGAGGCGCCGGTGCCGCCGTCGTGTCCTGAGATCAGCACCACGTCGGCGTGTGCCTTGGAGACGCCGGCGGCGACGGTGCCGACGCCGACCTCGGAGACCAGCTTCACGTGGATGCGGGCCGCCGGGTTGGCGTTCTTCAGGTCGTGGATCAGCTGGGCCAGATCCTCGATCGAGTAGATGTCGTGGTGCGGCGGCGGGGAGATCAGGCCGACGCCCGGCGTGGAGTGCCGGGTCTTCGCCACCCAGGGGTAGACCTTGTGCCCCGGCAGCTGGCCGCCCTCGCCCGGCTTGGCGCCCTGGGCCATCTTGATCTGGATGTCGTCGGCGTTGACGAGGTACTCGCTGGTGACGCCGAAGCGGCCGGAGGCGACCTGCTTGATGGCGCTGCGGCGGGCGGGGTCGACGAGCCGCTCCGGGTCCTCGCCGCCCTCGCCGGTGTTGGACTTGGCGCCGAGCCGGTTCATGGCGATGGCCAGCGTCTCGTGCGCCTCCTTGGAGATGGAGCCGTAGCTCATCGCGCCGGTGGAGAAGCGCTTGACGATCTCGCTGACCGGCTCGACCTCCTCGATCGGCACGGGCGGCCGCTCGCCGTCCTTCAGCCGGAACAGGCCGCGCAGCGTCATCAGCCGCTCGGACTGCTCGTTCACCCGCTGGGTGTACTGGCGGAAGACGTCGTAGCGGCGCTCGCGCGTCGAGTGCTGGAGCCGGAAGACGGTCTCGGGGTCGAACAGGTGCGGCTCGCCCTCGCGCCGCCACTGGTACTCGCCGCCGATCTCCAGGTCGCGGTGGGCCGGGGCGACGCCGGAGACCGGGTAGGCCTTGGCGTGCCGGGCGGCGACCTCGCGGGCGATGACGTCGATGTCGGCGCCGCCGATCTTGGAGGTGGTGCCGTGGAAGTAGGTGTCGACGAACGCCTCGTCCAGGCCGACCGCCTCGAAGACCTGCGCGCCGCGGTAGGAGGCGACGGTGGAGATGCCCATCTTGGACATCACCTTCAGCACGCCCTTGCCCAGCGCCTTGATCAGGTTACGGATGGCGACCTGTGGCTCGATGTCCGGCAGGTAGGTGCCGCGCGCGACCAGGTCCTCGACGGACTCCATGGCCAGGTAGGGGTTGACGGCGGCGGCGCCGTAGCCGATGAGGAGCGCGACGTGGTGCACCTCGCGCACGTCGCCGGCCTCCACCAGCAGCCCGACCTGGGTGCGCTGCTTGGTGCGGATCAGGTGGTGGTGGACGGCCGAGGTGAGCAGCAGCGAGGGGATCGGGGCGTGCTCGGCGTCGGAGTGCCGGTCGGAGAGCACGATGATCCGGGCGCCGTCGGCGATGGCGGCGTCGGCCTCGGCGCAGACGGCGGTCAGCCGGTCGGCGAGCGCCTGGCCGCCGCCGCTGACGCGGTAGAGGCCGGAGAGGGTGGCGGCGGCGAACCCGGGCAGGTCGCCGTCGGCGTTCACGTGGATGAGCTTGGCCAGCTCGTCGTTGTCGATCACCGGGAAGGGCAGGGTGACGCTGCGACAGGAGGCGGCGGTGGGCTCCAGCAGGTTGGCCTGCGGGCCGAGCGAGGAGTACAGCGAGGTGACGAGCTCCTCGCGGATGGCGTCCAGCGGCGGGTTGGTGACCTGCGCGAACAGCTGGGTGAAGTAGTCGAAGATCAGCCGGGGCCGGGCGGAGAGCGCGGCGATGGGGGTGTCGGTGCCCATCGAGCCGATCGGCTCGGCGCCGCTGCCCGCCATGGGCGCGAGCAGCACCCGCAGCTCCTCCTCCGTGTAGCCGAAGGTCTGCTGGCGGCGGGTGACGGAGGCGTGGGTGTGCACCACGTGCTCGCGCTCGGGCAGGTCGGCCAGCTTGATGAGGCCGGCTTCCAGCCACTCGGCGTAGGGGTGCTCGGCGGCCAGCCGGTCCTTGATCTCGTCGTCCTCGATGATCCGGTGCTCGGCGGTGTCGACCAGGAACATCCGGCCGGGCTGCAGGCGGCCCTTGCGGACCACCCGGGCCGGGTCGATGTCGAGGACGCCGACCTCGGAGGAGAGCACCACGAGGCCGTCGTCGGTCACCCAGTAGCGGCCGGGACGCAGACCGTTGCGGTCGAGCACGGCGCCGACCTGGACGCCGTCGGTGAAGGTGACGCAGGCCGGGCCGTCCCAGGGCTCCATGATCGTGGAGTGGTACTGGTAGAACGCGCGCCTGGCCGGGTCCATGGTGGCGTGGTTCTCCCACGCCTCGGGGACCATCATCAGCACGGCGTGCGGCAGCGACCGGCCGCCGAGGTGCAGCAGTTCGAGGACCTCGTCGAAGGTGGCCGAGTCGGAGGCGTCCGGGGTGCAGATCGGGAAGAGGCGCTCGAGCCGCTCCGCGTCCCCGAACAGCTCACTGGCCAGCTGCGACTCCCGGGCCCGCATCCAGTTGCGGTTGCCGCGGACGGTGTTGATCTCGCCGTTGTGCGCGACGAAGCGGTAGGGGTGGGCGAGCGGCCAGCTCGGGAACGTGTTGGTGGAGAACCGGGAGTGCACCAGGGCGATCGCGCTGGCCAGCCGGCGGTCCGAGAGGTCGGGGAAGAACGGCTCCAGCTGGCCCGTGGTGAGCATGCCCTTGTAGACGATGGTGCGGGCGGAGAGCGACGGGAAGTAGACCCCCACCTCGCGCTCGGCGCGCTTGCGCAGCGCGAAGGCGGTCCTGTCGAGCGCGAGACCGGTCTTCTCGCCCGCCGCGTCGGCGACGAACAGCTGCCGGAAGGCGGGCATGGTCTCGCGGGCCGCGGCGCCGAGCAGCCCGGGGGCGGTGGGCACCTCTCGCCAGCCGAGGACGGCCAGGCCCTCGTCGGCGGCGATGCCCTCGATCCGGGCGACGGCCTCGGCGGCCTCGGTCGGGTCGGCGGGCAGGAAGGCGATGCCCACGGCGTAGCCGCCGGAGGCGGGCAGGACGAACGGGACGCTGTCGCGGAGGAAGGCGTCCGGGATCTGGATGAGGATGCCGGCGCCGTCGCCGGTGTCCGGGTCGGAGCCGGTGGCCCCACGGTGCTCCAGGTTCCGCAGAACGGTCAGCGCCTGGTCGACCAGCTCGTGGCTGGCCTCACCGGTGAGGGTGGCGACGAAGCCGACACCACAGGCGTCATGCTCGTTGCGTGGGTCGTACATCCCCTGCGCTACCGGGTGGGACGCAGAACGCATCCGGCTCTCCCGTCGTCGTCTTGGTCTTTTGCTGTTCCCGAGGGACGACGTTGGCCCTGGCGTACATAAAATTTTCGTGCAGGTTACACGATGGTCCGGTTCCCGGGAAGCGGATAGCACAGTCCACGATACGGACTTCGCGCCGCTTGGCCGTGCCGGAGATGGCGGACATGCCCGCCCAAAGCTTTACGGGGTCGACGGGTGCACCGATGCTCGTCGATGCGGGACACATGCCCGCCGACAAACAACTGAAACCCGCCGGAAACAAAGCTCACCCAAAGCGCGCCCACGGGACATAGCACCCGGACCTGCCCGGGCTATTCCCGGCATCCGGGACATCATGCACGCCGGATCCCGCCGGGTCCACCCCCCGGGCTACCCCAGCGACGTGCCCAGCAGCGCCCCGAGCGCGTAGGTGAGCCCGGCGGCACCCGCGCCGAGCACCAGCTGCCGCAGCCCGCTGTACCACCAGGAACGCGCGGTCACCCTGGCCACCACCGCGCCGCACAGGAAAAGCCCGCCGAGCGCCACCAGCGCGGCGGGCCACAGGCTGGTGGCGCCCAGCAGGTACGGCAGCAACGGCAACAGCGCCCCGATCGCGAACGAACCGAACGACGACACCGCGGCCACGGTGGGTGACGGAAGGTCGCTCGGCCCCACGCCCAGCTCCTCCCGGGCGTGGATCTCCAGCGCCTGCTCGGGATCCGCCGACAACTGGCGCGCCACCTCCCGGGCCAGCCCCGGCTCAACACCCCGCCTGACGTACACGTCGGTGAGCTCGGCCAGCTCGTCGGAGGGGTGGCTGCGCAGCTCACGCCGCTCGACGTCGAGCTCGGCCAGCACGAGCTCCCGCTGGGAGGCCACCGAGGTGTACTCCCCCGCCGCCATCGAGAACGCCCCGGCCGCGAGGCCGGCCATCCCGGCGACGGCGATGGCGTGCGAGGAGGCGGAGCTGCCGGCCACGCCGCTGATCAGGCCCAGGTTGGACACCAGCCCGTCCATCGCCCCGAAGACGGACGGCCTGAGCCATCCCCCGGTGACGTCGCGGTGACGATGGTGCGACTCCGCGGAAGCGGACACGCGGACCTCCTCGCTGCCGGCTTGCGACTCGCGGCCCCAGCCTGTCACCGGGACGCGGCCGCTGGCTAGCAAGGCAGGGCGTACTAACCCCCTGACCAGCGGAGCGGGCCGCTGGTGTCTCCCCAC
>NZ_JAVREM010000129.1:0-7349 GCF_031845425.1 Streptomyces millisiae
CGGCACGGCCGCAGGCCGGCACGGCCGCAGGCCGGCACGGCCGCAGGCCGGCACGGCCGCAGGCCGGCACGGCCGCAGGCCGGCACGGCCGCAGGCCGGCACGGCCGCAGGCCGGCACGGCCGCAGGCCGGCACGGCCGCAGGGCCCGGCTCGGCGGCTTCGCCGCCACGAGCCGGGCCCTGCGGGCCAGCGGCCAACGCCAAGCGCAGCGACCCCGCCGGCGGCCAAGGCCACGCGCCCAGCGAAACCGTCGGTCGTTACTCCGAGGCCGCCGCCTCGCGCCGCTCGCGTTCCTCCCATTCGGCGATCACGTCGATCGGCGCCGGCGCCTTCACCAGGATGATCCAGGTGAAGTAGACGGCGACGAGGAACGGCGGGATGCCGAGTGCCACCCGCAGCCAGCCGAGCTGCGTCGCGTCGCCCCAGAAGTAGATGGGGAAGGTGATCGCCGACTTGGCGAGCAGGATGCCGCCCCAGACGTAACTGGCCCGCACATAGGCCCGCTTGCGGCCCGGGTTGCGGGTGCGCCAGGACAGGTTCTCGCGGAAGACCGGGCCCAGGATGAGGCCGAGGAGCGGCACGCCGGCCAGCGCCGTGGCCACGTAGGCGACGCCGAGGCCCAGCGTGTAGAGCATGCCCGGCAGGTAGAAGTTCTTCGCGTCGCCGGAGATCATCGCGAAGACCGCGCCGAAGGCGACGCCGAAGACGCCGCTCAGCGCGTGCTTGAGGGTGTCCCGCTGGATCAGCCGGGAGACGGCGAGGATCGCGGAGACGCTGAGCGCCGCGATCGCCGAGATGTTGATGGAGCGGTTGATGGTGTAGCTGAGGACGAAGACCAGGCCGGGCACCGTCGTCTCGACCATGCCCCGCACCCCGCCGAACGCCTCGAAGAACGCGGCGCGGGTCGCCGCCTCGTCCGGCGTCTGGTCGGCGATCCGGGGGGCGGCGGCCTCGGCGGGGCCGGTCTGGCCGGTGTCGTTGTCGGTGTCGGCGCGACTCTCTGGTCGGGTCACTCGGCTACTCCTGTCCACGCGGTTGCAGCTGGTATCGGGGGTTGAACAGCACCTGCCTGCCGTGCGTCCTGACGATCCGCCCGGAGGCGACGACCGCACGGCCGGGCTCGATGCCGGCTATCGCGCGCCTGCCGAGCCACACCACGTCCAGGGAGGCCGAGCCGTCGTCCAGCTCGGCCTGCAGGGCCGGCATACCGGCCACCGTGCGTTGCGTGACCGCACGCAGGGTGCCGGTGACCCGCACCACCTCGCGGCCCTCCGGGCCCTCCGCGCAGTCGCGGATCCTGGTGCAGCCCGCGTCCGCCGGCTGCTCGTCGCCGACGAGGTCGGCGCGGTCCGCGCCCTTCGCCCCCGGCCACGGGAACAGCTTCCACCGCCTCCGAGGGGGGCGGCCTTCCGCACTCATGCTCTCAGCGTAACGTGATCGGCCCACGGCTCAGCGCTCGAAGCGGTAACCCATACCCGGTTCGGTGATCAGGTGGCGCGGCGCGGACGGGTCGGCCTCCAGCTTGCGGCGCAGCTGCGCCATGTAGACCCGCAGGTAGTTGGTCTCCGTGCCGTACGAAGGGCCCCACACCTCCTGGAGCAGCTGCTTCTGGCTGACCAGCCGGCCGGTGTTGCGGATCAGCACCTCGAGCAGGTGCCACTCGGTGGGGGTGAGCCGGACGTCCTTGCCCTGCCGGTGCACCTTCTTGGCGGCCAGGTCGACGGTGAAGTCCACGGTCTCGACCGTCGGCTCGTCCTCGGCGGCGCCGCTCGGCTCGGCGCGCCGCACGGCGGCCCGCAGCCGCGCCAGCAGCTCGTCCATGCCGAAGGGCTTGGTGACGTAGTCGTCGGCCCCGGCGTCCAGCGCCTCGACCTTCTCGTCCGAGGTGTGCCGCGCCGAGAGGACGATGATCGGCACCCGGGTCCAGCCCCGGATGCCACTGATCACGTCGACCCCGTCCATGTCGGGGAGACCGAGGTCGAGGATGATCACGTCCGGGTGCCGGTCGGCGGCCAGCCGCAGGGCCTCGGCGCCGTCCTCCGCGGTGTCCACCTCGTACTTGCGGGCCTTGAGGTTGATGACGAGCGCGCGCAGGATCTGGGGTTCGTCATCGACTACGAGCACCCGATGCATGGGGGGCCCTTTCTGCTGTTGTCTCTTCTGTCGTCTCTTCCGGGGCAGCCGGGCTCGGGGTGCGGGCGGCTGGCAGGGTGATGACCATGGTCAGCCCGCCACCCGGGGTGTCCTCGGCGTCGAGCGTGCCGCCCATGGCCTCCGCGAAGCCGCGCGCGACCGCGAGGCCGAGGCCGACCCCGTTGCCCCGCGGGGTGTCGCCGTACCGCTGGAACGGCTCGAAGATCCGTGCCTTCTCGATGTCGGGCACGCCGGGGCCGCGGTCCACGACGCGCAGCTCGACGCGGTTGCCGAGGCTGCTGGCCCGCACCAGCACCTGCCGGTCCGCCGGGCTGTACTTGACGGCGTTCTCGACGACGTTGGCGACGACGCGTTCGAGGAGCCCGGGGTCGGCGGCGACCAGCGGCAGCGTCTCGGGGATGTCCAGGTCGACGGAGCCCTCGGGGACGCCGCCGAGCGACGTGGGAACCACCTCGTCCAGGTACATCTCGCGGATCAGCGGCTCGACGGTGCCGGTCTGCAGCCGGGACATGTCGAGCAGGTTGCCCACCAGCTGGTCCAGGCGGTCGGCGCCCTGCTCGATGCTCTCCAGCAGGTCGGCCTCGTCCTCCTCCGACCAGGCCACGTCGTCCGAGCGGAGGCTGGAGACGCTGGCCTTGATGGCGGCCAGCGGGGTGCGCAGGTCGTGCGAGACGGCGGCCAGCAGGGCGGTGCGGATGCGGTTGCCCTCGGCGAGCTTGTGCGCGCGGTGGGCCTCGGACTTCAGCCGTTGACGGTCGAGGACGGCGGCCGCGTGCAGGGCGAAGGCGGTGAGCACCCGACGGTCCTCGGCCGGCAGCTTGCGGCCGGAGAGGGCCAGCATGGCGTGCTCGCCGACCGGCACGTCGACGTCCGCGTCCTCCGGGGTCAGCAGGGGGCGGGCCGGGGCCTGGTCGGGCACCGAGACGCTGCCGACGCAGGTCCAGTGCCGCCGGTCGGGGTCGGTCTCCAGCAGCGCGGCCGACTCCATGCCGAAGGTCTCCCTGGCCCGCTCCAGCAGCGCGCCCAGGGTGTCCTCGCCGCGCAGCACGCTGCCGGCGAGCAGCGTCAGCGTCTCGGACTCGGCGCGCAGCCTGGCCGCCTGCTGGGTGCGGCGCGCGGAGCGGTCGACGACGGTGGCCACGGCGACCGCGATGGCGAAGAACACGACGATGGCCACGATGTTGTGGCCCTCCGCGATGGACCACTGGTGGATGGGCCGGGCGAAGTAGAAGTTGAGCAGCAGCGAGCCGAAGGCCGCCGAGAACAGGCCGGGGAGCAGTCCGCCGACCAGGGCGGCGAGCACGGTGACGGAGAGGAAGAGCAGCACGTCACTGGCGAACTCGGCGCCGGGCTCCGGCTGGGCCAGCCCCAGGGTCAGCAGGACGGGTCCCAGCACGCCGATCAGCCAGCCGGCGACGATGCGCGAGCGGCCGAGCCGGGCGCCGCGGGCGGCCGGCAGGCCCCGGCCCTTGGCGACCTCGTCGTGGGTGACGATGTGCACGTCGATGTCGGGGCCCGAGTCGCGGGCGACGGTGGCGCCGACGCCGGGCCCGAAGATGTACTGCCAGGACTTGCGGCGGCTGGAGCCGAGGACTATCTGGTTGGCGTTGACGCCGCGCGCGAAGTCGAGCAGGGCGGCCGGGACCTCGTCGCCTATGACGTGGTGGAAGGTGCCGCCGAGCTGTTCGACGAGGGTGCGCTGGGCGGCGAGCTCGCGTGGCGAGGCCGAGGTGAGGCCGTCGGCGCGCGAGATGTAGACGGCCATGATCTCGCTGCCCGAGCTCTTGGCGGCCATCCGGGCGGCGCGGCGGATCAGGGTGGAGCCCTCGGGGCCGCCGGTGAGGCCGACCACCAGGCGCTCGCGGGCGTGCCAGGTGGACCGTATGCCGTGCTCGTCGCGGTAGCGGCGCAGGTAGGCGTCGACCCGGTCGGCCGTCCACAGCAGGGCGAGCTCGCGCAGCGCGGTCAGGTTGCCGGGGCGGAAGTAGTGGGAGAGCGCCGCGTCCACCTTGTCGGGGGCGTAGATGTTGCCGTGGGCCATCCGCCGGCGCAGCGCCTCGGGGGCCATGTCGACCAGCTCGATCTGGTCGGCGCGGCGCACGACGGCGTCCGGCACGGTCTCCTTCTGGCGGACGCCGGTGATCGACTCGACGACGTCGCCGAGGGACTCCAGGTGCTGGATGTTGACGGTGGAGACCACGTCGATGCCGGCGTCGAGCAGTTCCTCGATGTCCTGCCAGCGCTTCTCGTTGCGACCGCCCGGCACGTTGGTGTGGGCCAGCTCGTCCACCAGCGCGACCCGCGGGCGGCGGCGGAGCACGGCGTCGGTGTCCATCTCGCCGAAGACGCCGTCGCGGTAGCGGATCTCCTGCCGCGGCACCTGTTCGAGACCGTGCAGCAGCACCTGGGTGCGGGGCCGGTCGTGGTGTTCGACGAGCGCCACGACCACGTCGGTGCCACGCTCGACGCGGCGGTGGGCCTCGGACAGCATGGCGTAGGTCTTGCCGACTCCGGGGGCCGCGCCGAGATAGATGCGTAGTTTGCCGCGGCGTGCCATGACCCCATTGTCGTACCTCGCCGGCGAAGCACCAGGTGATCGCCGTGGGCACGGGCGTCAGGGTCCCGTATGAAATCAACCCCCGGGGTGAGGGGGGCATAGTTTCCCCATTCTTTCTCCGTTTCGGCCCCGGCCGGACGAGCGGGCCGATACGGTGACCGTCCGACTCCATAGCGTCGCATCACGGTCATGAGGTGAGTTCGATCAGCACGTCGTCGCCCAGCGCCTCCCCCGGCTTCCCGCTCAGCGCCTGGCTCGGCGGGCTGCCGGCGGGGCAACTACGCGCCCTGCTCGCGGCCCGGCCCGACACGCTCCAGCCGTACGCCCCGAACGACCTCGGCGAGCTGGCCACCCGCCTGCTGGACAAGGCGTCGGTCGCCCGCGCCATGTCCCGGGTGCCGCTGCGCTGCCTCCAGGTGGCGGAGGCGCTCGCCGCGTCGGGGGCCATAGGCGCGGGGGTGGCACGGGGGCGGCTCGCCGGCCTGCTGCGCGAGGGGGACGGCGAGGGGGCCCGCGGCCTCGATCTCGCGCTGACGGAGCTGTCCGGCTACGCGCTCGCCTGGCAGGACGAGCGGGGCCTCTGGTACCTGGCCGAGCAGGTGGCGAAGACCTGGCCGACGCCCCTCGGCCTCGGGACCGGGCTCGCCGAGCTGCTCGACGAGAAGACCACCGACGAGCTGCGGGGGATGGTCGAGGCCCTGGGCATCACGCCGCCCGATACCAGGCAGCGCCGGCTGGACACGCTGATGGCGCACCACACGGACCCGGCACTGGTGCGCGATCTGGTGGCCTCGGCGCCGCCGGCCTCGCGCGAGCTGCTGCTCGACCACAGCCGGGCGGTGCGGACCGAGCCGGTGCCGAGTTCGCTGCCCGGGCTGCGGTGGGCGCTCGACCGCGGGCTGCTGCTGCGGGCGCGCTACGGGCAGGTGCCGGCCCAGATGCCGGCCGAGGTGGCCCTGATCCTGCGCGGCCCCGACTGGCGGGCGCCGTTCGCCGCCGGGCCGCCGGCCCCGCCGCTGGTGTCCGCCCCGGCCGAGGCGGTGGCCAAGGAGGCGGCGGCCTCGGCGTTCGCGTTCCTCGACCGGGCGGCCGCGGTGCTCGCCGAGTGCGCGGCGCGCCCGCCCGAGCGGCGCAAGACCGGCGGCGTCGGCCCGCGCGAGCTGCTGCGCCTCGGCAGGGCGGCCGGCTGCGAGGAGACCGACGTCCGGCTCGCCCTCGAACTCGGCCGGGCCGCGGGACTGCTCTGCCGGGACGAGGACCGCTTCCCGGCCACCGCCGACTACGACGCGTGGCTGGCCGGCGACCCGGGCCACCGCGCGGCCACGCTGCTGCGCGCCTGGCGCTCGGTGCCGGCCACCCCGACCAGGACCAGGGACCGGGAGGGCAGGACGCTGCCGGCGCTGCTCGAACTCCCGCCGCGCAGGGACGTCACGATCGCCCGCCGCACCCTGCTCAACGCCGCCTCCCGGCTGCCGGCCGGCAGGGGCGCCGGCGAACCGGCCGCGCTCGGCGCGGTGGTCGCCTGGCACCGGCCGCTGGCCGCCAGGCTCGACGAGGACACCCCGCCGTTCACCACCCTGCTCGCCGAGGCGAGCCGGCTTGGCGTGCTGGCCCACGGCACGCTCTCGCCGCTCGGCGCCGCGCTGCTCGCCGACGACGAGACGGCGCTGGTCGAGGCCGCGCGCCGCCTGCTGCCGGCCGCGAGCGAGCGGGCCAGGATCGGCGGCGACCTGACGGCGGTGGTGGCCGGCGCGCCCTCCGCCCGGCTGGAACGCACCCTGGACGCGGTCGCCGACCGCGAGTCCCGCGGCGCCGCCTCGGTCTGGCGCTTCACGCCCGCCAGCATCCGCCGGGGCCTGGACGCGGGCGGCAGCGCCACCTCCATCGAGTCCGAGCTGACCGGGCTCAACGGCGGCCCGCTCCCCCAACCCCTGCGCTACCTGATCGCCGACACCGCCAGGCGCCACGGCCAGCTGCGGGTGGTCTCCGCCGGCTGCGTCATCCACGCGCCTGAGCCGGCGCTGCTCACCGAGATCATCTACCACCGCAAGCTTGCCCCGCTCGGCCTGCGCCAGCTGGCCCCCACGGTCCTGGTCAGCCGCACCCCCGCGCCCGAGACGCTGGCCGCCCTGCGGACCGCCGGCTACGCGCCGGTCACCGAGGCGGTGGACGGCACCGTCCAGGTCGAACGCACCGAACGCCCCAAGCCGGCGCCACAACCGGAACGCCGCGCCCCCCTGCCGGGCCAGCGCGGCTACGCGGCCTCCGTCGGCCGCCCCGAGCCGGAACGCCTGGAGCGGGTCGTCGCCCAGCTGCTGGTGGCCGCCAAACGCTCCGCCGAGTTCCTCCGCCAGGCCGCGCCCCAGCTCTCCCCCGACGCGGTCCGCGACCTGGCCCGCGGCATCGACACCGGCTCCCGGGTCCTGCTAGAACACCCCGACGAACACGGCCGACCGCGCCGCTGTGCGATGGACGAGCTGACGCTCGACCCACCGGGGGCGATGTACGGCTGGTGCCACGACCATCGACGCGACCACGACTTCACGCTCTCCCGCGTGACGAACGCGACGACCGCGCCATGACACACCCCCACGCGGGGGCGCTCCACGCCGGGGTTTCCCCACCCACCCGCCCTACG
>NZ_JAVREM010000130.1:0-7256 GCF_031845425.1 Streptomyces millisiae
GCCTGCGCGTAGCACGTGGGAAGATCATCGAGCAAGTTACTCCGGTTGCGTAACCCGTTCCCACGACCGAGCGTTGGTGGTACGTCCGCCCGAGGTGGGAGGTAGGTCATGGCGGTTCTCGTGTGGCTGCTGATCCCCGTCGCCGGCGCGGTGGTGGCCGGGCTGTGGAGCGCCTGGGCCACCCGCCGCAGCGTGAACCACCGGGGCGTGCGGGACAAGGCCGGGGTGCGGGGTTACGAGGCGTTCCGTGCCGCGATGGAGCGGGCCCCGGCGGACGGCTGACGGTCCCGTCACGTACTGTCAAGGCATGCCACGCCGCACCGCGACGCTGCTGACGTCGATACTCCTGCTGATAGGGCTGCTCTGCGCCGGAGTGCTCATCAACGTGCCCTACGCGGAGATGTCGCCGGGTCCCACGGTCAACACCCTGGGCGAGCACGACGGCGAGCCGGTGCTGAACATCGAGGGCCACGAGACGTACGAGGCCTCGGGCCACCTCAACATGACGACCGTCCGCGTCACCGGCGTCGACTACCGGATGAACCTGCTGGAGGCGGTCAGCGGCTGGCTGGCGGCGGACGCGGCCGTGGTGCCGTACCGCACGCTCTACCCCGAGCGGGTCTCGGCCGACGAGGTCGAGCAGCAGAACGCGGAGGAGTTCACCGCCTCCCAGGAGAGCGCCAAGGTGGCGGCGCTGGAGGCGATCGGCTACGACATCCCGGCGCAGACCATCGTCGCCGCCGTCGTCAGGGACAGCCCTTCGGAGGGGCGGCTGCACGCCGGGGACGCGATCGTGGCCGTCGACGGCACCAAGATCACCGAGCCGGGGCAGGTCGCCGAGCTGGTCACCCAGCACGAGCCGGGCGAGGACGTGGTGTTCACCATCGTGCCGGCCGAGCAGGCGCAGGCCGCCCAGGAGGCGGGCGAGGAACTGCCCACCGACACCGAGGACGTCACCATCACCACCGCGGCCGCCGACGACGACCAGCGCGCGATCGTCGGCATCCAGGCCGGGGTCACCCACACCTTCCCGTTCACCATCGACATCAAGCTGGCGGACGTCGGCGGGCCGAGCGCCGGGCTGATGTTCGCGCTCGGTCTGATCGACCGGCTCACCCCGGACGACCTGACGGGCGGCGCCTTCGTCGCCGGCACCGGCACCATCGACGACGAGGGGCGGGTCGGGCAGATCGGCGGCGTCTCGATGAAGGTCATCGCGGCCAGGGAGGCCGGCGCCGAGTACTTCCTCACCCCGGAGAACAACTGTGCCGCGGCCGCGGAGAACGCGCCGGACGGGCTGACGCTGGTGCGCGTGGCCACGATCGACGACGCCCTCACCGCGCTCGAGGACATCAGGGAGGACCGCACCGAGGACCTGCCGCTCTGCTCGGCGAGCTGAGCGGCGGCCCCCCGGGCGGTCCCGCGCTACTCCTCGAAGGTGGCGCCGAGCGCCGCGGCGAGGCCGGGCACCAGGTCGGGGCCGGTCAGCACGTCCATCGGTGAGTCCTTCTCGCGCAGCCGCAGCGCCGACTCGCGGCGCCCGTCCCGCAGCACGGCCACCGTCATCCTGACCTCCTGCCGGTCCGGGTGCTCGGCCACCCAGTCGGCCAGCGCGGCCTCCGAGAGGCCCTCCGGCAGCTGCGCCTCGGCCGTGGGCGGCAGCATCAGGCGCTCGACGGCCAGCGCGCAGCCGGCCACCTGCTCGGGCCAGGCGATCGTCGCGAGGAACTCGTCGAGCGGCACCCCGGCCGGCAACTCGTCCTGTTCGACGGGGGTCAGGGGGCTGTCGCCCCCCAGGTCGAGCTGTTCGGCGAGCGCCGGCTCCTCGGCGCGCAGCCGCTCGGTGTCGACCAGCGCGAACAGCAGCGCCGGGCGGTCCCAGCCGAGCCCCGCGACATAGTCGTCGATTTCGAGCACCGCCCTGGTGAGCGGATCGGCGGCCGGCGGTTCGGCCCTGGGTACGTCGGGGGTCGTGTTGTCCATGGGCCTATCGTGCCGTCTCATACCCCGAAATCGGGAACCGAGTAAAGCTTGAGTAAGTTAGTCCAAGTGGGCCGCACGATGTCCGTTGGGGGGTTGTTCGGTCCGACAACGACCACAGCGATTCATTGAGGTGCGCACCTTGGCTTTCCAGATGCCGGACCGGGGCTCGGGCCGTGGCCCCAACGGTCCGAACGGTCCTCGGGGTCCGAGAGGTCCCGGCGGCCCACGGTTCAGCGTCGGACGTCCCTCCAGGGGCGCCAGGAGTCTGCTGATCACGGCCGCGATTCTGGCCGGACTCGCCATTCTCTTCGCCATGTTCGCCGGATTCTGGACGGACTGGCTCTGGTATCGCTCCGTCGGATACACGAGCGTGTATCGCACCGAGCTGCTGACCAGGACCTCGATGTTCGTGGGCTTCGGTCTTGTGATGGCGCTCGTGGTCGGCTTCAACATCTGGCTGGCGCACCGGCTTCGGCCTCCGCTGAGCGCCATGTCGATGGAGCAGCAGAATCTCGATCGTTATCGAATGGGTATCGCCCCCTTCAAAAGGTGGGTGCTGATCGGCGTCTCGCTGGTGATCGGTCTGATCGCGGGCGGTTCGGCCTCCGGCCAGTGGCGCACCTGGCTGCAGTGGGTCAACGGGACGTCGTTCGGGGTCGAGGACCCGCAGTTCCACCGAGATGTCTCTTTCTACACCTTTGATTACCCCTTCTACAGATTCGTCCTTGGCTTTGCCTTCGCCGTGATCGTCCTGTCCACGATCGCGGCCGCGTTGACCCACTACCTCTACGGCGGCGTGCGGCTGACGACGCCCGGCAGCCGGATCACGCAGGCGGCCACCGGCCACCTGTCGGTGCTGCTCGGTCTGTTCGTCGCGCTCAAGGCCGTCGCCTACTGGCTCGACCGCTACGGCCTCGCGCTCAAGGGTGGCGACCTCCGCAACGCCGAGGGCTGGACGGGCCTGCGGTACGTGGACGCCAACGCCTACCTGCCGGCCAAGACGATTCTGACGATCATCGCCGCCATCTGCGCCGTGCTGTTCTTCGCCGCCGTGTGGCGGCGCGGCTGGCAGCTGCCGGTGATCGGGCTCGGCCTGATGGTGCTCTCCGCCGTGTTGATCGGCGGCGTCTACCCGGCGCTGGTCCAGCAGTTCCAGGTCCGGCCGAACGAGCAGGCCAGGGAGACGCCGTACATCGAGCACCACATGGACTCGACGAAGGACGCGTATGACATCGCGGACGCCAGGATCGAGGACTACTCGGGCGTGAGCGAGGCGTCAGCCGAGGACCTGCGCAACGCGGTGACCTCCACGGCCAGCATCCGGCTGCTCGACCCGAGCGTGGTCTCGCCGACGTTCCAGCAGATCCAGCAGGTCCGTGGCTACTACCAGTTCCCCGGCACGCTGGACGTCGACCGGTACCCGATCGGCGAGGACGGCGCCGAGCAGGACACCGTGATCGGCCTGCGCGAGATGAACGTCAACATGATCCCCGAGCGGAACTGGATCAACGAGCACTTCCGCTACACCCACGGTTTCGGCGTGGTCTCCGCCAGCGGCACCGACGTGCCGGGCAACGGCCAGCCGGACTTCACCGAGCGTGACCTGCCGCCCTCCGGCGAGCTCAGCGACCTCGGCGACTACGAGCCGAGGATCTACTTCGGCGAGTACACCACCCAGTACTCGATCGTCGGCGGCCCACAGCAGGAGATCGACTACGCCGGCGAGGACGGCGAGGTCGAGTACAGCTACACCGGCGACGCCGGCGTCGGTCTCGACAACTACTTCGTCCGCGCCGCCTACGCGCTGACCATGGGCGAGCCGCAGATCCTCTACTCCGGCGCCATTGGCGACGGCTCGCGGATCCTCTACAACCGCACCCCCAAGGAGCGGGTGGAGGCGGTGGCCCCGTGGCTCACCATCGACGGCGACCCGTATCCGGCGGTGGTGGACGGCCGGGTGCTGTGGATCGTGGACGCGTACACCACGTCCAACGGCTATCCGTACTCGTCGCGCACCACCCTCGGTGACGTCACGGAGACCTCGCTGACCGAGACCCAGGGCGACGTGATCGCCCAGGAGAACCAGGTCAACTACATCCGGAACTCGGTGAAGGCCACCGTCGACGCCTACTCGGGCGACGTGGAGCTCTACGAGTGGGACGAGCAGGACCCGGTCCTCCAGACCTGGCGCAGCGCGTTCCCCGGGACCGTGCAGGACCGGGACGAGATCAGCGACGAGCTGCTCGGCCATCTCCGGTACCCGCAGGACCTGTTCAAGGTCCAGCGGGACCTGCTCCAGCGCTACCACGTGTCGAGCGCCGACCAGTTCTACAGCGGCTCGGAGCGCTGGCAGGTGCCGGACGACCCGACCCAGCAGGGCCAGTCGGTGCCGCCGTACTACCTGAGCATGCGGATGCCCGACCAGGACAGCCAGGCCTTCTCGCTGACCACGACGTTCACGCCACAGGGCAGAGAGACGTTGGCGGCCTACATGGCCGTCGAGGCGGACGCGAGATCCGAGGACTACGGCACCATGCGGGTCCTCACCCTGCCGTCCAACACGACGGTCTGGGGCCCCCAACAGGTGCAGTCCAGGTTCAACTCCGATCCGGACATCGCCAACGAGATCAACATCCTCCAACGCGGCGACTCCGAGGTGGTGTACGGCAACCTGCTGACCGTGCCGTTGGAGGGCGGGCTGCTCTACGTCGAGCCGGTCTACGTGCAGGGCGCCAGCACCGAGTACCCGCTGTTGCGGAGGGTCCTGGTCACCTACGGCGAGGAGACCGCGTTCGAGGACACCCTGGGCGAGGCGCTCGACCAGGTGTTCGGGGTGACCGAGTCCGGCGAGGAGCCACCACCGCCAGGGGAACCCGGCGAGGGCGATGAACCGCCGCCGGACGAGGGCGAGGAACCGCCGCCCGCGGCCGGCACCTTGGAGGAGGCCATCGACGACGCCACCCAGGCGTGGCAGGAGAGCCAGGACGCCTTCGAGGCGGGCGACTGGGGTGCCTACGCCGACGCCCAGGAGCGACTCGAGGACGCCTTCGGGCGCATCGAGGAGCTGGAGGGCGGTCAGCCCGAGGAGACGCCGTCCGAGTGACGGGTGACATCGCGTGAGGGGCCGGGAGACGGTGACGTCTCCCGGCCCCTCGTGTCGTCGGCCGTCCCGCTCTCACCTCGCACTTCACCAATACCGTGCACGCCGGCCACAGTTCACACCCGTCAACCCGTCAACCTTGCGCATAAGTTCGGCGGTTGCGGCTGGTGCTTGGTGACCTGCTCTGACAGTGTCGAGCGGCATACTGCGTCTCGACTCAGGACAACTCCCTGCCCGCGATGGTGTTTGGGTGTATCCATATCGGGAAGTCGACAAACCGCTGAAGTGACTTCACTGGCTGCGGTATACCAGGTGTACGCAGGTTTCAGGTGGTGCGACTATGGACCTTATGGGGGACAACGCGAGGTTCGAGAGCAGTCGTGCGGCTGCGCGCGAGGGCGCGCGGCTGCTGCGCCTGGGCGACCTGGACCACGCCGAGGCGCCGCTGCGCACCGCCGCGGCGGACGGCGAGCGGTCGGCCGCCAACAATCTGGGGGTCCTGCTGTACCAGTCGGGGCGCGCCGAGGAGGCCGCCGAGTGGTGGCGGATCGCCGCCGTCGGGGGTTCGGCGCCCGCCGCCCACGCGCTCGGCCGGCACCACCGCGAGCGCGGTGACGAGGCGGCCGCCGAGTACTGGCTGCGGCAGGCGGCCGAGTCCGGGCACGCCTCCGGCGCCTACGCCCTGGCCGACCTCCTCGACCACCGGGGGGCACCGGGTGCCGAGTCCTGGTTCCGGGCCGCCGCCGAGCACGGCCACCGCGAGGCCGCCTACCGCTACGGCTGCCAGCTCGCCAAGCGGGACGCCGCGGCCGCCGAGGGCTGGTTCCGACAGGCCGCGGCGCGCGGCCACCGGCGCGCCGCGCTGCGGCTCGCCACCTCGCTGGAGGAGCGCGGCGAGCTGGCCGAGGCCGGCCGCTGGTACCAGGAGGCGGCCGAGGCGGGCGAGCCGCGCGCCGCGAGCGCGCTGGGCTTCCTGCTGCGTGACGGCGGCGACGAGGCCGGCGCCGAGCGCTGGTGGCGGCGCGCCGCGCGCGACGGCGACGGCCCCGCGGCCAACGCGCTGGGCGCGCTGTGCGCGCAGCGCGGCGAGCGGCAGGAGGCACAGCGCTGGTACCGGGCCGCGCTGGACGCCGGCGACACCAACGGCGCCTTCAACCTGGCGCTGCTCTGCGCCGGCCAGGGCCGGATGGCCCAGGCCGAGCAGTGGTACCGGCGCGCCGCCTACGCGGGCCACCGCGAGGCGGCCAACGCGCTGGCCGTGCTGCTGCTGCAGCGGGGCGACGCGGAGGGCGCCGAGCCGTGGTTCTCCAAGGCGGCCGAGGCGGGCAGCGTCGACGCGGCGTTCAACCTCGGCATCCTGCACGCCGGCCGGGACGAGACGGCCCAGGCGCGGCACTGGTACGAGCAGGCCGCGGCGGCGGGTCACCCGGAGGCGGCGCTGCAGATCGCCGTCGAACTGCTGCGGGCCGGCGGCTCCGAGGCCGACCAGCGGCGCGCCGAGGAGCACCTGACGCTGGCGGCCGAGGGCGGCAGCGTGGAGGGCGCGTTCCGGCTCGCCGTGCTGATAGAGCGGCGCGGCGACGAGGAGGCGGCCGAGCACTGGTACACGGTCGCGGCCGAGCACGGCCACCGCCGCGCCCAGGTGCGGCTCGGCATGTGCGCCGCCGCGCGGGACGACGTGGTGACGGCGGCGCACTGGTACCGGGCCGCCGCCGAGGCGGGCAGCCGCAACGGCGCGTTCAACCTGGGGCTGCTGCTGGCCCGCGAGGGCAGCCTGCCGGAAGCGGCCCTCTGGTGGCGCCGCGCCGCCGAGGCCGGCCACGGCCGCGCCGCGCTCCAGCTCGCGCTGCTGGCCTCGCGCCACGGAGACCTCGCGGAGGGCGGCACGTGGTGCACCCGCGCCATGGAGCTCGGTCCCCCGGAGGTCACCGAACGCGCGGCCCGCCTGCGGGACGCGCTCCGCCAGGAGCTGACGGCCTAGGCGGTCCCGCGGCGCTTGGCTTTGGCGGCTGGCCCGCGGCGTGTCGGCCTGCGGCCGGGCCGCGCCCACCCACCCGCCCTCCGGGCGGGTCGTCGCGCGGCCCGGCGGCGCAGCCGCCGCGGGCCTTCGGCCCTCCGGGCCGTGCACCGCGCGGAGCGCGGTTCGGCCCCCCGCGCGAGGCGGGGGAAAGGG
>NZ_JAVREM010000131.1:0-6877 GCF_031845425.1 Streptomyces millisiae
GGCATTACGGTGGGACACGAAGACCTCCATGCGGTGCAGTCCTAGACAGCTCCACCACATCGGAGGTCTTCGCCATGATCAAGCCCCAACGAGTGTCAACAACGCTCGTGATCAATACACCTAGCGGCTTCCCGGCTTCGTGCTTTCCCGGCCTTGCGGCCACCCGGTTTCGAGGCTGCGGCCTCGCGGCCTGGTGGCTTGCGAACTCGGTGGCCTTGCTGCTTTCCGGCCTCGCGCTTTCGCGGCTCCCGGCCTGCCGGTGCGGAGGGCGGTGGCACTGATCGCTTGGGCTGGGTGGTTGGCGTGCCGGCCTGTCGGTCCGAAGGGGCCGGTGGCGCTGATCGCCCGGGCCGGGTGGTCGGCCCGAGCCGTCAATTCCGGAGGCTTTGACCTCTGCGCTTCGGCCTCGACGCTTTGATCCTCGGCGCCGCGGTTTCCGGGGCCTGCGGCCCCGGGCCCCAGGCGCTGGAGCGCGAGCCGCCGGGCCCTGGAGCGTGAGCCTCCGAGCCCCCGGGCCCGGGCACCCGGGACCCTGGACCCGGGTCCCGGGAGCCCTCGGGGGCTTCCGGACCTGGCGGCCTTGCGGCTACCCGGCTTCGTGCTTTCCCGGCCTTGCGGCTACCCGGTTTCGAGGCTGCGGCCTCGCGGCCTGGTGGCTTCCGGACCCGGTGGCCTTGCTGCTTTCCGGCCTCGCGCTTTTTCGCGGCTCCCGGCCTTGCGGTCTCCCGGACCTCCCGGCCTTGCGGACCTTGCGGTCTCCCGGCCTTGCGGACCTTGCGGTCTCCCGGCCTCCCGGACCTCGCGGTCTCCCGGCTTCGCGGTCTCCCGGACCTCGTGGTCTCCCGGACCTCGTGGTCTCCCGGCCTCCCGGCCTTGCGGCCTTGCGGCCTTCCGGCCTTCCGGCCTTGCGGCCTTGCGGCCTTCCGGCCTTCCGGCCTTGCGGCCTTCCGGCCTTGCGGCCTTCCGGCCTTGCGGCCTTCCGGCCTTGCGGCCTTCCGGCCTCCCGGCCTCCCGGCCGGCGTTCGTACGAGGCGCCCGTGTGCTGCTCAAACCTCGGGGGGTGCGCGGGCGCCGGCGTGTTATGCGATCGTTACTCAGCCTTCTGTCGCCCTCGGCGACTCGAACAGGGTGACAGTCGCGGGAAGGGCACCGCGCTTCGAAGACGGAGAGTGGATGGGCTACGACCAGGAGTTCGAGGAGTACGCGCGCGCCCGTCAGAGCCGGCTCTACCGCACGGCCGTGCTGCTGTGCGGCGACACCCACCGGGCGCAGGATCTCGTCCAGAACACCCTGGTGCGGCTGTTGCGTTACTGGCCACGGGCGATGCGCGCCGACAACATCGACGCCTACGCCCGCACGGTGCTGACCCGTACCTTCCTGGCTGAGCAGCGGAGGGGACTGCTCAGCCGGCGTGCGCACGCCGTTCAGGACAATCCCACCGCGCCAGGCGACCCGGCCTTGCGGGTGACGCTGCTCGCCGCGCTCGGTGAACTGCCGCCCAGGGCGCGGGCGATGCTCATCCTCCGCTACTGGGAGGACCTGAGCGTGGCGACCGTGGCCGGCCTCATGCGGTGCAGTCAGTCCACGGTCAGGAGCACCTGTTCCCGCTCGCTCGCGCTGCTGCGCACCCGCCTCGACGACGTCGAGCTGCGCGCCGAGCCGTACGCCGACTTCTACGCGAGCCTCGGTGCCGAGTCGGACCGCTGAGCCACCACGAGCCCGCGCCGCACGACGCACGACGAACGACGAACGACGAACGACAGAACTGATGACGAAGGGGACGACCGTGCACTACTTCCACGCCGAGGAGCCGGAGCTCAGGCGGGCGATGGAGCATGCGGTCGGCGGCTTGGCGCCCCCCGTCGACCTGGTGCCCGGAGCGCTCCTGCTGGGGCGCCGCCGCCGGGCGCGGGCCCGGCTGGCCACGGCCGGCGGCGGCGTCGCGGTCGCCGCGCTCGCCACCGTCCTGGGGGTCGGCTTCGTGCCGCCGGGGGACGACGCCGTGGTGGCCGAGCCGCCGGCGTCGACCGCGACCGAGCCGGGGCTGCCGGGGCCGACCGTGTCCACCCCGGTCCCGACCCCGAACAACGCCGAGTCGCACGCCCGTGCCGTCGACTACCGGGCGCGCGTGGCCGCGCTGCTCGACGAGCTGCTGCCGGGCCTGGGCGCGGTCTCGGCGACGGACTACGACATCGCCCGCTACCGGGCCATGACGGGCTCGGACGCCGCGTACCAGATCACCTTCTCGGCCACCCCGGAGGTCGACGCGAACACCGGCCGCTGCGCGGCGAGCGAATCGGCCGAGACCTGCACCGAACTCCAGCTCTCCGACGGCACCCCGGCCGCCGTCCGGACCACGCCGGGCGGCCAGTCGGCCGCGGGGCTGCGGGTCGTCTTCTCCTACGGCGGCACCGAGGCCACGGTCGCGGTGGACGCCGACTCGGGGGAGGAGGGGGCGCTGCCCGTGGACGTCGCGGATCTGACGGCGGTGGCCGAGAACCAGGACGCTCGCGAACTCCTCCTGGAGGGCGCTGAGTTGGCACAAGCGATGGCGTCATAACCTGGCATCTGCGCACGGGCGCCACAGCAGCATCACAAGTACCACCAGAGAGGAACCACCATGGGCACCCGAGCCCGTCGTGCCCATCCGTCGGTACGGGGCGCGCGACGCCGTAGACGTCCCCGCCGCGCGGCCCGCCTCCTCAGGGGCGCCACGCTGATCGTCGTGCTCGGCGTCGCGGTGGTGACGCTGCGGATCGTGATGCGGGACGACGTGCTGGCCGAGACGCACGCCGGCGCCGAGTCGCCGGCCACCGAGGCGCCCGCCGCGTCCGAACCGGAACCCGAGCCCGAGCCGGAGCCGGAACCCGAGCCGGATCCGGAACCCGAACTCGAAATCGAACCGACCGAGGACGAGAACGAGGACGAGGAGATACCCGTCCCCGAGACCGGACCCGGCACCTTCCGTGTCGCCGAGGGCGGCGGCGAGCCGGTCGGCGGCGACGCCGTCCTCACCTACCGCCTGGAGGTCGAGGACGGCATCGAGCTCGATCCGGACGAGGCCGCCGCCGAGGTCCAGACCGTCCTCGCCGACCCGCGCGGCTGGACCGCCGAGGGCGACACCGGCTTCCAGCTGGTCGGGGAGGGTCCCGCCGACTTCGTCGTCCAGATCGCCACCCCGGGCACCGTCGACGCCATCTGCGGCGAGTACGGACTCGACACCCGCGGCCAGGTCAACTGCAGCGTCGCCCAGACCGTCGTCGTCAACCTCCGCCGCTGGGTGGAGGGTTCGCCGCAGTTCCCCGGCCCGGTCGAGGAGTACCGGGCGCTGATCGTCAACCACGAGGTCGGCCACTACCTCGGGCACGGCCACGAGGGCTGCTCCGAGCCCGGCGCGCTGGCCCCCGCGATGATGCAGCAGATCAAGGGCCTGGACGGCTGCGTCGCCAACGCCTGGCCCTACGACGAGAACGGCACCTACCTCTCGGGCCCCGCCGTGCCGTGACACGCCGTGGTGGGCCGGTTGCGCCGAGCTCCCGACGACCGGCAAGGTGCGCGCATGGAGCCGGAACAGCAGCTCATGCAGCGCCTCAGCGCCGCCAAGGTCAGCGCCGTCGCCCTCACCTGGGTCGACAACGCCGGGCTCACCCGCGTCAAGGCCGTGCCGGTGGGCCGGCTCGTGGAGGCCGTGCGGCGCGGCGTCGGCATGTCGCCCGTCTTCGACGTCTTCCTCGTCGACGACTCCATCACCAGCAGCCCCAGGATCGGCGGCCCGGACGGCGACCTGCGGCTCGTCCCCGACCTCGACCGGCTCACCGTGCTCGCCGCCCAGCCCGGCTGGGCCTGGGCGCCCGCCGACCGCTACGAGCAGACCCGCGCGCCCTACGCGGCCTGCCAGCGGCGGTTCGCCCGCCGGCAGGCCGAGCGGGCGCTCGCCGAGCACGGCCTGGAACTGCGGATGGGCTTCGAGACCGAATGGGTCGTCACACGTCCGGGTGATTCCGGGGAGGCGCGCCAGCCGGCCGGCGGTGCCGGGCCCGCCTACGGCATGAGCCGGCTCGTCGAGTCCTCCGACTACGTCCGCGACCTCGCCGAGGCGTTCGCCGCCCAGGGGCTGCCGTTGCTCCAGATCCACCCCGAGTACTCGCCGGGACAGTTCGAGATCTCCGCCAGGCCCACCGACCCCGTCACCGCCGCCGACGACGCCGTGCTGGTCCGCGAGACCGTGCGCGCCGTCTCCCACCGGCACGGCCTCGCCGCCTCCTTCGCACCCGTCGTCGACACCGTGAGCCTCGGCAACGGCCGCCACCTGCACCTCAGCCTCTGGCGCGGCGGCAAGAACGCCTGCCGCGACGGCGACGGCCCGTACGGCATGAGCGCCATCTGCGAGGCGTTCCTCGCCGGCGTGCTGCGCGAACTGCCCGCGCTGCTGGCCATCGGCGCCCCCAGCCCCGCCAGCTACCTGCGGCTGCGGCCCTCCGTGTGGGCCGGCGCCTTCCAGTGCTGGGGCCTGGAGAACCGCGAGGCCGCCGTCCGCTTCGTCACCGGCGCACCCGACGACCAGGACGCCGCCAACGCCGAGGTCAAGTGCTTCGACGGGGCGGCCAACCCGTACCTGGTGACCGGCGCCGTCATCGCCGCCGGCCTCGCCGGGGCCGCCGACGGGCTCAGCCTGCCGCAGCCGGTCGTCGGCGACCCGGCCGAACGTCGCGTCGCCCCGCCGCCCCGGCTGCCCGCGTCGCTGCCGGCCGCCCTGGACCACCTGGAGGCCTCCACCGTGCTGCGCACCGCGCTCGGCGAGGAGCTGTACGGCGCGATCCTCGCCGTCCGGCAGGGCGAGGTCGCGCTGTTCGCCACGTCCACGCCGGAGCAGATCGCCGCCGCCACCAGGGAGCGGTACTGACGATGAGCAGCACGGACCTCGTCGACCAGCACTGCCACGGCGTCCTGCGCCAGGGCCCCGTCGACACCGCGCACTTCGGCTCGCTGCTCACCGAGTCCGACGCGCCGCCCGCGCCCGGCACCAGCCACTTCGACAGCCAACTCGGCTTCGCCGTCCGCCGCTGGTGCGCGCCCGTCCTCGACCTCCCCGCCAACTGCCCGCCGGACGACTACCTCGCGCGGCGCCGCGAACTCGGCACCCCCGAGGTCACCCGCCGGCTGCTGCGCGCCGCCGGCCTCAGCACCCTGCTCGTCGACACCGGCCTCCCCGGCGACCTCCTCACCCCGGCCGAGCTCGCCGAGGCCGCCGGGGCGCCCGCGCACGAGATCATCCGTCTGGAGACGCTGGCCGAGGCGGTGGCCGACCGGGACCCCGACGCCGCCGCGTTCCCCGACCGGCTCGCCGAGGCCGTCGCCGAGGCCGCGCGCACCGCCGTCGCGTTCAAGTCCATCGCGGCCTACCGGCACGGCCTCGCTCTCGACCCGACCCCGCCGACCGGCGCCGAACTCCGCGCGGCCGCCGGCCACTGGCTCGCCGACCGCCGGCCCGGCGGCCGGCTCACCGATCCCGTGCTGCTGCGCCACCTGCTGTGGTCGGCGGCCGAGAGCGGCCTCCCGCTCCAGATCCACACCGGCTTCGGCGACCCCGACCTGCGACTGCCCGACGCCGACCCGCTGCTGCTGACCGACTTCGTCCGGGCCGTCCGCCCGACCGGTTGCCGCCTGGTCCTGCTGCACTGCTACCCCTACCACCGGGGCGCCGGCTACCTGGCCGCCGTCCACCCGCACGTCTACGCCGACGTCGGCCTCACCCTCGGCCACACCGGAGCCAGGTCGCGGGCGGTGCTCGCCGAGGCGCTGGAGCTGACGCCGTTCGGCAAGCTGCTGTTCTCCACCGACGCCTACGGGCTGCCCGAGCTCTACCTGGTCGGCTCCCGCTCCTTCACGGCCGGGCTCGGCGAACTCCTGGACGGCTGGGTCAAGGACGGCTCCTGGGCGCCCGCCGACGCGGCCAGGGTCGCGGCGCTGCTCGGCGGCGGCAACGCGCGCCGGCTCTACGGGCTGCCGGGCGCCTAGTACTCCAGCAGGATTTCGCTGCCTGACCTGCGAGTTTGGCTGGGCGGCTGGAGTGTGGCGGCTCGTGGAGTGGTGAGGGGCGGTCTTACGGAGGCCGCCCCTCGACCGTGTGCCATCGCCGCTGGCAATGGCAGCGCCGGGCGACTGCTTGGCGTCGCCGGCGCCAGTTCGACCAATTCATCGCGTGACATCGGCCTCGGTGTCCACGCAGGTGCGTAGGCCGGGGGAGACAAGCTGCCAGGAATCGCCGAACCTCCGCCAGTGTGAGCTCGATGACCCCGGCCGTTGCACCGGTTCCGCCCCCTTTTCCCTGACCTGGTGCGTGGTGACCTGGTGCGTGGTGGCCGCCAGGTAGGCGTGCGCGAGCAGACGAACAGCAGAACCAGCAGGTAGAGCCAGCCGGACCCACCGTCGTTGATGATCGTGGTGCGGATCGCGGCGAGCGTGCGCCAGCGGCCGTCTTGGACGGTGAGCACGCAACCGCCCAGATCGCCGAGACCGACTTCGGGACGCTGAACGTGAAGTCCAACCCCGCGACGGCTCGGCGGCCCAAGTTCGGGATCGAGCCCGTCGACGCGCTGCTTGACCCGTTCGGCGATCGACGCGAACTGCTGGTAGGCGCGTCCGAGCGGATCGCCGGTGATCGGATCGTGGCCCATCCCGATCAAAAGCTGTAGCTGGGCCTCCGACACCTGGGCACCCCCGACCAGCTCGCCGTGACCCAAACGACCCAGGTGTATTGATCACGAGCGTTGTTGACACTCGTTGGGGCTTGATCATGGCGAAGACCTCCGATGTGGTGGAGCTGTCTAGGACTGCACCGCATGGAGGTCTTCGTGTCCCACCGTAATGCCCGGCT
>NZ_JAVREM010000132.1:0-6857 GCF_031845425.1 Streptomyces millisiae
GGGTTTCCCCCACCCACCCGCCCTTTCCCGCGCTCCGCGCGGGGTGGGCGGCCCGCCAGGGCCGAGGGCCCGCGGCGGCTCCGCCGCCGGGCCACCCGGCCCCTGCCGCGCGAGGCCACCCGCCAAGGGCGGGTGGGTGGGCGCGGCACCGCGCGGCCGCCAGGCCGGCCGTGGCGGCGGAGCCGCCGAGCCGGGCCGGCCGGCCGGTGGCCAAGGCCGAGCGCCAGCGGTTACGTACGGGACGGCTTCGTGCCGCGCCCCCAGGACATGCCCCAGCCGTACAGCCGGTCGATCTCCGACTGGAAGCCGAGCACGTACTTGACCTCCCGCCGCGCCACCAGCTGGCCCTTGTGGTGTTCGATCAGCGCCACCGCGCACGCCTTCGCCTGCGGGACCGCGTCCGTCAGGCCGACCTCGATGTTCTTGCCGTCGGCCGCGACCAGCGTCACCACCACGTCGGCGCGGGCGAACGCCTCCGAGCCGTCGTAGATGTAGACGAAGACCAGCAGCCGCTTGAACTCGTCCTTGTGGTCGAGGTTGACGTAGATCTGCTCGCCGGAGGCCGTGCCGAAGCGGTCGTCGCCGCTGAGCTTGACGTACGGCGGGTCGTTGAAGTCGCCGAGCAGGCCGCCCACCGACTGGACGACGCCCTTGCTGCCGTCCTTGAGCTCGTACATGACGGCCAGGTCGAAGTCGATGGTGGCCACGCCCTGCGAGTGGCCGAGTATCTCGGCCGGCTTGAAGATCTCCAGCGGGTGCCGCCACTCGAAGCGCCGGCCGCCGCCACCCAGGTCGGTGCTGCTGCGCATGCGCCAGGAGAGGTCGATCCGCAGGGTGCCGGTGTCCGCGCCGGGCGCGGTCAGCGGGGCCGTGGGCCGGCGTCTGGTCAGCTCGGTGGCGTAGCTCGACATGCCGCCCACCGTGTCGAACTTCTGCTCGGCCGCGCCGCCCAGACGCAGATACGACCACAGCGACGCCATGGCTGCCCCCTCGGGAAGATGTCCGTACGCCACGGGGCGGGCGGTCGGGCCGGCGTTCGCCGGGCCGTGACCATCCCGCCCCGCTTTATGGTTTCCGCGTCAGCCGGCGGCTCACACCCCGGTGCTGACCGGTTTCTGTTCGGAGCCGTTGCCGGAGTCGCCGCTCGCCGCGTCCAGCCGGTTGGCGCGGACCGAGGACCAGAAGGCCGCCGCGATCAGGCCGACGCCGACCAGGCCGGTGACGACCTCCGGCAGGTGCCAGCGGATGCTGATCAGCAGCATGACGGCCAGCGCGCCGATGGCGTAGTGCGCGCCGTGCTCCAGGTAGCGGTAGTCGTCCAGGGTGCCCTGGCGGACCAGGTAGATGGTGAGCGACCGGACGTACATCGCGCCGATGCCGAGGCCGAGCGCCATCCAGAAGATGTGGTTGGTGATGGCGAAGGCGCCGATGACGCCGTCGAAGGAGAAGGACGCGTCGAGCACCTCAAGGTAGAGGAAGAGGAAGAACGCGGCCCGGCCGGCGAGGCCGACGGCCGACGGGTCCTTGCCGGCGCGCTTGGCCTCCGCCTCGGCCTTCTCCAAGGCCTCGTCGGCCTTCTCCTCGTCCTCCTCCAGGCGGTTCTCGAAGTAGCCGGAGAGGCCGCCGACGATCAGGTAGGTCAGCAGGCCGGCGAGGCCGGAGAGCAGCACCGTCTCGGTCTTGTCGACGTGCGCGCCGCCGTGCTGGTACGCCTGGTGGGCGACGGTGGTGGCGGTGAGCAGCAGCGCGGCGATGGCGACGCCGACGGAGAAGGCGTCGATCCTGCCCAGCTTGGCGAGCGGGCGCTCCAGCCACTTGATCCAGACCTGCTCGCGCTCCTCGAAGATGAAGTTGAGGAAGATCATCAGCAGGAACATGCCGCCGAAGGCCGCGATCGACGGATGGGCGTCGGTGACCATCTCGGAGTAGCGGTCGGGGTCGTCGAGGGCGAGCTCGACGGCCTCTATCGGACCGACCCCGGCGGTGATCGAGACGATGACGACCGGGAAGAGGAGCCGCATGCCGAAGACGGCGATGAGGATGCCGATGGTCAGGAAGATCTTCTGCCAGAAGGCGTTCATCCGCTTCAGCACGCCGGCGTTGACGACGGCGTTGTCGAAGGAGAGCGAGATCTCGAGGATGGAGAGGATCGCCACGACGGCGAAGCCCTCCCAGCCCCAGAAGTAGAGGGCCAAGAGCAGACCGGCGATGGTGACGCCGAACGACCAGCCAAAGGTTTTCAGTAGCACAAGAAGTCCAGTCTCCCGCGCGGGGCCGCGGATATGCAGGCGAACATGTCAGACATTGACCCCGTAGTCCAGGGCGATCCCGCGCCGACCCGTCGGGTCGTGGCGGTTCTGTGCCCCTCCGTCGGCCTGTTTGGTGGTGCGAACACAGACGTCGGAAACCGGCGCGGCGCGACGCCGACCGGCCTCCTGGTGATGGATGGGCACGGGAAACGCGCTGACCGAGTCGACTCCCCCGTTGGCCACTCGTTCTTCACTCCTTCCACGTGAGACCCCGGGGCCCCACGCCGCACACGCGTTCCAGCCGGTCGCTACCCAGGACCGGCGGTGGGCTCACAGCCCCTTGAGGGCCGTGACGTAATCGTTCAGATCGCGGGCGTCCGGCAGACCGTTCACCACGGTCCAGCGGACGACGCCCTCCTTGTCGATGACGAAGGTGCCGCGCACCGCGCAGCCCTTCTCCTCATCGAAAACGCCGTAGGCCCGGGAAACCTCCCCGTGCGGCCAGAAGTCCGACAGCAGCGGGTACTCGAGGCCCTCCTGCTCGGCGAAGACCCGCAGCGAGAAGGGGGAGTCGTTGGAGACGGCGAGCAGCTGCACGTCGTCGTTGACGAAGGTGGGCAGCTCGTCGCGCAGGGCGCACAGCTCGCCGGTGCAGACGCCGGTGAACGCGAACGGGTAGAAGAGCAGCACGACGTTCTTCTCGCCCCGGAAATCGGAGAGCGAGATCGTCTGGCCGTGCTGGTTCTTCAACCGGAAGTCGGGAGCTGGCTGGGCGGGCTCGATGGCCATGGGCGCGTAATCCGTTCCTCTGGCGAGGGTAAAGTGACGCCGCCCAGCCTACGACGAGGCCCCCCGCGGGCATTCCGACCCCCGGGGAGCGGACGCGCCCGCGCCGGTCCTGAGCTACTTCTTGCCGGCCGCCTTGGGGGTCACGAGCCGGCTGGCCGTCCAGTCGCGGCCGGCGCTGAAGGTGCTCGTCTGGGCGAGCCCCGCGGTCTGGGACGCGTCGCCGATGTCGCTCGGCTCGACGTAGCCGGGCCGGCCGGTCTTGGGCGTCAGCAGCCAGACCGGCGCCCCCGGGTCGATCATCGTGGTGGCGTCCACCAGCGCGTCGGTGAGATCGCCGTCCTCGTCCCGGAACCACAGCACCACCGCGTCGGCCACGTCGTCGAAGTCCTCGTCGACGAGTTCCTCGCCCGTGATGGCCTCGATTCCCTCGCGGAGCTCCTGATCGGTGTCGTCGTCATAGCCGAGCTCCTGGACCACCTGTCCGGCCTGGAAACCCAGCCTCGCGGCGGGGTTGGTCCGCTCCTCCGCGTGGTCCGCGGTCGCGCTCACGGATTGCTCCTGTCCTGTGTCGGAAAAGTACGGGTAGGCGCGCGCGTGTGCGCGGCTTGGGCCGTAGTCCACACGTGCGGGGCGGATCGCGCAAGTACCCGGCGTCCGCGCCTGTCCAAACGTTGACGACTTGGGCGCTTCGCCCGGGCCGGCCCCGGGGGCGCGCGGGGCGGCCCGGCCGGTCACCCACCACGGAACGTGGCGTGATCTGCGCCATAGCTCCGCGAACGGGTGTTCGCGGCCCAGTTCGGGCGGGGGCGTAGGGTGGCGGGTCGGCGACCACAGTCGTCGAGCCGCTTTTGTAGGGATCGGAAGAAGATCGCCGACGATGATTACCGCCTAGTAGAGATGACGTTTCGCCGTCAGCGGTACACGATGGAGGCGGCGCGACACAGCAGAGCAGACAACTCACAGTGAAGGAACAGCGTGGCTTCCGGATCAGATCGCAACCCGATCATCATTGGCGGCCTTCCCAGCCAGGTCCCGGATTTCGATCCTGAGGAGACTCAGGAGTGGCTCGACTCGCTCGACGCCGCCGTCGACGAGCGAGGCCGGGAACGGGCCCGCTATCTCATGCTCCGCCTGATCGAGCGCGCCCGTGAGAAGCGGGTGGCCGTGCCCGAGATGCGCAGCACGGACTATGTCAACACCATCGCGACCAAGGACGAGCCGTTCTTCCCCGGCAACGAGGAGATCGAGCGCAAGATCCTGAACGCGACCCGCTGGAACGCGGCCGTGATGGTCTCCCGCGCTCAGCGGCCGGGCATCGGGGTGGGCGGCCACATCGCCACCTTCGGCTCCTCGGCCTCCCTGTACGACGTGGGCTTCAACCACTTCTTCCGCGGCAAGGACGGCGGCGACGGTGGTGACCAGGTGTACTTCCAGGGTCACGCCTCGCCCGGCATCTACGCCCGCGCCTTCCTGCTCGACCGGCTCACCGAGCGCCACCTGGACGCGTTCCGCCAGGAGAAGTCCAAGGCGCCCTACGGCCTGTCCAGCTACCCGCACCCGCGGATGATGCCGGACTTCTGGGAGTTCCCCACGGTCTCCATGGGCCTGGGCCCGATCTCCGCGATCTACCAGGCGCGGATGAACCGCTACATGCACGCGCGCGGGATCGCCGACACATCGAAATCGCACGTGTGGGCCTTCCTCGGCGACGGCGAGATGGACGAGCCCGAGTCGCTCGGCCAGCTGTCCATCGCGGCGCGCGAGGGCTTGGACAACCTGACCTTCGTGGTCAACTGCAACCTCCAGCGCCTCGACGGCCCGGTCCGCGGCAACGGCAAGATCATCCAGGAGCTGGAGTCCGTCTTCCGCGGCGCCGGGTGGAACGTGATCAAGCTGGTCTGGGACCGCTCCTGGGACCCGCTGCTCGCGCAGGACCGGGACGGCGTCCTGGTCAACAAGCTCAACACCACCCCGGACGGCCAGTTCCAGACGTACGCCACCGAGACCGGCGGCTACATCCGGGAGAACTTCTTCGGCAGCGACCACCGGCTGCGCGCCATGGTCGAGAACATGACCGACGACCAGCTCCTGCACCTGGGTCGCGGCGGCCACGACCACCGCAAGGTCTACGCGGCGTTCAAGGCGGCCAAGGAGCACCAGGGCCAGCCCACGGTGATCCTGGCCCAGACGATCAAGGGCTGGATGCTCGGCCCGAGCTTCGAGGGCCGCAACGCCACGCACCAGATGAAGAAGCTCACGGTCAGCGACCTGAAGCACTTCCGGGACCGGCTGCACCTGCCCATCCCGGACAGCGAGCTGGAGTCCGGCCTCCCGCCGTACTACCACCCGGGCCGGGACTCCGAGGAGATCCAGTACATGCACGACCGCCGGCGCGAGCTCGGCGGCTACGTGCCGACCCGCGTCGTGCGGGCCAAGCCGCTGGCGCAGCCGGACGACAAGACGTACGCGGCGGTCAGGAAGGGCTCCGGGCAGCAGCAGGTCGCCACCACCATGGCGTTCGTGCGGCTGCTGAAGGACCTGATGCGGGACAAGGAGATCGGCAAGCGGTTCGTGCTGATCGCGCCGGACGAGTACCGCACGTTCGGCATGGACGCGATGTTCCCGTCCGCCAAGATCTACAACCCGCTCGGCCAGACCTACGAGTCCGTCGACCGCGACCTGCTCCTGTCCTACAAGGAGTCACCGACCGGTCAGATGCTGCACGACGGCATCACCGAGGCGGGCTGTACGGCCTCGCTGATCGCCGCGGGCTCGGCGTACGCCACGCACGGCGAGCCGCTGATCCCGGTCTACGTCTTCTACTCGATGTTCGGCTTCCAGCGCACCGGCGACCAGTTCTGGCAGATGGCCGACCAGATGTCGCGCGGTTTCGTGCTGGGCGCGACCGCCGGGCGCACCACGCTCACCGGCGAGGGCACCCAGCACGCGGACGGCCACAGCCAGCTGCTGGCCTCCACCAACCCGGGCTGCGTCGCCTACGACCCGGCCTACGGCTATGAGATCGCGCACATCGTCAAGGACGGCCTGCGCCGGATGTACGGCGAGGGCGCGGAGGACGTCTTCTACTACCTCACCGTCTACAACGAGCCGATCCAGCAGCCGGCCGAGCCGGAGGACGTGGACGTGGAGGGCATCCTCCGCGGCATCCACCTGCTCAGGCGCGGCGAGGCGGGCACCGTCCCGGCGCAGATCATGGCGTCCGGCGTGGCCGTCCCATGGGCCCTGGAGGCCCAGCGGATCCTCGCCGACGAGTGGGGCGTCAAGGCGGACGTGTGGTCGGCCACCTCGTGGAACGAGCTGCGGCGCGACGCGGTGGAGGCCGAGGAGCACAACCTGCTGCACCCGGAGGAGGAGCAGCGCGTGCCGTATGTGACGCGCAAGCTCTCGGGCGCGGAGGGTCCGTTCGTGGCCGTCTCCGACTGGATGCGGTCGGTTCCCGACCAGATCGCGCGCTGGGTACCCGGCACGTACCAGTCCCTCGGCGGCGACGGCTTCGGCTTCGCCGACACGCGTGGCGCGGCGCGGCGCTTCTTCCACGTCGACGCGCAGTCGATCGTGCTGGCGGTGCTGACCGAGCTGGCCAAGGAGGGCAAGGTCGACCGCGGCAGCCTGAAGCAGGCGATCGACCGCTACCAGCTGCTCGACGTCTCGGCGGCGGACCCCGGCTCGGCCGGGGGCGACGCGTAACGCTGGCCGCTCCGGCCTGGGCGGGTGGTGTGGGTTTTCCCACCCACCCGCCTTCCCGCTGCGCGCGCCTTTCGGCGCTCCGCGCCGGGGTTTTCCCCCGCCCACCCGCCC
>NZ_JAVREM010000133.1:0-6623 GCF_031845425.1 Streptomyces millisiae
GTACACGCCCCGGAGGGGCGAGGGCCTGCGGCGGCTTGGCCACCCAATGCCCGAGCGCTTCGCGCCGGGCTTTTCCCCCACCCACCCGCCCATCCCCGCGCTGCGCGCGGCGAGCGGGCCGGCGGGCCGCCAGGCCCGTGCCGCGCGACGACCCGCCCGGAGGGCGGGTGGGTGGGCGCGGCACGGCACGGCACGGCCGACAGGCCCGGGCACCGGGCGCGCGGAGCGCGCCGGTGGCCCGGGCCGGCGGCCAACGCGCGGCACCGCCGGTGGCCAACGGCAAGCGGCAGCGAATCGTCAGGTCAACACGACGGCCGTGGCGATCGCCGCCAGGCCCTCCGCTCGGCCGGTGAGGCCGAGGCCGTCGGTGGTGGTGCCGGAGACGGAGACGGGCGCGCCGACCGCCTCGGAGAGGACGCGTTGGGCCTCGGCCCGCCGCTTGCCGATCTTCGGGCGGACGCCGACGACCTGGATCGCGACGTTGCCGATCGTGAATCCCTCGGCCCGGACGATCCGGGCCGCCTCGGTGAGCAGGGTGACGCCCGAGGCGCCGGCCCACTCGGGGCGGTCCGTGCCGAAGTGCGCGCCGAGGTCGCCGAGGCCGGCGGCCGAGAAGAGCGCGTCGCACGCCGCGTGCGCCGCGACGTCGCCGTCCGAGTGGCCGGCGAGGCCGAAGCCGGCGTCCGGCCAGTGCAGGCCGGCGCACCACAGTTCGCGGCCGGCCTCGAAGGCGTGGACGTCGGTGCCCACGCCGACGCGGGGCAGTCGGTCAGTAGCCATCGTTCTTCCTCCGCCGTGCGAGCACGGCCTCGGCCAGCACCAGGTCGAGGGGGCGGGTGACCTTGAACGCCTCCTCGTGGCCGGGCACCAGCACCACGGGGACGCCCAGCCGCTCCACCATGCCCGCGCAGTCGGTCGCGTCCCCCTCGACGTGCTTCTGGTGGGCGGCGACCAGCGTGGCGCGGTCGAAGCCCTGCGGGGTCTGCACGGCGCGCAGCAGCGCGCGGTCCGGGGTGGCCACCACCGGTTCCGGGCCGCCGGGCGGCTCGCTGGGGGCGGCGATCTGTTTGACCGTGTCGGTGACGGGGAGCGCCGGCACCACCGCCGGCGCGCCGGCGCGCACGGCGGCCGCGACGGCGTCCACCGTGTCGACGGGCACCAACGGGCGGGCGGCGTCGTGGACGAGGACGATCTCGATGTCGTCGGGCAGGGCGTCGAGGCCGCGCCGGACCGATTCCTGGCGGGTCTCGCCGCCCTGGACCACCAGCTGGTCGACGCCGGGCGGCGGCGGGTGCTCGTCGAGCAGGGAGCGGACGGCCTCGGCCTCGCCCGGCGGGGCGACGACCACGACCAGGGTGACGGCCCTGGCCCGGGCCATGGCGCGGACCGCGTGCACCAGCATCGGCGTGCCGCCGAGCTGGCGCAGCGCCTTGGGGGCGCCGGGGCCCAGGCGGAGGCCGCGTCCGGCGGCCGGGATGACGGCCGCTGCGGGGGCGAGCCCGGCGCGGCGGAGTGTGATGTCGGTCATGGGTGACGAGTGCAGGTTTGTTTCCAGGGCGGGGTTGGGTATGGCCTGAGCGTGCCGGGGCCACACGATCGGACCCTTCCGTGACATGCCGGTCGGCCCAGCTTCACGGGCCCGGCACGCTCCCAGGCCGCGAGGTCTCCGGAGAATCCGGATCTCCCGCGAAGGCTTCCGCGGCGGTGAGTTCGCTTGTCCGAACATGCCACAGCGCCCGCGTGGCACGGGGAATGCCTTTCGGGCGCTGCGGTGGTAGGCCGGCGACGCGAGCGGTTCGCACTCGATGCGGCCTTCTGTCGCATGGCTGTCTGTCGTGTCACCGGTGATCGCCTAGGCGGCCTGGCGCTCAGCGCCAACCGTGTCGGCGGGCCGGCGGTTCAGGAGGCGAGGACCTCGTCCAGCAGGGACTCGGCCTTGTCCTCGTTCGTGGCCTCGGCGAGGGCGAGCTCGCTGACCAGGATCTGTCGCGCCTTCGCGAGCATCCGCTTCTCGCCGGCCGAGAGGCCCCGCTCACGCTCGCGGCGCCACAGGTCGCGCACGACCTCGGCCACCTTGATGACGTCACCGGAGGCCAGCTTTTCGAGATTGGCCTTGTAACGGCGGGACCAGTTGGTCGGCTCCTCGGCATAAGGCGCGCGCAGCACCTCGAAGACCCGGTCCAGACCGTCCTGCCCGACCACATCGCGCACACCGACGAGCTCGGCGTTTTCCGCCGGCACACGCACCTCAAGGTCACCCTGAGCGACCTTCAGCACCAAGTAGATCTTGTCCACGCCTTTAATCGGGCGAGTTTCGATGGCCTCGATCGTCGCGGCCCCGTGATGGGGATAGACCACGGTGTCGCCAACCTTGAACGTCATGTGACAGGTACCCCTTCCGTGGCTCTCCATGCTAACACGGGAACACGCCCCATTGAATGACGTTTTCGCAGGTCAGGCCATATCTCGGGGGTTGACAAGCGCGGCTTCGGCATGCTTCGGGCGGTGCGGAACGGGAGGTATGCGCAGGTGGGAGCGGGGTTTGCGGGCCGGAGAAGTCGGCCCAAGAACGCCCGGAAGAACACAAAGAACTTCCACGGAAGCCGGAAAGCTGTCCGTTTTGTCCCGGTTGGCAGAATGGCCTCGGGCATCAGTCCCGAGATCGAAGAATTGATCAACCGGTCGGCTGTTGATCACTCCGTGATCACCCTCTGATCGCCCGCCGCCCCCTTGGCGGACCAATCTCCGCGCTTTCCCCCGCGTTCCGTTCCGTGGGCCGGTTGTGGTGGGCGGAAGAGCGGTCGGTACCCTGAGGCCGATAGATCATCCTGACCGTTCGAGGAGATGCGGCCGCCGTGAGCAGCAGTCTTCGACGCGGCGTGACCGCCGCCGTCTTCACGTTCTCGATCGCCGCGCTGACCGCGGCCTGCGGTGCCGGCCAGCACGCCGGAACGAGCCAGATCAAGCCGGACAACGCCTACGCCCAGGTCGACGACATCAAGGTGCAGAACGTCAACGTCGTCATGGCCGACGACGGCTCGGGCCCCGCGGGCGTCACCGCCCGGCTGTTCAACACCGGGTCCCAGGACCAGACGCTGGAGTCCATCACCCTGCCGGGCTCCGACGTGCGCGCCGAGCTCGTGCCGGCGGACGGCGAGAGCAGCGTGGTGGTCCCCCGCCACGGCAGCGTGGTGCTGGGCGGCGAGGGCAACCCGGAGGCGGTCATCGCCGACCCGGCGGCGGCCCAGGTCGCGCTCGGCAACGCCCAGCACCTGGTCTTCGTGCTGAGCGACACCGGCGACATCGGCCTCTACGCCCGCGTGGTGTCGCCGACGACCGCCGGCTTCGAGTACTACCGCGACTGGGCCCCCACCCCGACGGCTCCGGCCGCGCCGGACGCCACCGGAGGCACGGACGGCGCCGGTGACGACGAGGCGGGCACCGCCACCGAGGGCGCGGGACCCGACGCCGGCGAGGGCGTGGAGGGCACCGTGGAAGGCGCCACCGAGGGCACCGCCGAGGGCAGCACGGGCGAGACCGGCACCGGCGGCGCGCCCGAGGGCGACGGCACCGCCGAGGGCGCGACGGACGGCGGCACGGCCGAGGGCACCGGCGGCGAGGTCGTCGAGGAGGACGAGCTCGAGGACGACGTCGACCTCTGACACGAGAGGCGGGTGGTGGGGCTTCCCCACCGCCCGCCGCCCGCGTGGTCGGCCGACGCCGCGGCCACGCCGCACCCGCGGCCTACGGCTCGAACTTGTAGCCGAGGCCACGCACCGTGACCAGGTAGCGCGGGGTTCCGGGGTCGGGCTCGATCTTGGCCCGCAGGCGCTTGACGTGGACGTCGAGGGTCTTGGTGTCCCCCACGTAGTCCGCGCCCCAGACGCGGTCGATCAGCTGCATCCTGGTGAGCACCCGTCCGGCGTTGCGCAGCAGCATCGCCAGCAGGTCGAACTCCTTGAGCGGCAGGTCCACCTTCCGGCCGGAGACGGTGACCACGTGCCGGTCGACGTCCATCCTGACCGGGCCCGCCTCCAGGGCGGCCGGGCTCTCCTCCTCCGACTCCCCCCTGCGGCGCAGCACCGCGCGGATGCGCGCCACCAGCTCGCGGGAGGAGAACGGCTTGGTCACGTAGTCGTCGGCCCCTATCTCGAGGCCGACCACCTTGTCGATCTCACTGTCCTTCGCGGTCACCATGATGACCGGTACGTTCGATCGGCCCCGCAGCTGGCGGCAGACCTCGGTGCCGGGCAGGCCCGGCAGCATGAGGTCGAGCAGCACCAGGTCGGCGCCGTTGCGCTCGAACTCGTCCAGCCCCTCGGGACCCGTGGCCGCGGTGGCGACCTCGAAGCCCTCCTTGCGGAGCATGTACGACAGAGCGTCGCTGAAAGACTCCTCGTCCTCGACTACGAGCACTCGGGTCACGGGAGGACCTCCCGGGCGGTTTCGTTGGTGCGGGTGGTGTGGTCGGGCTCCGTCGCCCCGACGGCGTCGACGCCGTCGGGGAACTCGGCCGGTTCGTGCAGGGTGCCACCGAACCCCTCGCGCTTGCGTCGGGCGGCCAGATGGCGTTCCCGCGCGCTGCCGGGTTCCGGCAGCCGCAGGGTGAAGGTGGAGCCCTGACCTTCAGCGCTCCACACCATGACTTCCCCGCCGTGCGAGGCTGCCACATGCTTGACGATCGCGAGCCCGAGGCCGGTGCCGCCGGTCTGGCGGGAGCGGGCCGGGTCCACGCGGTAGAAGCGCTCGAAGATGCGCTCCTTGTCGGTCTCGGGGATGCCGATGCCCTGGTCGGTCACGGCGATCTCGACCAGGTCGCCGCCGGGCGCCGAGACCTGGGAGCCGGCGATGGCGACCCTGGTGTGGGGCGGGCTGTAGTTGACCGCGTTCTCCACCAGGTTGCCGAGGGCGGCGGCGAGCTGGCCGCGGTTGCCCCAGACGGCGAGGCCCGCGGTGCCGCCGGAGGCGATGGTGATCTGCTTGCTCCCGGCGTGCTGGCGGCAGCGGTCGAGGGCCTCGGTGACCAGCTCCTCGACGGGCACCAGCTCGGCGGCGGTGAGCATGTCGTTGTCCTGCACCCGGGAGAGGTCGATCAGCTCCTGGATGAGGTTGGTGAGCCGGGTGGCCTCCTTCTGCATCCGGCCGGCGAAGCGGCTGACGGCCTCGGGGTCGTCCGCCGCGTCGAGCACTGCCTCGGAGAGCAGGGAGAGCGCGCCGGCCGGGGTCTTGAGCTCGTGGCTGACGTTGGCGACGAAGTCGCGGCGGACGGCCTCGATGCGGCGGGCCTCGGTGAGGTCCTCGACCAGCAGCAGCACCAGGCGGGCGCCGAGCGGCGCGGAGCGGGCGGAGACGGCGAGGACGTCGGCGCGGCCGAGCTTGCCGCGCTTGGGCAGGTCGAGCTCCAGCTGCCGTATCTCGCCGTCGCGGCGGGTGTCGCGGGCCATCTTCAGCATCGGCTCGACGGCGAGCCGGCCACCGCGCACCAGACCGAGGGCGTAGGCGGCCGAGCTGGCCTTGACGACGCCGTCGTGCTCGTCGAGGACGACGGCCGAGGAGCGGAGCACGGACAGCACGGTGTCCACGCCCGGCGGCAGGACCGCCTCGGCCGGCTGGGCCGTGCGCGGTGGCCTGGTTCGTTCGCGCTCGCTCAGCCGGAATGCCAGCATGGCAACCACGCCGGTGCAGAGACCGGCTATCGCTGCCACTGCGGCGACCGCCGCGTTCACGTCCATATCCTCAGGTTATGCGGGGCTTGCCCGCTGACCACAGGTGTGACTGAAGATGCTCGTCCGGCCGCCCGCGAGAGTTCACCTTGCCGACAGCGATGATTCACTTGACGGGGCGGAAACGGCCGCTTTACGAGCAGAGCTTGGGACGGACAGAGCAAGGCGGGCGGAGGAAGGACGAGAGGTCATGCGTGACGCATACCACGAGGAGCTCGACGCGATCAGCGACAACCTGGTCGAGATGGCGAGGTTCGTCGGTTCGGCGATCGGTCGTGCGACGACGGCGATGCTGGACGCCGACCTGAAGCTCGCGGAGAGCGTGATAGAGGCCGACGTGAAGGTCGACGAGATGCATCGCGACCTGGAGAACTCGGCCATAGCGCTGCTCGCGCGGCAGCAGCCGGTGGCCACGGACCTGCGGATCGTCGTCACCAGCCTGCGGATGAGCGCGGACCTGGAGCGGTGCGGGGACCTGGCGCAGCACGTCGCGAAGGTGGCGCGGCTACGGTTCCCCGACTCGGCGGTGCCGAGGGATCTCTCGGCCACCATCCTGGAGATGGGCCAGCTGGCGCAGCGGCTGATGGCCAAGGCGACGGAGGTGCTGATCACCAAGGACGTCGAGCTGGCGATGCAGCTGGAGCAGGACGACGACGAGATGGACTCGCTGCACCGGACGCTCTTCAGCCACCTGTTGGACGACCGCTGGCGCCACGGGATCGAGACGGCGGTGGACGTGACGCTGCTCGGCCGCTACTACGAGCGCTTCGCCGACCACGCGGTGTCGATCGCGCGCCGCGTGGTCTACCTGGTGACGGGCGAGCACGCCGACGAGTTCGCGCCGGAACCGGAGACGACGGCCTAGCCGGCCGGGCTTGGCCGGCGGTTCTTCCCCCACCC
>NZ_JAVREM010000134.1:0-6002 GCF_031845425.1 Streptomyces millisiae
GGGGAAACCCGGCGCGAAGCGCCGTGGCTCCCCCCAGGGCGGAGCTGCCGCAGGGCCGTGCACCGCGCGTAGCGCGTAAGAGGGCGGGTGGGTGAGGGGGAGAGCCCCCGGCGCGGAGCGCCGCGGGGCGTCGCCATCGCGCGGCAGCGCGAGCGCGCGGTGAGTTACTCCAGGCCGATCGCGAACGCCGCCTCGAGGTCGTGTTGCGAGTACGTGCGGAACGCGATGTGCGTCTCGGTCGACTCGACGCCCGGGATCTTGCTCAGGCGGCCCGGGATCACCTCGGCCAGTTCGTCGTGGTTCCGCACCCGGACCATGGCGATCAGGTCGTGAGGGCCCGTCACCGAGTAGACCTCGCTGACCCCGTCGAGCGCGGCGATCCGCTCGGCGACCTCCGGGACGCGGTCCACGCTGGTCTTGATGAGGACGATCGACGTGATCACTGCTTGGCCCCTTCCGGACGCGGTACCAGGCCGTACCTGGCCACACCTTAGTCGTACCGCTGTCGCACCGCCGTTCGTGGTCGTGGGCCGTGGCCGCGCGCCGGCCGCGGCAGACGCGCGGGGTCCCAGGCCGTAGGGTGACACTGGATGGAGAAGCGGCAGTCGCTGACATGGAACCGACGGACGGACTGAGCGGTGGCGGATCCCACGGATGACGAGGGGGCGGCGAGGCGGCCGGAGGCGGCCGAGTCCCTCGACCGACCGCTGCCCGAGCGGGTCCGTCACCGGGTGATCGTGCTGGCCGGGGACGCCTTCGGTTCGCTGACGATGGCCGAGCTGCCGCCGTCGCTTCGACAGTACGCCCGTTTCCAGCCCGCGCGCCGGGTGAAGTTCGGCGGCAGTGCGATCGCCGCCGCGTTGGAGAGCGACGCCATCTTCCGGCAGCGGGTCGGTGGCCGGCTGCGTGAGGCGGAGCCGGAGCTGGCCGAGGCCGTGGAGAACGGCGCCCCGCCGCCGGCCGCCGACCCGGTAGAGGTGGCGGCCGCGGCGTTCGTGCTGCGCCCGCCCGGCTGGGCCAAGCTGGTGGCCGCCGCCGGCGAGGAGGCGCAGCGCGCCCAGGAGGAGCGGGCCGGCCAGGAGCGGGAGCGTGAGCTGGCGCGGCTGCGCCGGGAGTTGGCGGAGCTCACCGCCGCCGCCAGGACCGACGGCGACCGGTTGCGGGCCGAGTTGGAGGCGGCGCGCAAGGAGACGGACGCGGTGCACCGCAAGCTGCGCAGCGCTCTCAGCGACGTGCGGCGCGGCGAGGCGGCGCTGCGTAAGGCGCGGGCCGAGCTCGACGAGGTGCGGGCCGAGGCGGCGGCGGCCAGGGCGCAGGCGGACGGCGAGGCCAGGCGGCTGAGGGCGCGGCTCGCGGAGGCCGAGGCGGCGTTGGAGACGAGCCGTAAGTCGGTGCGCGAGGGGCGCGGCATCGAGGACATGCGGCTGCGGCTGCTGCTGGACACGGTGTTGGACGCCGCCCAGGGGCTGCGGCGTGAACTGGCCCTGCCGCCGGCCACGTTGCGGCCCGCGCAGACGGTGGACGCGGTGGAGCCCGGCGGGTTGACCCCGCAGGACGTGGCCCAGCGGGCGCTGGCGGCCGACGACCCCGCGCTGCTCGACCAGTTGCTCGCGCTGCCCCAGGCGCATCTGGTCGTCGACGGCTACAACGTGACCAAGACCGGTTATCCGACGATGCCGTTGGAGAAGCAGCGGCTGCGGCTGCTGCGCGGTCTCGCGGTGCTCGCGGCGCAGACGGGCGCCGAGATGACGTGCGTGTTCGACGGCGCCGAGCTGGCCGCGCCGGTGCTGGTGACGCCGCCGCGCGGGGTGCGGGTGCTGTTCAGCCGGCCGGGGCAGACGGCGGACGAGCTGATCAGACAGCTGGTGCGGGCCGAGCCGGTCGGCCGGCCGCTGGTCGTGGTGTCCTCCGACCGTGAGGTGGCGGACGGCGTGGCGCGTTCCGGCGCCCGCCCGGTCGCCTCGGCGATGCTGCTGAAGCGGCTCGCCCGCACCTGAGGGCGCGCCGAACCCCCGCATGGCGTACGGAGCGTGTGGCTCCGAATGCGCCCAGTGTGAGGTAAGTAAAAAATATCGGTGGGGATTTGAACCTGCGATTGCGCTGTCGCTAGGGTCTGGGCTCGAACCTTCGCGCGGTAGTCCACCCATCCGGGGTGGCCGTGGAGGTACCGCCGATTCCGCGGCGCAGGTGCGCGGAGCCGGGGCCCCGCCCCCACACTCCCGGCAGGCGGCTGGAGGAAGAAGGAGCTCGCCCCAGTGGCGTCCCACCGTCGTCCCAAGCAGCCAAGCCGTGCCCGTGTCACCTTCTTCGGCGCCGCCGCCACCGCGGCCGCCACCGTCGGTATGACCGCCCAGTCCGCCAGTGCCGATCCCGGTTCCACCAAGGAAGAGGTGCAGGAGGAGGTCGACCGCCTCTACGAGGAGGCGGAGGCGATCACCGAGGAGTACAACGGCGCCAGGGAGCGCGAGGAGGAACTGGAGAGCGAGATCGAGGAGCTCCAGGACTCCGCCGCCCGCGGCCAGGAGGAGCTCAACGAACTGCGCGCCAACCTCGGCGCGGTAGCCACCGCCCAGTACCGGACCGGCGGCATCGACCCCTCCGTGCAGCTGTTCCTCGCCTCCGACCCCGACGCCTACCTCGACCAGGCCTCCCGGCTCAGCCAGGTCAGCGGCCGCCAGGCCGAGACGCTGCGGCTCATCGAGAACGTGCAGCGCGACCTCGACCAGCGGCGCGACGAGGCCACCGACCGGCTCGCCGAGCTCGAAGAGGTCCGCTCCGACCTCAGCGAGCAGAAGGACGAGATCCAGGGCCGGTTGAGCGAGGCCCAGGCGCTGCTCAACCAGCTCACCGAGGAGGAGCGCGCCGCGCTCGCCGCCGAGGAGGCGGCCCGCCAGGCCGAGGCCCAGGAGCGCGCCAACCGCGACTCGGGGCGCACCGTCATCACCGACGGCACCTCGTCCTCCTACGGCGCCGCCGCCCTCAACGCCGCGGCCAGCAAGGTCGGTTCGCCCTACGTGTGGGGCGCGACCGGACCGAACTCGTTCGACTGCTCGGGCCTCACCTCCTGGGCCTACGCGCAGGCCGGCGTCTCGCTGCCCCGCACCTCCCAGTCCCAGGCCACCATCGGCACCCGTCTCTCGATGAACGAACTCGCCCCCGGCGACCTCGTCTTCTACTACGACGACCTGCACCACGTCGGCCTCTACGCCGGCAACGGCCAGATCGTCCACGCCGCGAACCCCGCGGATGGCGTCGAGTACCTCGGCGTGGACGTGATGCCCTTCATGTTCGGCGTGCGGGTCGGCTGACCGGGGCCGACCGGCCTCGTCCGTCCAGGTGATTCCGGGAACGCCCCGCACCCCCACGCGCCCGGTGTGACCTGCGGTTTGGCCGTCTCGGCCCGGGCCGCGCGGCGACGTCGTTTCGCCAACCGCCGCCACCACGGGGCTACATTCTGCTGCGCTCACGTCCCCAACGAAGGGAGCGCGGCCCGCTGTGGTCCAGCATCGACACCGACGTCCCCCTCGATCGCGGCCGGTCCTGGCCGCCCGCGCCACCGTGTTGACGGCCGCCACCGCGGCCGCCATGACCGCGCTCCCCGTCCTGGCGGCCCCCGTGGCGCCGACCGCGCCGCCGGCCGACAGCGCCGAGGCGGCCCGGGAGGTGGACCGGCTCTTCGCCGAGGCCGAGCGCGCCATCGAGGCCTACAACGGCGCGGCCGAGCGGGTCGAGGAGTTGGAGGCCGCACTCGGACGCAGCCAGGAGCGGGTGGCCCGCGGACAGCAACTCGTCAACGACCGGCGGCACGTCATCGGCGCCACCGCCGCCGCCCAGTACCGGGCCGGCGGCCTCGACCCCACACTGGTCCTGCTGCTCTCCGACGACCCCGACACCTACCTCGTCAGGGCCGCCGCCGTCGAACGCGCCGGCGCCCGCGGCGCCCAGGGACTGCGCGACCTGCTCGACGCCCAGCGCGGCCTCGAACGGCGACGCGCCGAGGCTGACGCGCGGCTCGCCGAACTCAGCGCCGAGAAGGACGAACTCAACCGCCACAAGCGCACCGCGCAGCGGCGCCTCGCCGCGGCGCGCCGGCAGTACGAACGACTCTCCGCCCGCGAGCGCGCCGAACGCGCCGAACGCGAGCGGGCGGCACGCGAGACCCGGCCCGCCCCGGCCCCGACCCCCGTCACCGGCCCGGGCAGCGCCCGCGCCGCCGCGGCGGTGGCCGCGGCCCGCGGCGTGGTGGGCCGCCCCTACGCCTGGGGACAGGCCGGTCCGACCGCCTTCGACTGCTCGGGACTCATCCAGTGGGCCTACGCCCAGGCCGGCGTCTCGCTGCCCCGCACCTCACAGGGGCAGGCCGCGGCCGGCCGCCGCGTCCCGCTCGACGAGGCCCGCCCCGGCGACATCGTCGTCTACCGCGCCGACGCCAGCCACGTCGGGATGTACGTCGGCGACGGACAGATCGTGCACGCGCCCTACCCGGGCGCCAGCGTGCGGTACGAGGGCGTCGGCATGCTGCCGGTCTCCTCCGTCGTGCGCCCCTGACACGGCCCGAACCCGCGGTCGGTATCGTCTCGTCCGATGCGTAAGACGCTGATCGTCACCAATGACTTCCCGCCGCGCCCCGGCGGCATCCAGTCCTTCCTGCACAACATGGCCCGCCGCCTCGACCCCAACCGCGTCGTGGTCTACGCCTCCACCTGGAAGCGGGACGCCGAGGGCCGGCGGGCCACGGCCGACTTCGACGCCGAGCAGGCGTTCCCGGTCTTCCGGGACCGCACCACCATGCTGCTGCCGACCCCCGCCGTGACCCGGCGCGCCACCGCGCTGCTGCGGGACCACGACTGCACCGCCGTGTGGTTCGGCGCGGCGGCCCCGCTCGGCCTGATGGCACCCGCGCTGCGCGCCGCGGGCGCCGAGCGGCTGGTCGCCACCACCCACGGACACGAGGCCGGCTGGGCCCAACTCCCCGGCGCGCGCCAACTCCTGCGGCGGATCGGCGAGCACACCGACACCGTCACCTACCTCGGCGAGTACACCCGCTCCCGGATCGCCCGCGCGCTGAGCCGCGAGGCGGCCGGGCGCATGATCCAACTGCCGCCGGGCGTCGACGAGAAGACCTTCCACCCCGACTCGGGCGGCGCCGCGGTCCGGGCCGCGCTCGGCCTGACCGACCGGCCCGTGGTGGTGTGCGTGTCGCGCCTCGTGCCGCGCAAGGGTCAGGACACGCTGATCCGCGCCATGCCGCGGATCCTGGCCGCCGAGCCGGACACCGTGCTGCTGATCGTCGGCGGCGGCCCCTACCGCGGCGACCTGGAGCGGCTGGCCGCCGACCTGGACGTCGCCGCCTCGGTCCGCTTCACCGGCGCGATCCCGTGGTCCGAACTGCCGGCGCACTTCGGCGCGGGCGACGTCTTCGCCATGCCGTGCCGCACCCGGCGCGGCGGCCTCGACGTGGAGGGCCTCGGCATCGTCTACCTGGAGGCGTCGGCGACCGGCCTGCCGGTCGTGGCCGGCGACTCGGGCGGCGCGCCGGACGCGGTCCTCGACGGCGAGACCGGCTGGGTGGTGCGCGGCGGCGCGGAGTCCGCGCCGGCGGAGACGGCGGACCGGGTGGTGACGCTGCTGCGGGACCCGGAACTACGGCGCCGCATGGGCGAACGCGGCCGCGCCTGGATCGAGGAACGCTGGCGCTGGGACCTCCTCGTCGACCGCCTCGCGGCGGCGCTGTCCTGAGGTTTCGCTGGCGCGTGGGTTAGGCCGCTGGCGGTGTCGCTGCGCTCGGCGTTGGCCGCCGGCCCGCAGGGCCCGGCTCGTGGCGGCGGAGCCGCCGTGTCGGCCTGCGGCCGTGCCGCGCCCACCCACCCGCCCTTGGCGGGTGGCCTCGCGCGGCTCGGGCCGGGTGGCCCGGCGGCGTAGCCGCCGCGGGCCCTCGGCCCTGGCGGGCCGTGCACCGCGCGCAGCGCGGTTCGGCCCCTCCCCCGCGCGCAGCGCGAAAA
>NZ_JAVREM010000135.1:0-5998 GCF_031845425.1 Streptomyces millisiae
GGTGGGGGAAAACACCGCGCGGAGCCCGCGCCGGCGCTCAGGCCGGGGCCAGCCGCAGCAGCCGGCACTCCGCGGCCCAGCGGGCCGCGAGGCCGTCCGTGTCGGGTGCGTTCAGCCGCTTCGCGGCGAGCGCCGCCGCGGTGGACTCCCACTCCTCCGTGCCGGGCGCCAGCTCCGTGACCTCGGCCGGCCAGGCGATCAGGCGGCCGCCCTTGTCCTTGCTGCGGCAGCTGACCACCACGCCGTCCTCGCCGATCCCGTCGAGCGGCTGCTCGCCCGGGCCGCCGACGACGCAGACCGCGCCGTCGTGCCACACGTGCCACAGGGGCCTGGCCCGGGGCAGGCCGTGGGCGCGCACCCACACCAGCCCCGACTTCTTCGCGGACTCCTCGATCAGGGCCCGGTCGAACGCGGTCACCGCCATGCCGGGAGCCTACGCGGACAGGCCGAGCGCGGCCATCCGCCTGGTGTGGGCCTCGGTGATCCGGGAGAACATCCGGCCGATCTCGGCGAGGTCGAAGCCGTCCGCGACGCCGCCCACCAGCATCGTGGACAGCGCGTCCCGGTCGGCGACCACCCGCTGGGCCTGGGAGAGCGCCTCGCCCATCAGTCGGCGGGCCCACAGCGCGAGCCGGCCGCCGACCCGGGGGTCGTCCTCGATGGCGGACCGCACCTTCTCCACGGCGAACGTCGCGTGGCCCGTGTCGTCGAGCACCCGCAGCACGAGGGAGCGGGTGTCGGAGTCGAGGCGGGAGGCCACCTCGCGGTAGAAGTCGGCCGCGATGGCGTCGCCGACGTACGCCTTGACCAGGCCCTCCAGCCAGTCGGACGGGGCGGTCATCCGGTGGAACTCCTCAAGCGCCGCGGCGAACGGCTCCATCGCCGCCGTCGGCTCCTCGTCGATCTCCCGCAGCCGGTCGGTCAGCTGTTCGAAGTGGTGGAGTTCGGCCGCCGCCATCCGCGCCAGCGCCGCCTTGTCGGCCAGGCCCGGCGCCAGCTTCGCGTCGTCGGCCAGCCGCTCGAACGCCGCGAGCTCGCCGTAGGCCAGCGCTCCCAGCAGGTCCACCACCGCGGCCCGGTAACGGGGGTCGGCGGAGGCCGCTGCCCAGTCCTGGGCGGCGACAGCGGTGGTCGGGGCAGGGGAAGCGGGCGTATCAGGCGTCTCCATGGGGGGCACAATAGTGCCCGCCGGTGAGTTCGCGCCCTGCCACATGTGTGGGGTTCCGGGGTACAGTGCTATGGAGGCTCGCCTACAAGCGGCGGGTCCCATCCCCATGCTGGAGTCCCTGGGGCCGGTGCAAGGCCGACGCCTCAGGATCCCCGCGGATGCCCGGTCGGTGGCCCGATCGGCTCCGACCTGACCAGCCCTCCGCGCGGTGAGTGCTCCCGCACCCGCCGCGGCATGAGGGACCCGCTCGCGCGGTGCGTGCGCTTGAGCGAGACGCCCGGGTCCCGCGCCGGCTTGGCCGGCCCCTACAGGGCCCGCCAGCGGCACGGTGGCAAGACCCGCCTCGCCGCGGTGTGCCGCGTCACACAAGAAGAGGCAATGACCCTGTCCGCTACCACCACTTTTCGAGATCTCGGGATCCTGGCCGAGACGGCCGAGGCCCTTGAGGCCGTCGGCATCACCACCCCGTTCCCCATCCAGGAGATGACCCTCCCCGTCGCCCTCACCGGGGCCGACGTCATCGGGCAGGCCAAGACCGGCACCGGCAAGACGCTGGGCTTCGGACTGCCGCTGCTCGAGTGCGTCACCGTGCCCGCCGACGTCGAGGCCGGGCGCGCCACCCCCGAGCAGCTCGGCGACGCGCCCCAGGCACTCGTCGTCGTGCCCACCAGGGAGCTGTGCCAGCAGGTCACCAACGACCTGCTCACCGCGGGCAAGGTGCGCAACGTGCGCGTCGTGCCCATCTACGGCGGCCGCGCCTACGAACCGCAGGTCGAGGCGTTGGCCAGGGGCGTCGACGTGGTCGTCGGCACCCCCGGGCGGCTGCTCGACCTGGCCGGCCAGCGCAAGCTGCGGCTGAACCAGGTGCGCAGCCTGGTCCTGGACGAGGCCGACGAGATGCTCGACCTCGGCTTCCTGCCGGACGTCGAGAAGATCATCGAGCTGCTGCCGGCCAAGCGCCAGACCATGCTGTTCTCCGCCACCATGCCGGGGCAGGTCATCGCCCTGGCCCGGCGCTACATGAACCAGCCCACCCACATCCGCGCCACCGAGCCCGATGACGAGGGCGCGACTGTGGCCAACATCACGCAGCACGTCTTCCGGGCCCACTCGCTGGACAAGGTGGAGATGGTGGCGAGGATGCTCCAGGCCGAGGGCCGGGGTCTCGCCATGGTCTTCTGCCGCACCAAGCGGACCGCGGCGGACGTCGCGGAGCAGCTGACCAGGCGCGGCTTCGCTTCCGCGGCCGTCCACGGCGACCTGGGCCAGGGCGCCCGGGAGCAGGCGCTGCGCGCCTTCCGCAAGGGCAAGGTGGACGTGCTGGTCTGCACCGACGTCGCGGCCCGCGGCATCGACGTGGACGGCGTGACCCACGTGATCAACTACCAGACGCCGGAGGACGAGAAGACCTATCTCCACCGGGTCGGCCGCACCGGCAGGGCGGGCAACAAGGGCATCGCCGTCACCCTGGTGGACTGGGACGACATCCCGCGCTGGCAGCTGATCAACAAGGCGCTCGGTCTCGACTTCCCCGACCCGGTCGAGACCTACTCGACCTCCCCGCACCTCTTCGAGGCGCTGGCCATCCCCGAGGGCACCAGGGGCACGCTGCCGCGTGCCGAGCGCACCAGGGCCGGGCTCGACGCCGAGGAGGTCGAGGACCTGGGCGGCCCGGACAGCAGGCGCTCCGCCCAGCGCCGCTCCGCCGGTGCCGCGGCCCCCGCGGCCAAGCCCGCGCGCAGCAGGCAGCGTCGTCGCACCCGCGGCGGCGTGGCGATCAACGAGGCCGGAGGAGCGGCCGAGGCGGTGGAGGCGGCGGCGCCAGCGGCGGCCACCCCCGAGCCGGAGGCCGGGAAGGCCACCGCGCCGCGTACCCCGCGCCGCAGGCGGCGGACCAGGAGCGGGCAGCCCGCCCGGGCCGAGCGGACCGAGTCCTGACCCGACCACCCGTGTTCCCGTGCGGCGGACGCCGGTCCGCCGCACCCGCAACGGGTTCCACGGCTAGAACCGGCTAGAACACCGGGACGCCGTCCCTGGTGAGGCGCCAGTCGACGGAGGCGAAGGCGGACGGATCGATCTCGCCGCTTTCACGCACCCAGTCGATGATCGTGTTCCGGATCTCATCGGAGTTCGACCAGAGCTGATCGGCGGCCGCGACATGCGGAAAGTTGCCGCCGCCGTTGGCCCGGTAGTTGTTGACCGCGAGCACGAACTCGGCGTCGTCCGCCACCGGCTCGCCCCCGAACCGCAGGTCGACGACGCGTGACCCCGGCTCCCTGGCGATGTCGATGTCGTACGTCACCCCGCCGACCACGTCGTAGTTGTAGTCCGGGATGCCACCCGCGTTGGTGAGCCCGGCCGGGTCCACGGGAGCGCCCGCCGGGGTGCGCACGAAGTAGCGCGCCGAGTACTCCAGGTAGTCCCGCAGCTGGGCGCCGGTGATCAGGCGCGCCTCCAGCGTGTTCTCGTAGACGTACATGCCGGCCACGTCCCTGATGGTGACCTCGCCCGCCGGTATCGCGGCCGTGCGCGAGAAGCAGGCCGCCTGCGAGAGCACCGGCAGGTCCGCGTACTCGCCGCCGGCCAGCGCGGCCCGCACCGTCTCCGCCTGCACGTGGTTGATGAAGTCGATGATCGCGGTGTCCCGGTACGGCGCCTCGGTCGCCGTCATGGACGCGGTGGCGGTGCCGATCACCTGGTTCACGTACGCGACGACGTGGGTGTGCTGCTCGGCCAGCAGCCCGGTGATCTCCGGGTCCTCCTCCACCGTCCTGGTGTCGCGCAGGCTCGCCGCCACCCGCTCCACCCGCCAGCCGCCGCGCTCCCAGACCAGCTCGAAGTCGAAGAGCGTCAGCCGCTTCCCCCAGAACAGCGGCTCGGACAGCACCACCTCCCGCCCCGTCTCGGCGTTGGTGACCCGGCGCTCGGCGATCTCCGCGTGCGCGTGCCCCACCAGGATCGCGTCGATGCCCGGCACCCGCTCGGCCACCAGCGCCGCCGCGTTCTCCACGTGCGGCAGCTGGTCGCCGTAGGAGGACGTACCGCTCGTGCCGGAGTGCGCCGACACGATCACGACGTCCGCGCCCATCGCGCGCAGCCGGGGCACCCAGTGGGCGGCCTGCTCCTCCAGGCCGGGGAAGACCATCCGGCCCTCCACGTGGGCGCGGTCCCAGACGGCGATGCCGGGGTTGGTGAGGCCGAGCACCGCCACCCGCACGTCACGGCCGTGCGGGGTGCGCAGCCGGGTCATCCAGTAGGGCGGGAAGGCGGGGCGCTCGGTGGCGGCGTCCAGTGCGTTGGCGGCCAGCAGCGGGAAGCGGCACTGCCGCTCGAACGCGCGGAGCAGCGGGATGCCGTAGTTGAACTCGTGGTTGCCCAGCGCGGCCGCGTCGTAGCCGATGGCGTTCATCGCCAGCGCCATGGGGTGGACCGGGCCGCGGGCCCGGGTGATCGGGTCGACCTTGGCGTAGTAGTAGGCCAGCTGGGTGCCCTGGATGGTGTCGCCGGCGTCGATGAGCAGGGTGTTGCGGGCGCCCTTCTCCCGGCGCACCTGGTTGACGAGGGTGGAGAGCTTGGCGAGACCGATGTCGTTGCCGCCGCTGTCGGTGAACTCCGCGTCGGTGAAGTAGTCCCAGTTGAAGACGTTGCCGTGCAGGTCTGTGGTGCCCATCACGGTGAAGGCGTACCGCCTGGCCGACCCGCCGCCGGCCACCGCCGGTGGCGCGCCGACGGTGCCCGCGATGGCCACCCCGGCCCCGGTCGCGGCCGTCCGGCCGAGGAACGCTCTACGGTCGAGCGACGACATCGGTGACTCCTTTTTCTGGTTTCTGGAAACGCGCGTAGATTCTGGCGGCCCGTCCGGGCCGGGGAACAGCCCTCGTGGGTTTCGCCTGGGTGACGGTTACGCTCAAGGGGTGAGCAGACCCCCGTTCGCCGTGCCACCGGTCGGGGTCACGGCCCGTCGGCTGGTGACCCGTCGCGGAGAGTTCGCGGTGCTCGACGCGGCACCGCGCGGCGAGCGGCCGATCGGCACGGCGCTGCTCATCCCCGGCTACACGGGGAGCAAGGAGGACTTCATCGCGCTGCTCGCGCCGCTGGCCGAGGCCGGCTACCGGGCGGTCGCGGTCGACGGCCGCGGCCAGTTCGAGTCCTCGGGGGTGCTGCCCCACGCCGCGTACCGCCTCGGCGCGCTGGCCGAGGACGTGCTGGCGCAGGCCGAGGAGCTGGGCCCGGAACCGATCCACCTCGTGGGCCACTCGCTCGGCGGCCTCATCTCACGCGGCGCGGTGCTGCGGGCCGCGGCGGCCGGCCGGAAGCCGTTCACCTCCCTGACGCTGATCGCCTCGGGCGCCGGGCGGGTGGCGCGCTGGCAGCGGATCAAGGTGCGGGCGCTGGCCGTGACCCTGCCGGTGCTGGGCGCCGGCACGATATTCCGCCTCGTGCACCGGCGCGGCACCGAGGCGGAGGCGGAGATCGACGAACTGCTCCGCCGCCGCTGGGTGTCCAACGCGCCGGCCCAACTGCGGGCCACGGGCCGCACCCTGCGCTTCGAACCGGACCGCGTCGCGCGGCTGGCCGCCGTCGGCCTCCCGATCCACGTGCTGTCCGGCGAGCGCGACGGAGCGTGGCCCGTGCGGGGCCTCGACCGCATGGCCCACACGCTGCGCGCCCGCCGCACGGTGATCCGCGGCGCGGGCCACTCCCCCAACGCCGAACGCCCCGACGCGACGGCCGCGGCCCTGACCGAGTTCTGGTCCGAGCTCTCGCGCGACGCGCGAGGCTAGGCCACGCGGCGCGTCCTCGCGCGCGGCGCGAGGGGACGCCGGTGCC
>NZ_JAVREM010000136.1:0-5825 GCF_031845425.1 Streptomyces millisiae
GGGTGGGCGCGGCCCACGGCCGGCGCTCCGCGCCCTCGCTCCCCCGCCCGCTCTCGCGCTGCGCGCGAGGATGTGGGTGGGCGCGGCACCGCGGCGTGGCACCGCGGCGTGGTGGGGAGCCGGCCTGCGGCCGGCTACGCGTGTAGGTGGAGGACGGCCCGTTCCGCCCATTCCGGTGGGGTGGTGACGCGGGAGACGACGATCATCACGGTGAAGGCCAGCGGGACCGTCCAGGCAGCCGGTTGGGCGAGGAGGACGGTGAGCCAGCCGGCGGACGGGTCGGTGAGGACGGAGGCCGCCGCCGCGCCCGTCGCGGCGAGGACGCCGGCCGCCAGGCCGGCGGCCGCGCCGGCGGAGGTCAGGCCGCGCCACCAGATGCCGAGCACGAGCAGCGGGCAGAACGTCGAGGCGGCCACCGCGAAGGCCCAGCCCACGGCCACGTTGATGTCGACCGACCGCGCCGGCAGCGAGAGCAGCACGGCCACCAGCGCGCCGACCACGACCGCGGCCCGCAGTCGCGGCACGCTCGCCCGGGACAGGTCGTGGGAGAGGCCGCCCGCCAGGGCGAGCAGCAGTCCGGAGGAGGTGGAGAGGAAGGCCGCGAACGCGCCGGCGGCGACGATCGCGGTCAGCACCGCGCCCCAGCCGCCCGGCACGATCTCGCCCGGCAGCACCACGGTGACCGTGTCCGTGTCGCCGCCGTTCACCAGGTCGGGCGTGAAGACCCGGCCGAGGAGCCCGTAGACGGCGGGGAAGAGGTAGAAGAGGCCGAGCAGCACGATGACGCCGACCGCCACCCGCCGCGCGGCCCAGGCCGTGGCGCTGGTGTGGAAGCGCATGATGACGTGCGGCAGGCCGACCGCGCCCAGCGTGGTGGCGAGCAGCACCGACCAGGTGGCGAGCAGCGGCTGTCCCGAGCCCTCCAGGTCGAGCAGCGGCCGGCTCCACTCGCTGACGTCCATCCGCAGCGCCTCCTCGCGGGCGTCGGAGCCCGCGTGCACCACGAGGAAGACCGCGGGGACCGCGATGAAGAGCAGCTTCACCAGGTAGTGGAAGCCCTGGACGTAGGTGGCCGAGCGCATGCCGCCGGCCGCGATGGAGACGCTCACCACCAGGCCCGCCAGGACCACCCCCACCCAGTAGGGCGTGCCGCTCACCAGGTGGAGCACCACGCCGGCGCCCTTGAACTGCGGCACCAGGTAGAGCCACATGATCACCAGCACGATGACGGCGCAGAGTCGTCGGATGGCGGGCGAGCCGAGCCGGTAGTCGGCGAAGTCGGGGACGGTGTAGGCGCCGGAGCGCCGCATCGGCCCGGCGACGAGGGCGGCGACGGCGACGTAGCCGGCGGTGAAGCCGACCGCGTACCAGAGGGTGCCGATGCCGTTCTTCAGCATCAGTCCGGCCAGGCCGAGGACGGACGCGGCCGAGACGTACTCGCCGGCGATGGCCATGGCGTTCCAGCCGGGCGCGACCCGGCGCGAGGCCACCAGGAAGTCGGGGGTGGTGGAGCGGGTGGCGCGCACCCCGTAGATGCCGATGGCCATGCTGGCCGCCAGCAGCAGGCCGATCGCCAGCAGCCCGGTCATCCGGGGCCCCGGCCCGAGGCCCGCTCGACGCGCTCGGCGCCGCGCACGTGCCGGACGGCGATCAGCAGCAGCAGCGGGTAGCTGGCGGCCATCAGCAGCAGCCAGGAGGCCGGGACGCCGGCCACCGTGAACCGGCCGAGCACCGGCAGCGCGCCGAGCAGTCCGCTGAGTCCGAAGAGCAGCAGGGCCAGCAGGCCGAGGGTGCGGGCGGCGTGCCGTCGTTGGGTGGTGAACAGCTCGCGGGCGGCGGCCAGTTCACGCTCGTCCTCGGCGCCGGGTCCGGGCAGCGGCGGCAGGTGGCGGGGCGGCCGGTGGCCGCGGGAGAGCGCGATCCTGGTCTGCGGGCTGGTGACCCGCACCCGGCGGGGGGTCGCGGTCATCTCAGCGGCCCTCGTCCCGGACGGCGGCCAGCAGCCGCTCCTTGAGGGCGCGGGCGTGCCGCCGGCTGACCGGCACGTCGCCGGCCGGGGTGGCCGCGACGAGCCCGGAGGAGCTGGTGACCCGCAGGTCGCGCACCCAGCGGACGGCGACCAGGTAGCCGCGGTGGGCGCGGACGAAGCCGGCCGCCGACCAGACCTCCTCCAGGTAGCTGAGCGAGAGCCGGATCAGGTGGGCGTCCTGCTCGGTGTGCAGCCGCACGTAGTCGCCGTGCGCCTCGGCGAAGTGGATGTCGTCGCGGTGCACGAAGACGGTGTGCCGGCCGGTCTCGATCTGCACCACGGCGAGCTCGTCCCTGGCCGGCTCGGCCGCCAGGTCGGGCCGGGCGGCGGCGGCCCGGGTGACGGCCTCGGCGAGCCGCTCGGCCCGGATCGGCTTGAGGAGGTAGTCGGCGGCGCCGATGCCGAAGGCCTCGACGGCGTGGGACTCGGAGGCGGTGACGAAGACGATGGCGGGCGGGGTGGAGAGCATGCCGAGGACGCGGGCGACGTCCATGCCGGTGAGGCCCGGCATGGAGATGTCGAGGAAGACGGCGTCGAAGGTGTCGGTGCCGAGGAGCCGGACCGCGGACTCGCCGCCGTCGGCCTCGCTCACCTCGGCGATCTCGGGCATGGCGGCCAGCATGTCGGCCAGTTCCTCGCGGGTCGAGGTCTCGTCCTCGACGACGAGCACCCGCAGCGTCCTCGACGTCCTCATCGGGTCGTCACCCCTCGCATGAACTTCGGCACCCGGATGACGACCTTGGTACCGCCACCCCGCGCCGTCTCGATGACCAGGCCGTACTCGGGCCCGTAGACGGTCCGCAGCCGCTGGTCGACGTTGGCCAGGCCGACGCCGCCGCGCCCGCCTCCCCCGCCGGCGAGGATGGCGCGGGCCCGTTCCGGCTCCATGCCCACCCCGTCGTCCTCCACCTCGATGACGCACAGCGGCCCCTCGCCGAAGCCGGAGACGCTGATGGCGCCGGGCCCGGGCTTGGGTTCGAGGCCGTGCCGGACGGCGTTCTCCACGATCGGCTGGATGACGAGGAAGGGGATGGCGACGGGCAGGATCTCGGGCGCCATCCGCACCGTGAGCTCCATCCGGTCGTCGAAGCGGGCGCGTTGCAGTTCGAGGTAGGTCTGGACGGCCTGGAGCTCGTCGGCGACGGTGGCGTAGTCGCCCTGGGTGGAGAAGCTGTAGCGCAGGTAGTCGGCGAAGTCGTTGAGCAGGGTGCGGGCCCGGTCCGGGTCGGTGCGGATGCGGGCGCCGATGACGGCCAGCGCGTTGTGCAGGAAGTGCGGGGAGATCTGGGCCCGCAGGGTGCGCAGCTCGGCCTGGGTGATGCGGGCGCGGGCGCGGCGCAGCGCGGCGTGGTCGAGGGAGCGGGCGACGAGCGCGGCGGCGGGGGTGAGTTCGGCCTCGTCCGCGTCGCGGGCGGCGAGCGCGCCGGAGAGCTCACCGGCGACGATCAGCGGGACGGCGACCCAGGGTGGGCGGTGGACGGACCCCGCGTGCTCGTAGACGCCGGCGAGCAGCGCGGCGAGCTCGTCCGGGGCCGGGTCCTGGCCCGCGACGGCGACCGGCCTGGCGTCGAGGTCGGCGAGGACGACGGCGCCGGCGCGCAGCAGGCGGCGCAGGCGGCGGGCGGCGGAGGCGGCGCCGCGGCCGGTCAGCCCGTCCCTGAGGTCGGCGTCGATCTCCTGCACGGCGGCGAGCACGGCGGCGGTCCGCCCGTCGTCGGGCCTTCCCCTTCGCATCCGGTCCCCCAGCATGGCCGCACCGTAACCCAGGCCGGCCCGGCCCCATAGGCCCCTGACGCGCTCCGCGTGGAACCGCGGGGATCACTCGACCGGCGCCGGGCCCTCCGCCTGGCTCCGCTCGCGCGCCACCCGCGCCTCGCGCTCCTCCACCTCGGCGAGCGGCGGGTGCAGCTGCATCGGGCCGTACGGGTCCTCGTCGGTGGGCCGGGGTGGTTCGGGGCCGTCCGGGCCGATCCGCATCAGCCGCTCGACCCGGATGACGCGGAACCGGCGGCCGAGCACGGTGAGTTCGTCGCTGGGCGGGCCGGCCCGGTACTCCTCGGCGGCGCGCGCGTAGGTCTCGGCGTCCTCGTCGGAGACCCCTTGCTCCAGCTTGGGCAGGAACTCGGCGAGGTAGTTGTACAGCGTGGAGCGGGCGTCCTGTGGGGTGGGCTGGAGGGCGGCCATCGGCTCCCACGACTTCCGCTTGCGCTCGGCGAAGGTGAAGGTGGCCGGGAGCAGCACCACGCCGGGGTGGGTCTCCAGGGCGCGCCGCGAGTCGGCCCGAACGCCGGCCGGGATGCGGTGGGCGCTGTAGTGCAGGGTGCGCAGCTCCATGCGCTGGATGCTCTCCATGATGCCGGTGGGCGCGGCGTGGTCGACGAGCATGCCCTTGGTGCGGCAGCCGGCCTCCCGGCGGCGGCTCCGGTCCCCGATGTCCCGGCCCAGGTCGTCCGGGTCGGTGGGCCGCGGCCCCTCGAGACCGTCGGGGCCGATCCTGGCGAACTCGTCGCCCCGCACGATCCGGTACCTGGTCTCGCCGACCCACAGCTCGTCGACGGGCTCGTTCTCCAGCCGGGCGACGGCGGCCAGCAGCTGGTCGCGCAGCGGGTCACCGGGTCGCGTGCCGTCCTTCGCCCTGAACCACAGGTGCGAGTTGAGCCCGTCCCTGGAGTGCTGCGGAAAACCGTCACTCACGTCACTGAGCAGCCGCCACGCCTCCCCGTCCTCGGGCCGCTGCTCGGCGAACCCGAACACGGGTCCACGGATGACGACGTGGGGATACCGCTCGGCGGACCTGATGGTGTCCTGCTCCGTCACCTCGGAGACGGGGTCGTCCCGGTGGATGACGCGGAAGGTCAGGTGACGCGGTGGGTTCTTCCGGTGATCCTTCATGTGCTCACCGTGACATCAACCGCATGCCGGATACAGGCGATTACACAAAGTCCCCTCTTTGGAGGGGCTAACTTGCCCCCATGTTCACGTCCGCGCCCACGCCTTCACGCTTCCGCGTCAGTAACCGACGGTGAAGCGTTCCCCGACGTGCCGCGGGTTCTCGATCTCGTCGACCAGCGCCACGGCGTAGTCCTCGGTCGAGATCCGGCTCTCGCCCTTCTCGTCCACGACGAGGTCGTCGAGCGCGGTGCGGAAGCTGCCCGTGCGGCTGCCGGGCTCGATCGTGGCGGCCGGGCTGAAGCTGGTCCAGTGGATGGCCTGTTCCGCGCCCCGCAGATAGGCGAGCGCGTCCCCGTGCGCGCGCATGATCTCCAGCACCGGCTCGGGCAACCCCGGCGTGTCCCAGAGCTGCCCGCCGTCCGGGGTCCTGAGCGAGCCGGCACCGCCGACCATGATCAACCGCGGCGCGCCGTCGCCCAGCGCGTGCAGGCCGGCGACCAGGGCCTCGGCCGAGGGCTCGATCAACGCCCGGTGCCCGGCGGCGTCACCCCCGCCGACGGCGCTGACCAGCACGTCCTGCCCCTGCCCCACGGCACTGACATCGGCCGGGTCGAGCACGTCGCCGCTGACGACCGTCAGGTTCTCGTGCTCTCTGCTGACCTTCGCCGGATCCCGCACCACCGCGGTCACGGTGTGCCCACGATCGAGGGCCTCACTGACCACCCGATGCCCGATGCTGCCGTTCGCCCCGAAGACCGCGATCCTGGCCATGCCTCCACGCTCCGCTGAGGTTGCGTCGCCTGCCACCTCAGCGTCTCACCACCCGCCACCTCCGGCATCCCGACAGCCCCTCCCCTCCGCGCTCCGCGCGGGGGAGGCGGCTGGGGCGGGTGGCGCCCCTTCC
>NZ_JAVREM010000137.1:0-5710 GCF_031845425.1 Streptomyces millisiae
AACCCCGCGCGAAGCGCCGCCCACCCCGCGCGGCGCGCGGCGCGTCGCGCCGCGGCGCCTGGCCGGCTTATCGCCGGCTACGCCGGCCAGGCGGCGGCCGTCAGGATGTCGGAGGCCACCGCCGTGGAGTCGACCAGCGGGTGCAGCGCCAGCGCCCGCAGCGCCGCGCCGCGCGACCGCGTCGTCGCGGCCTCGATCGTCGCCCGCTCGACCGCCTTCACCTGGAGCATCAGCCCCTGCTCCGCCAGACCCGGCAGCACGCACGGCACCGGATGCGCCCCCGTCCCGTCCACCTCGCAGACGGTCTCTATGATCGCGTCGTCCGGCAGCGCCGGCACCGCCCCGCCGTTGCGCACGTTGAGGATCAGCCGGGTGCGCCGGTCGCCCGCGATGGCCCGCATCAGGTCGAGGGCCACCCGCTCGTAGCCGCCGCCCTCCAGGTCGCAGCTGTCGCGTTCGCCGCCGCCGCTCGCGGCCCGCGCCTCGGCCCCGTACGTCTCCTCACGCTCCAGGCGCGCGCGTTCCCACGCCTCCAGCGCCCGCCCGGGCGTTCGCGCCGCCTCCGCGAAGAACGCGCCCTGCTGGCGCTCCAGGTACTCGCCCCGCGTCTCGGTGGCCGCCCGCGTCGCCGCCAGCGTCTCGCGCGCCGCGTAGTAGTAGTGCAGGTACTCGTTGGGCAAAGAGCCCAACGCCCGCAGCCACTCGCCGCCGAAGAGCCGGCCCTCCTCGAAGGACGCCAGCGCCGCGTCGTCCGCCAGCAGCCCCGGCAGCAGGTCCCGGCCCCGCAGTGTCAAGGACTGGAGCCAGCCCAGGTGGTTGAGCCCCACATAGCCGAAGTTCACCGCGGCGGGGTCGGCGCCCGCGGCCCTGGCCGCCCGCCGCACCAGGCCGACGGGCGAGTCGCAGATGCCGATCACCCGGTGCCCCAGCCGCCTCGACATCGCCTCCGTGACCATCCCGGCCGGGTTGGTGAAGTTGATCAGCCAGGCGTCGGGCGCCACCGCCCGCATCCGGTCCGCGATCTCCAGCGCGACGGGAACGGTCCGCAGCCCGTACAGGATCCCGCCGGCGCCCACCGTCTCCTGGCCCAGCACCCCCGCGGCCAGCGGCACCCGCTCGTCCCGCACCCGCCCCGCCGTGCCGCCCACCCGCATCGCGCAGAACACGAAGTCGGCGCCGCGCAGCGCGTCGTCCAGGTCGTCGGCGATCCGCACCGCGGGCGCGCCCGGCACGCCGGCCGCCTGCGCCGCGAGCACGGAGGCGATCACCCGGGTCCTGGCCGGATCCCGGTCGAAGAGCGTCACCTCGGTGCACCGCTGGTTCACCCGGTCGGGCGACTCCTCGGGGCTGGCTGTCAGTAGCGCCCGGTATACCAGGGGAACGCGGAATCCGCCGCCGCCGATGATCGTGAGCCTCATGGCCCGGAACGTACCGTAGAGGAGAAGGCCAGCATGCCCGGGAGCACACGGTGACGCACCAGGACGACCACGACCAGGCCCCACTCGCCAGCACGTTCGACCCGCTCGCCGCGCTGCGTGCCCCCGCCGACCCGGACTACGACGTGTACCTCACCGGCACGGTCTTCCTGGACATCGTCTTCACCGGCCTGGAGTCGGCGCCCGTGCGCGGCACCGAGTCCTGGGCCCGCGGCATGGGATCGAGCCCGGGCGGAGTGGCCAACATGGCCACCGCGCTCGCCAGGCTGGGCCTGCGCACCTCGCTCGCCGCCGCCTTCGGCGACGACAAGTACGGCGAGTACTGCTGGGAGACGCTGGAGCGCGGCGAGGGCATCGACCTCTCCCGTTCCCGCACCGTCCCCGGCTGGCACTCCCCGGTCACCGTGTCCATGGCCTACGAGGGCGAGCGCACGATGGTCTCGCACGGCCACGAGGCGCCGCCGCCCTGGGGGCCGCCCACCGGGCCGCCGATCGACGAGGCGGCGCCGGCGTTCGTCCCGGCCGTGCCGCCCCCGCCGCGCGCCCGCTCCGCCGTCGCCTCCCTGCGCCCCGGGCAGCCGCAGGACTGGATAAGGGAGGCGGCCGCCGCCGGCGGGCTGGTCTTCGCCGACGTCGGCTGGGACGACACGGGCGCCTGGGAGCTGGCCGAGCTGCCCGACCTCGCCCACTGCGAGGCCTTCCTGCCGAACGCGGCGGAGGCCATGCGCTACACCCGCACCGACTGCCCGCGCGCCGCCGCCCGCGCGCTGACCGAGCGGGTCCCGATCGCCGTCGTCACCATGGGCGCCGAGGGCGCCTACGCGGCGGACGGCCGCACCGGCGAGACCGCCGAGGTGCCGGCCATCGTCGTCGAGGCCCTGGACACCACGGGCGCCGGGGACGTCTTCGTGGCCGGTTTCGTCACCGGCACCCTCGCCGGCTGGCCGCTGGCCGACCGGCTGGCGCTCGCCGGGCTCACCGCCGCCCTGTCCGTGCAGGAGTTCGGCGGCTCGCTCTCCGCGCCCGGCTGGGGTGAGGTGGCAGCCTGGTGGCAGCGGGTCAGCTCGCTCGGGCCGGCCGGCGGCCGGCTCGACCACGAGCTCCGGCGGTACGCGTTCCTCTCCGAACTGCTGCCGGGATCCGCGCCGACCTGGTCCCGTCGTCGCGCGGTGCCCACGCTCGGTTTCCGTGGGTGAGCGCCGGTGCCCGCGCCGTCAAGACCATCGCGAACTGCGCCGATCGCACTGGGTAATTTCCTGGGGATACGCGGGCGTGGCGTCGTACCCTGGCCTCGGAAGTCCCGTACCGCCCCGCAGTCAGTTCAGAGAGGGATGAGCAGGCCGAGCAGCGGCCGCCCATGACGCAGACACCCACACACCAGCCGGCGGCCCGGGCCGCCGAGGCGACCGCCCGGTTCACCGTGCCGGCGAAGCACCCCATGGTCACGGTCCTGGGTTCCGGGGACGCGCTGCTGCGCGTCATCGAGCAGGCGTTCCCCGCCACCGACATCCATGTCCGGGGCAACGAGATCAGCGCCACCGGCGACGAGGCCGAAGTTCAGCTCGTGCAGCGGCTCTTCGACGAGATGATGCTCGTGCTGCGCACCGGCCAGCCGCTCACCGAGGACGCGGTCGAGCGCTCCATCGCCATGCTGCGCGGCTCCGAGGGCAGCGGCGGCACCAGCCCCGCCCAGGTCCTCACGCAGAACATCCTGTCCAACCGCGGCAAGACCATCCGGCCCAAGACGCTCAACCAGAAGCGTTACGTCGACGCCATCGACCAGCACACCATCGTCTTCGGCATCGGCCCCGCCGGCACCGGCAAGACCTACCTGGCCATGGCCAAGGCCGTGCAGGCGCTGCAGTCCAAGCGGGTCAACCGGATCATCCTCACCCGGCCCGCGGTCGAGGCCGGCGAGCGGCTCGGCTTCCTGCCCGGCACGCTCTACGAGAAGATCGACCCCTACCTGCGGCCGCTCTACGACGCGCTGCACGACATGCTCGACCCGGACTCCATCCCGCGCCTGCTCAGCGCCGGCACCATCGAGGTCGCCCCGCTCGCCTACATGCGCGGCCGCACCCTCAACGACGCGTTCATCATCCTGGACGAGGCGCAGAACACGAATCCCGAGCAGATGAAGATGTTCCTCACCCGGCTCGGCTTCGAATCCAAGATCGTGATCACCGGCGACGTCACCCAGGTCGACCTGCCCGGCGGCACCAAGAGCGGCCTCCGCCAGGTGCAGGAGATCCTCGACGGCGTCGACGACGTGCACTTCTCCCGGCTCACCAGCCAGGACGTGGTCCGCCACAAGCTCGTCGGCCGCATCGTGGACGCGTACGAACGCTTCGACGACCGCAACGGAAAGTAGCCGCCGCAGATCATGGCGATCGAGGTCAACAACGAGTCCGGCCTGGAGATCGACGAACGGGCCATTCTCGACATCGCCAGGTACGCCCTGGCCAGGATGCGCATCCACCCGCTCTCCGAACTGTCGGTGATCGCGGTCGACGAGGCCGCCATGGAGCAGCTCCACCTCCAGTGGATGGACCTGCCGGGCCCCACCGACGTGATGTCCTTCCCGATGGATGAGCTCCGCCCGCCCGCCAAGGACGACGAGGAGCCCGTGCAGGGCCTGCTCGGGGACGTGGTGCTCTGTCCCCAGGTCGCCGTCCGGCAGGGCGCCGCGGCCCCCACGAAGCACTCCATGGACGACGAGCTCCAGCTGCTCACCGTCCACGGCGTGCTGCACCTCCTCGGCTACGACCACGAGGAGCCGGTCGAGAAGGCCGAGATGTTCGGGCTGCAGAAGGCCATCGTCGACGGTTGGCGCGCCGAGCACGGCCTGACCGGGCCCTCCCCGGCCCCCACGACGACATGACCACCACCACGCTGCTCTCCGTCATCGGCCTGCTGGCGCTGGCCTGGCTCTCCTCCTGCGCGGAGGCCGGCCTCGCCGTCGTCACCAGCTTCCGCGCCGAGGAGGCCAAGCGGGCCGGCCGCCGCGGCGCCGCCCGGCTCGCCGTGCTCGCCGCCGACCCCACCCGCTACCTCAACCTGGCCCTGCTGCTCCGGGTCTGCAGCGAGATGGCGGCCGCGGTGCTCGTGGCGTACGCCTGCCTCCAGGAGTTCGACCGGATATGGCAGGCACTCGCCGTCGCCTTCGGCGTCATGGTGCTGCTGTCCTTCGTCGCCGTCGGCGTCTCGCCCCGCACCATCGGCCGCCAGCACCCGCTGGCCACCACCACCGTCGCCGCCTACGTGCTGGTGCCGCTGGGCCGCGTGCTCGGGCCCGTCACCCAGCTGCTGATCCTGCTGGGCAACGCCCTCACCCCGGGCAAGGGCTTCCGCCGCGGCCCCTTCGCCTCCGAGGCCGAACTGCGCGCCATGGTCGACCTGGCCGAGCGCGAGTCCCTCATCGAGGACGAGGAGCGCCGCATGGTGCACTCCGTCTTCGAGCTCGGCGACACCCTGGTGCGCGAGGTGATGGTGCCGCGTACCGACCTCGTCTCCATCGACCGCCACAAGACCATCCGCCAGGGCCTCGCCCTGGCGCTGCGGTCCGGCTTCTCCCGGATCCCGGTCACCGGCGAGAGCGACGACGACATCGTCGGCGTCGTCTACCTCAAGGACCTGGCCCGCGCCGTGCACATCAAGCACGAGGCCGAGGCGGACCCGCTGGAGTCGGTGACGCGGCCCGCGACCTTCGTGCCCGACACCAAGAACGCGGGCGACCTGCTGCGCGAGATGCAGCGGGACCACATCCACGTCGCGGTCGTCATCGACGAGTACGGCGGCACGGCGGGCCTCGTCACCATCGAGGACATCCTGGAGGAGATCGTCGGCGAGATCACCGACGAGTACGACACCGAGCTGCCGCCCGTCGAGGACCTCGGCGAGGACACCCGCCGGGTCACCGCCAGGCTCGACCTCGGCGCGCTCGGTGAACTGTACGGGCTGCGGCTCGACGACGAGGACGTGGAGACGGTGGGCGGCCTGCTGGCCAAGGCACTCGGCCGGGTCCCGATCGCCGGCGCGAGCGCGGAGGTCCCGCTCACGCCCGAGCAGTCCACGGCGCGCGACGAGGAGCAGCCGCGGCTGGCCGCGCTGCGGCTCACCGCGGAGGCGCCCGTCGGGCGCCGCAACCGCATCGACCGCATCCTGGTCGAACCGGTCCCCGCGCCGCCGTCGGACTCCCCGGAACCGTCTTAGCGCTCCGCGCGGCAAGCCGTTACGCGGCGCTGTGCTGTCTGCGGGGTGTTTTTCCCCCACCC
>NZ_JAVREM010000138.1:0-5678 GCF_031845425.1 Streptomyces millisiae
GAGCAAGAACGACGCGACGCCTTCCCCAACTGGCTCCACACCTACAATCACCACCGCGGACACACCGCACTCAAAGGCCAACCACCCGCCAGCCGCGTCCCCAACCTCACAGGGCAATACACCTAGGCCGCCGGTACGGCGCGCTCCACCAGCTTCCAGACCTGCTCGACCGAGTCCAGGGCGCGGGCCTCCGCGGCCAGCGCCACGCAGTCGGCCTGCCGCAGCCCGCGCACCCTGGCCCGCACCGCGTCCAGCGCGCCGGGGGCCACCGACAGCACGTCGCAGCCGAGGCCGAGCAGCAGCGGGACGAGCAGCGGGTGGGCCGCGGCGTCGCCGCAGACCGAGACCGGCCGGCCGTGCCGGCGCCCGGCCTCCGCCACCTCGCCGATGGCCCGCAACACCGTCGGGTGGGCGGCGAGCGCCGGGGTGGCGGCCGGGTCCCTGCGGTCCACGCCCAGCAGTTGGCACGTCAGGTCGTTGCTGCCGATGGAGAGGAACGCCGCGTCGCGGGCCAGCTCGTCCACCGCGGCCACCGCCTCGGACAGCTCCACCATCACGCCGAGCGGCGGCGCCGCCACGCCGAGCTCGGCGGCGGCCCGGTCGAGCAGCGCCCGGCAGGCCGCGAGCTCCTGGGGCGAGGCCACCATCGGGATCATGATCCGCAGGTCGGCGCCCGCGGTGCCGGCCGCCGCCAGCAGCGCCCGGAACTGGTCGGCGAACGCGTCGGGCGCGGCCAGCATCAGCGGCAGCCCGCGCCCGATCCGGCCACCCGGGTTGGCGGCGGCGAGGAACGGCGGCAGCTTGTCGTCGGCGAAGTCCAGCGTGCGCACCACCACGGGACGGCCGGCGAGCGCCCGCAGCACCGGCGCGACGGCGGCCACGTGCTGCTCCCGGCTCGGCCAGGCGGCGGCGTCCAGGAACGGCAGCTCGGTGCGGAGCAGGCCGACGCCCTCCGCGTTGGCGGCCAGCGCGGCCCGCGCGTCGTCGGCGGTGGCCACGTTGGCGCGCAGCACCATCCGGTGGCCGTCCGTGGTCTCCGCGGGCAGGTGCCGGCCGGCGGCCAGCGCGGCCCGCCGCTCGCGGGCCGTGGCGAGTGCGGCCAGCGCGGCGGCCCGCTCCTCGGCGACCGGGTGGGCGGTGGCGGCCGGGGTGCCGTTCGCGCCGCCGTCGACCAGGACCTCGACCCCGTCGGGGAGGTCGAGCAGCCCGGGGTCCGCGGTCAGCAGCAGCGGGATGCCGAGCGAACGGGCGACGATCGCGGCGTGCGAGTTCGGGCCGCCGGCGAGGGTGACGGCCGCGCCGACCGCGCGGCCCGGCTCCAGCAGGTCCGCGGCGCCGATCTCCCGGGCCGCGAGCACCAGCGGTTCTCCCGGCGCGTCCGTCTCCGGCGCGCGCTCGCCGGCCAGCCAGGCCAGGGCGCGGCGGCCCACCTGCCGGATGTCGGCGGCGCGCTCGGCGAGCACCGGGTCGTCGAGCGCGGCCATCGCGTCGGCGTACTGGGCGACCGTCTCGTCGATCGCCCTGGCCGGCGGCAGCCCCGCGGTGGCCCGGGCGACGGCGCCGGCCCGCAGCTCGGGATCGCCGGCGATCTGGCCGCCGACCTCCATGATGTCGGCCTGCTCGGCCCGCCCCTGGCCGCGCAGCGTCTCGGCGAGCGCGAACAGCCGGGCGGCGACGGCCTCCAGGGCTTCGCCGACCAGCGACTCCGGGTCGCCGGCCGGGGCGGCGTCGAGATCGACCGGGCGGTCGGTGCGCAGCAGCCGGCCGAGGCCGATGCCGGGCGCGGCGGCCTGTCCAGGGAAGCGCAGCGGCGTGGTGGGGGCGGTCATCGCGTGGTCTCCGATCGGGCGGCCGCGTCCGCCAGGGCGCGGAAGAGCAGGGCGGTCGAGGCGGCGCCGGGATCCTGGTGGCCGACGCTGCGCGGGCCCAGGTAGGCCGCCCGGCCGCGCCTGGCCTGGAGCGGGATGGTCTCGCGCGCGCCGCGCTCGGCGGCCTCGGCCGCGGCGTCGGCGGCGGCCGGGAGGGCGTCGCCGGCCGCCGTCCGGCGTGCGAAGGCGTCGACGGCGGGCGCGAAGGCGTCGATCATGGTCTTGTCACCCGGGGCCGCGGCGCCCAGCTCGCGGGCCGCGTCCAGCGCCGCGGCGAGGGCGGTGGCCAGGTCGGCGTCCGGGGTGGCGAGCGTGCGGCCGAGCGCCCGGAAGGCGCTGCCGTACAGCGGTCCCGCGGCGCCGCCCACGCCGCTGACCAGCAGGTGCCCGGTGGCGGTCAGCAGGTCGGCGGCCGAGCCCGGCGGCCGGTCGTCCAGGGCGGTGACCACGGTGGCGAAGCCACGCCGCATGTTGGTGCCGTGGTCGGCGTCACCGATGGCCGAGTCGAGCTGCGTGAGCCGCTCCTCGTGCTCGGTCATGGCCGCGGCGACGGCCCGCACCCAGGACAGTGCGAGATCGGTGTCCACGGGGTCTCCCAACTCCCCAGGTGCCGGACTCCCCAGATGCCCGGAAAGGGGTTCGTCATCGCTGAACGTTGATCGGAAGTTAAGCACGCGTTCCGGGGGTGTCAAGCGGCGGGTGTGGGTGTCGGCACGGTGGGTGGCGCGCTCGGGTCGTGACCCCGCCGCGGTGGGCGGGCGGCGCCGCGCGGGGCGCCGAGATCACGGGACAGGTTGCGGGCCGTCTCGCGCACCGCCACCGCGAGCTCCTGCCTGACCGGCTCGGCGAGCAGCCGCTCGACCGGGCCCACCACGCCGATCGCCCCGGCCACCTCGCCGCCGCGCCCGAACACCGGGGCCGCGATCCCGGCGTCGCCGAGCGCCGACTCCTGGTCCTCCAGGGTGTAACCGGTGGTCAGGGCCGCGTCGAGCTGGGCGCGCAGCGCCTCGGGGTCGGTCACGCTGGCCCCCGTGAGCACCCCGAGCCGGCCGGCGAGCAGCCGCTCGCGCGCCTCGTCCGGGGCCCAGGCCACCATGGCCTTGCCCAGGGCGCAGGTGTTCCACGGGATGCTGGCGCCCACCTCCAGGATCTGCACGGCGCCGGCCGGCCGGAACGCGTGGTGCACCACCAGCACGTGGTCCCCGGTGAGCACCGCCACCCACACCGCCTCGCCGGCCCGCGAGGCGAGCAGGTCGGCCCAGGTCAGCGAGCGGGTCCGCAGCTCCTGGGTGTCCAGGTAGGCGTTGCCGAGCAGCAGCAGGTCGGGGCCGAGCAGGTACTTGGAGCTCTCCGGGTCCTGGGTGACCATGCCCTCGGCCTCCAGCGTGCGCAGCAGCGCGTGCGCCGTGGGCTTGGCGACGCCGAGGCGGTCGGCGAGCTCGGTGACGCCGAGCCGGGGCCCCGCTGTGGCCAGCTCCCGCAGGATCTGGACCGCCCGCTGCACCGCCTGGACCATGGCCACTCCCTCGTCCCCTGAGCTGTGAGGTGTTCAGTATTGCTGAATCGCGTTCCGGTATTTAACATCGGCGTTCATGGGCGCACCCGTCGGCATGGTACTCGCGCCGCCCACGGGGTCGACCTCCCGTCCTTCGCCGCAACCCCCAAGGAGGCACGCCATGTCGGCACGCTCCGAGACCACCGTGATCCTGCCCGCCAACCTGCACGCCCGCCCCGCCGGCCAGCTCACCAAGGCCGCCGCCGGCTTCCAGAGCACGATCGAGCTCGACTACGCGGGGCGCACCGTCAACGCGGCCAGCGTGCTCGGCGTCATGGGACTCGGCGCCACCGCGGGCGCCTCCGTCACGGTTCGCGCCACCGGCGAGGACGCCGACGAGGCCGCCAAGGCGATAGCGGAGATCCTGGCGACCGCCGAGTGACCGCCCGCGCGTCCGGGTGGGCCTCCGGGTGGGCGCGACTCACGGCTGGCCCTGCCGCCAGCCCAGCTTGATCAGCAGGTTCTTCGCCTCGTCCGCCACCTTCTCGTCCGCCACCACGTCGTAGCGCGCCGCCACGATCTGGCTGCGCGACGAGAAGTCCCGGCGGCCCCTGGTGACGGCGTGCGAGGCGAAGCCCCAGATCGCGCCGAAGACGAGGCCGTAGACCAGGCCGGCGAAGATCAGCACCAGCACGTGGTGGTTGTTGGCGCTGAACGCCGTCAGGAACAGGCCGACCAGCAGTCCGAACCAGGCGCCGGTGGCCATCCCGGCCAGCGCCGCCCGGCCCAGCGTCAGCCGGCCGAGCACCGTCTCCACCATCCGCAGGTCGCTGCCGATGATCGCGGTGTGCTCCACCGGGAAGTGGTTGTCGGAGAGGAAGTCGACCGCGCGCTGCGCACCCTCGTAGTCCGGGTACGAGCCGACGACCGGCCGATCGACCGCCGGGGGCTGGGTCATCGCGGGCTCCCTTCCTGGCTCACCCACCAGCGTGCGACCGCCCCGGCGAGCCCGCAACGCGAGCCCCGGGCCCGCCCGGGCCGACCATCGGCCTAGGATGGGCGTGTGACACGGCGGCGATACCCCCACCCGGCATGGCGCGCGCCGCGCTGGGCCGCGGGACCGCTGACCGTGCTCGCCCTGCTCGCCGGCCTGCTGGCGATGCACGGCCTGGCCCCCTCGGTGACGGTTGCCGCGGCCCCCGCGCACCAGTCGGAGATGGCCGCGGACGACGGCATGTCGGCCACGGCCGAGCGGCTCTGTCACGAGTCGGGCGGCCACCCGGAGCACGCCGACCCCGCCTGCGCCGCGGCCGCCGTCGGCGGCACCCACGCGCCGCAGGCGCCCACGCTCTCGCCGCTCGCCCCCGCCGTGGCCACCCAGGCCGGCGCGCCGGGCCCTGGCCCGGCCCACGACCCGGGCGGCCGGGCCCCGCCCTCGCTCAGCGAACTGCAACTCCTCCGCATATAGGGGCACCCACGGCGGCCACCCCGGCCGCCGCCACGCCATGCCATGCCCTTTCATGCCTTCGTCCCTTTTCAGGGACACGTACAGGAGTCGCACCACCATGACCACACACCGTTCCCCCCTGCGCGCCCGGCTGCGCCGCGCCGCCGCCCTGTCCGCCGCCGGCCTGACGGCGACCGCCGTCCTCGTCGCCTGCGGCACCGAGGAAGGCGACTCGGACGCCGGCCACTCCGGCGGCCACGACAGCGCCGAGAGCCAGACCCCGTCGGAGGGCTCCGAGGAGTCCGAACAGTCCGAGCAGTCCGAGCCTGGAGCCGAGTGGAACGACGCCGACGTGGCGTTCGCCCAGGGGATGATCCCGCACCACCGCCAGGCCGTGGAGATGGCCGAGCTCGCCGCGTCCCGCGCCGAGTCACCCGAGGTCGTCGAGCTGGCCGAGGCGATCGAGGCCGCCCAGGCGCCCGAGATCGCGACGCTCACGGAGTGGCTGACGGCCTGGGGCGAGGACGTCCCGGCCGAGGACGAGGACCACTCGGGCCACGACATGGCCGGAATGATGTCGCCGGACGACATGTCCACGCTGGAGCAGTCCGACGGCGCCGAGTTCGACGCGGCGTTCCTACGGATGATGATCGAGCACCACGAGGGCGCCGTCGAGATGGCGGAGACCGAGCAGTCCGGCGGGGCGTACCAGCCCGCGCTCGACATGGCCGCGGACATCGTCGCCACGCAGGGCGACGAGATCGCCCGGATGAACGAGCTCATCGACGCGGCGTAGCGCTCCCGCGCGGGTCCGCCGCCGCGCTCCCGCGCGGGGCGGCGGCGGCCCCGCGCGGGGCCGCCGCCGCCC
>NZ_JAVREM010000139.1:0-5256 GCF_031845425.1 Streptomyces millisiae
GCGCCGGGGTGGGCGGGCCTGCTCGCGCTGCGCGCGGTGCTCGGCCCGCCAGGGCCGAGGGCCCGCGGCGGCTACGCCGCCGGGCCACGCGGCCCGTGCCGCGCGAGGCCACCCGCCAAGGGCGGGTGGGTGGGCGCGGCACCGCACGGCCGCAAGGCCGGCACGGCCGCCAGGCCGGCACGGCCGCCAGGCCGGCACGGCCGCCAGGCCGGCACGGCCGCAAGGCCCGACCTCGGCGGCTTCGCCGCCTGGTCGGGCCGGCCGGCCGGCGGCCAAGGCCAAGCGCCCAGCAGCGGGGTCGTCTCGGATGGTGATACGGGCGTGGCCACCGTCGTCGGGCGAGTTACGCTGGGCGGGCGATGCGTTTCGGGATCCTTCTCCTTAGCCGCCGCGGCGAGGGTCTGTAGTCACCAGGCCGACCCCCTCCCCGCGGAGTTCGGCGCTGCCCGTCGGCCGTTTCCCAGCGATCAGCCGTCATCCCGCGCAGGAGACCCGAACGACATGAGTGTCACCGGCAAGCCCACCCCCCTGACCAACGCGACCGTGCGCCAGCGGCCCTCCGGTATGCCCGTCCACCGGTACCGCCCGTTCGAGGCCGTGGACATCCCCGACCGCACCTGGCCGAACAACCGGATCACCGCCGCGCCGCGCTGGCTCTCCACCGACCTGCGGGACGGCAACCAGGCCCTGATCGACCCGATGTCGCCCACCCGCAAGCGCGCCATGTTCGACCTGCTGGTACGCATGGGCTACAAGGAGATCGAGGTCGGCTTCCCCTCCTCCGGCCAGACGGACTTCGACTTCGTGCGGTCGATCATCGAAGAGGACGCCATCCCCGAGGACGTCACCATCTCCGTGCTGACCCAGGCGCGCGAGGAGCTGATCGAGCGGACCGTCGAGTCGCTGGTGGGCGCCCACCGGGCGACCGTGCACCTGTACAACGCCACCGCCCCCACCTTCCGCCGCGTGGTGTTCCGCGGGGGCCGGGACGAGGTGCGGGGCATCGCGGTGGACGGCACCCGGCTGGTGCTGAAGTGCGCCGAGAAGCTGTTGGACGACCGGACCGTCTTCGGTTACCAGTACAGCCCGGAGATCTTCACCGACACCGAGCTGGACTTCGCGCTGGAGGTCTGCGAGTCGGTGATGGACGTGTGGCAGCCGGAGGAGGGTCGCGAGATCATCCTCAACCTGCCGGCCACCGTCGAGCGCTCGACGCCGTCCACGCACGCCGACCGCTTCGAGTGGATGTCGCGGAACCTGTCCCGCCGCGAGTTCGTCTGCCTCTCCACGCACCCGCACAACGACCGCGGCACCGCCGTCGCCGCCGCCGAGCTGGCGCTGATGGCCGGCGCCGACCGGGTGGAGGGCTGTCTGTTCGGGCAGGGCGAGCGCACCGGCAACGTCGACCTGGTGACGCTGGGCATGAACCTGTTCTCGCAGGGCATCGACCCGCAGATCGACTTCTCGGACATCGACGAGATCCGTCGTACCTGGGAGTACTGCAACCAGATGGAGATCGCGCCGCGCCACCCCTACGTGGGCGACCTCGTCTACACCGCCTTCTCCGGCTCCCACCAGGACGCCATCAAGAAGGGCTTCGAGGCGATGGCCGACCAGGCCGCCGCCGAGGGCGTCGGCGTCGACCAGCTGTCGTGGGACGTGCCGTACCTGCCGATCGACCCGATGGACGTGGGCCGCTCCTACGAGGCGGTGATCCGGGTCAACTCGCAGTCCGGCAAGGGCGGCGTGGCCTACGTGCTGAAGAACGACCACAAGCTGGACCTGCCGCGCCGCATGCAGGTGGAGTTCTCGCGGATCATCCAGGAGAAGACGGACGCGGAGGGCGGCGAGGTCACCCCGGCGCAGATCTGGGAGACCTTCTCCGACGAGTACCTGCCGAGCGCCTCGGGCTGGGGCCGGATCGCGCTGCGCGACGCGCAGGCGTCGACCTCCTCCGAGGGCGCGGACGCGCTCACCGTGGAGGCCGTGGTGGACGGCGTCGACACAGTGCTCACGGGCACGGGCAACGGGCCGCTGGCCGCCTTCTTCGACGCGCTGTCCTCGGCGGGCGTGGTGGCGGAGGACGTCAGGCTGCTGGACTACGTGGAGCACACGATGAGCGAGGGCGCCGGCGCCAAGGCGGCGGCGTACATCGAGTGCGCCGTCGGCGACCGGGTGCTGTGGGGCGTCGGCATCGACGCCAACATCGTGCGCGCCTCGCTGAAGGCCGTGGTCTCGGCCGTCAACCGCGCGGCGCGCTAGGGGCCCGGACTCGGTTTCGGTCCGTTCGCACTGCTGACTCCCGACCCCGTGTGTGGTTAACATCACGTCGGCGATGTTGCCGGCGGGTGATGGAGGTACGGCGTGGTGCGCTCCAGGGTGGGGCTCAGGGTGGCTGGGGTCCGGACGGCGTGGCGGATCGTCGACGACGGCGACTTCTTCTGCGCGGGGTGCGGGGGCGACCGCTGCTACCGGCTGTTGACCGGCCGGCGGCGGCTGACGGTACTCGGCCTCCCGGTGCTGCCGCGCGGCGCGGCCGAGCCGGTCGTGGAGTGCGTCTCGTGCCGGGGTCACTTCCCGCCGGACGCGCTCGGCCAGCCGACCACGACCAGGCTGGCCGGGCTGCTGCGGGACGCGGTGTACGCGATCGCGCTGGCGATGCTCGGGGCGGGCGGCGGCGAGGAGGCCGCCGCCCGGCGGGCCGCGGTCGCCGTGATCCGCGACGCGGGCTACCCGGAGTGCACCGAGGACGGGCTGCTGACGCTCAGGGCCGCGATGGGCCGCCGCCGGCTGCCGCCGCTGGACCACGAGGTGCGGGCGGCCGTCGGGGCCCTCACCCCGCACCTGGCGGCCCCGGGTCGGGAGGCCCTGCTGCTGCTCGGCGCCCGGGTCGCGCTGGCCGACGGGCCGTGCACGGACGCCGAGCGGCAGACGCTCTCGACCATCGCCGAGGCGCTGTCCCTGCCGGTCGCCGCCACCGAGCGCCTGCTCGGCAGCCGTTAGGGCACCGCCGACCACCCGCTCTCAGAAGCCGAGGCGGCGGAGCTGCTTGGGGTCGCGCTGCCAGTCCTTGGCGACCTTCACGTGCAGGTCGAGGAAGACCGGCGTGCCGAGCAGCGCCTCGATCTGCTTGCGGGACTTGGTGCCGACCTCCCGCAGCCGCTGGCCCTTGGGGCCGATCACGATGCCCTTCTGGCTGGACCGCTCGATGTACAGGTTGGCGTGGATGTCCAGCAGCGGACGGTCCTCGGGACGGTCCTCGCGGGGCAGCATCTCCTCGACCACCACGGCGATCGAGTGGGGCAGCTCGTCCCGCACGCCCTCGAGAGCGGCCTCCCTGATCAGCTCGGCGATCATGACCTGCTCGGGCTCGTCCGTCAGGTCGCCCTCCGGGTAGAGCGGCGGGCCCTCGGGCAGCAACGGCACCAGCAGGTCGGCGAGGAGCGACACCTGCTGGCCCGCGACGGCGGAGACCGGCACGATCTCGGCCCACTCGAGGCCGATCTCCTTGCCCAGCAGGTCGACGGCGATGAGCTGCTCGGCCAGCGCCTCGGGGGTCACCAGGTCGGTCTTGGTGACGACCGCGATCTTCGGGGTGCGGCGGATGTTCGCCAGCTCCTTGGCGATGAAGCGGTCGCCGGGGCCGATCTTCTCGTTGGCGGGCAGGCAGAAGCCGATGACGTCGACCTCCGCCCAGGTGGTGCGGACGACGTCGTTGAGCCGCTGCCCGAGCAGGGTGCGCGGCTTGTGCAGGCCCGGGGTGTCGACCAGCACCAGCTGGGCGTCGGGGCGGTGCACGATGCCGCGGACGCTGTGCCGGGTGGTCTGCGGACGGTTGGAGGTGATCGCGACCTTGGTGCCGACCAGCGCGTTGGTCAGCGTCGACTTACCGGCGTTGGGGCGGCCGACGAAGCAGGCGAAGCCGGAGCGGTGGTCGTCCGGGTACTCCGGGAACTCCGGGAAGGCGCCGCTGAGGGAATCTGGGGTGCTCATGACGCGGGGATCGTCGCACGAAGGGCACCGTCCGGGCCAGCCAGCAGGACGGGGGTGCCAGCGCCGCCGAGGTCGCGGACGGCGGCGAGGTCCTCGGCCGGCAGCGCCTCTGCCGCGCTGACCACGGCGGCGGCCTCCAGCGACGCCGCGCCGCTGGACGCGGCCAGCACGACGGCGGCGCGCAGCGCGCTCAGCCGCAGCGAGTCGAGCGCGACGGTGGTGGCCACATAGGTGCGGCCGGTCTCGTCCCTGACCGCCGCTCCCTCGGGCACGCCGTTGCGGGCACGGGCGCTGCGCGCCAGCGTGATGATCTTGGTGTCCTCGGGGTCAACGGCGTCTGTCATGGCCCCGAGCTTAACGGGGCGTGGCGGCTCAGAGATCCGTGGTGCCGGGCTGGTCCCGGCGGGGCGCGGGCGAGCGTCCCTCGCAGACGTCCTCCAGCTTCCTGACGGCCGTCTCGGCGATGTCGGAGACGTCGCCGGTGCCCTTGTCGTCGCGCCCGGCCTGCGCCACCCGCACCAGGTGGGCGCCGACGCGGGCGACCACGAGGTCGGCGACGACGCCGGTGTCACCGCTCTCGCCCTCCTGGGCCCGCCGGTTGAAGCGGACGGCGGTGCTCTCCTCGCCGAGCCGGTCGACGTCCAACGTGGACGCCTCGTAGGCGACGGTGGTGGAGCCGGAGGTGCCCTCGCGGGTGTGGATGGTGCCGCACTCGGCGGTGGCCTCGCGCAGCCCTTCGAGCGCGCGGCGGGCCGCGGCCTCGTCCTCGTGCGCGGCGACGACCGTGGTGACGAAGGGCCCGCTGCGGGTCTTGGCGAAGCCGGCGCTCGCCTTCGTCTCCTCGGCGCTGTCGAACAGCTCACGGCAGTCGCGCTCGGTGGGCTCGGGAACGCCGAAGCCGCGCTCGCGGGCCGAGCGGGCGCTGTCACTGGCCCAGCCCTCGGGGAAGTCGACGGCGTCCAGGAGCGCGACGCGCAGCTCCTTCTCGGAGAGCGCGTCGGCGGCCACCGGCCGCCCGGGCACGAGCGCCGTGGCGGCCAGGACGACGCCGGCCACGACGGCAGTCCGCAGATGCGAGTACATAGCCCCCATGGCGCCACCGGACCGCTGCGCTGGCCACCGCCACACCGCCGTTCGGGTGACACACCGCCCTGGCGCGCGACCGGTCCGCCCTGGCGCGCGGCCGGCCCTCCCGCGGCGCTCCGCGCCGGATGTGTCCCCGCTCTCCTCGCGCTCCGCGCGGGGATGTTCCCCGCCCACCCG
>NZ_JAVREM010000140.1:0-5205 GCF_031845425.1 Streptomyces millisiae
CGTCGATGGGGCGGGTGTCGAGCCAGCCGCCGACCCGGGAGACGAAGGACAGCAGGGCCTCGCCCCCGTGTGGGGCCGAGCGCGGGTCGGCGAGCCAGACGTCGACCGCGGCCGGCTCGCGGGCGGTGACCTCCTGTAGGGTGAGCCCGTTCCAGCGCCCCATGTCGCAGTCGCGCAGGGCGGGTTGGGCGAGCGGGGCGAGGCCGATGGCCTCCCCCGTCTGGCGGCTGCCCGGGGTCGGCGAGCAGTAGCGGAGCTCGGCGGCGGTAAGCGGCAGCAGGGCCGGGATGGCGCGCTCCAGCGCTCGCCAGCCGGCGGTGTCGAGTGGGCGGTCATCGCCGAAGCGTGCGTCGAGCAGGCTGGAACTGCGGGCTGCGGCGATCAGCGTGACCAGCATGGCGCGATCGTACGAGCACTCGAATATCCGCACCACTACGCTGAGGTAAATCTCACGACGGTCCCGCTGGGCCGCCCAGCGCGTCGCGCCAGGCCGCGCCCAACCGCCGTACCCCCTCGACCAGTTCGGCGTGCCCGGCGGCGGGCGCGAAGCTGAGGCGGACGTGGGCGGCGGGCGGCTCGGCCGCGAAGTACGGGCGGCCGGGCGCGACGGCGACGCCGGCCCGCAGCGCGGCGGCCGTGAGCGCGGCCTCGTCCGAGCCGGGTGGCAGCGGCAGCCACAGGTGGTAGCCGCCGCGCGGCGGAGGCGCCTGGGGCCCGGCGGGGCCGGCCGCGAGCGCCCGTGTCATCGCCTCCCGCCGCTCCCGCAACTCCCGTGCCACCGCCCTGAGGTGACGGCCCCACGCGGGCGCGCCGACGAGTTCGAGCGCCGTTTCCTGCAGCGGTCGCGGGACGAAGAAACTGTCGACGATCTGGATGGCGCGCAGCCGCTCGGCGACCGGACCACGCGCGGCCAGGGCCCCGACCCGCAGGCTGGCCGAGGTGACCTTGGTCAGCGAACGGACGTGCACCACCGTGCCGTCCGGGTCGTCGGCCGCCAGGCTCGCCGGCAGCGGCCCCGCGTCCTCGTGGCCGAGCAGCCGGGCGAAGTCGTCCTCGACCACGAAGGCGCCGGCGGCCCGCGCCGCGGCGAGCACCTCGGCCCTTCGCTCCGGAGCGAGCACCGCGCCGGTCGGGTTCTGGAAGAGCGGCTGGCAGACGAAGACCCGCGCCCCACTGGCGCGGAACGCCTGTCGTAGCAGGTCCGGGCGCACCCCGTCGGCGTCCACCGGCACGGGGACGGGACGCAGCCCCGAGGCCCGGGCGACGGCCAGCATCCCGGGGTAGGTCGGCGACTCCACGAGCACCGGGGCGCCGGGCGGCGCGAGGGCGCGCAGCGCGGTGGTGAGGGCGCTCTGCCCGCCGGCGGTGATCAGCACGTCGGCGGCGGCCACCGTGCCGGCGCCTCCGTCGATCTCGCGGGCGAACCAGGCCCGCAACTCCGGCAGGCCGGCCATCGGCGGGCGGTCCCAGGCGCCCGGGCGGCGCCCGGCCCTGGCGAGCGCGGCGGCCAGCGCCCGCTCCGGCCGCAGCGCGGGCGCCAGGTAGCCGCCGTTGAGCTCGATGACGCCGGACGGCGGGGCGACCAGGGTCGCCAGCACGCCCTCCGCCTCCACGGTGCGCGGCACCTCGTCGGGCGAAGGCTCGGCGGTGAGGGCGATCTGCTGCCAGGAGGTGTCGCCCGGCGGCGGGGTCGCCGGGCGCGGCCCGGCGCGGAAGGCACCGGCGCCCGGGCGGGTCACCACGAGCCCCTCGGCGGCCAGCGCCGCCAGCGCGCGGGCGACGGTCCCCGGGCCGACATGGTGGCGGCGCATCAGCTCCCGGCTGGAGGGCAGCCGCTCCCCCGGCCGGTAGCGGTCCAGATCCCGACGCAGCAGGCCGGCCAGCTCCGCCTCACTGCTACCGTGTTTCATGACGGATCACCATAGCGCTACCGCCCGCGCACCGATAGCGGTGCCGGCCGGAACCACGGACCGGGGTGGCATCGCCCTCGCCGCCCTCGGGGTCCTCGCGTTCTCCCTCACCTTCCCCGGCACGGTCTGGGGTCTGGACGGGCTCGGCCCCTGGACGCTCACCTGTGCCCGCGTCGTGCTGGGCGCGGTCGCCGCCGTCGGCTGGCTCGTGCTGGCTCGCGTCCCGCTGCCCGAGCGCCGGCACTGGCCCGGCCTCGCGACCGTGGCCGCCGGCACCGTGATCGGCTTCCCGCTGCTGACCACGCTCGCCCTCCAGACCTCGTCCACCGCCCACGCCGCCGTGGTGGTCGGACTGTTGCCGATCAGCACCGCCTGCTACGTCACGCTCCGGACGGGCAGCCGCCCGTCCCGCGCCTTCTGGGGCGCGGCGCTGGTCGGGGCCGCCGCGGTGCTGGTCTTCGCCGTCCGGCAGAACGGCGGCGCTCCCACGGCCGGCGACGGCTACCTGCTGCTCGCGCTGCTGATCTGCGCCGCCGCCTACGGCGAGGGGGGCCGGCTGGCCGGCGAGATGCCGGGCTGGCAGGTGATGGCCTGGGCCCTCACGGCCAGCCTGCCGCCGGCCGCGGTCGGCCTCGTCGCCGCGCTGGCGACCGAGCCGGCCGAGCTCACGGCACGCTCGACCGTCGGCCTGCTGTGGGTGGCCTTCGGCTCCCAGCTCCTGGGCATCGCGGTCTGGTACCGCGGCCTCGCCCGCGCCGGCATCGCCAGAGCCAGTCAGTTGCAGCTCGCCCAGCCGCTGCTCACGCTGGGGTGGGCGGTGCTGCTGCTCGACGAGCGCCTCACCCCGGCCGCGCCACTCACGGCGGTGGCGGTGCTGGTCTGCATCGTGATCACCCAGCGGTCCCGCGGCTGACGTGTCAGGGAGGCGCGACGTAGACTGAAAGTGGTGACGTAGGTCACACCGGGGGTGGCGGTCAGTTCGCCTGTCGAAGGGGCGATCCGCCGCGGGCCTCCGGGAACGGCGAGAGGCGACGGGAGGGTATCCCGATGCGAGCGAAGACAGGCGACCGGATGGTCACGCACGGCAGGACCGTCGGCGACACCGATCGGGTCGCCGAGGTCATCGAGGTCCTGGGCGAGAACGGCGAGCCGCCCTTCCGGGTGCGCTCGGCCGACGGCCACGAGAGCGTGGTGTCCCCGGGGCCCGACTCGGAGATCAGGAGCGGGCGCGGCCGGCTCATGGGGCGCGGCTGACGCCGCACCCCACCGTGAGCGGGCGCCGCGGCGCCCGCTCACGCGTAGTGGTCGCGGTACACCCGGGACATCGCGCCGAGCGGATCCGCCTTGACCTGCTTGGCCGAGTAGAAGGCGTTGCCCCCCACCTCCGGGTGGTCGGCGCACAGCGTGAGGTGCCGGGACAGCTCGGCCGGATCCTGCCAGGCCGAGCCCTGCGCCGGGTCCCCCACCTTGTAGATGGCCTCGCCGATGTGGAGTTCGACGCCGGTGCCCCTGGCGACCTCCGCCCACCAGGAGACCACGGTCTCGTAGTCGGCCCCCTCCTGCCCGATGTGCCAGTAGGCCTGGGGAAGCACGTAGTCGATCCAGCCCTCCCGCACCCACGTGCGGGTGTCCGCGTACAGGTCGTCGTAGGTCTGCACGCCGGCGTCGGTGTCCGAGCCGAGCGGGTCGGTCGTCTTGTTGCGCCAGACAGCGAAGGGGCTGACCCCGAAGGCCACGTCCGGCTTGGCCTCGCGCACCCGCGCCGCCATCTCCCGCACCAGCAGGTCGATGTTGTGCCGCCGCCAGTCACCGCGGTCGCCGAAGTCCCCGCCGTGCTCCTCGAAGGCCGCGTCGTCGTCGAACTCCTCGCCTGACACCGGATAGGGGTAGAAGTAGTCGTCCCAGTGCACGCCGTCGATGTCGTAGGACTCGACGGCGTGCATCATCGCGTCCTGCGTGAAGGCACGCACCTCCGGCAGACCGGGGTTGTAGTAGAGCCGGCCGCCGTAGGGCACCGCCCAGCCGGGGTTCCGGCGCGCCGGGTGATCGGCCGTCAGCCGGGAGGGCTCGGCGTGCGTCGCGATCCGGTAGGGGTTGAACCAGGCGTGCAGCGCCAGGCCGCGCTCGTGCGCCTCGGTGACCGCGAAGTCCAGCGGATCCCAGCCGGGATCCCGGCCCTGAGTGCCGGTCAGCCACTCCGACCACGGCTCGTGCGGCGAGGGCCAGAACGCGTCGGCCGTGGGCCTCACCTGGAGGAAGACCGTGTTCAGACGCCAGCGGGCCGCCGCGTCGAACAGGGCCGTCAGCTCGGCCCGCGCCGCGTCCGCCGAGAGCCCCGGCTTGCTCGGCCAGTCGATGTTGGCGACCGAGGCGATCCACATACCGCGCAGCCGCGTCGCTCTCGCGCCGCCCCCGGCCGCCGCGCCGGGCGCCGCCAGCGGAACCGCTCCGCGGCCGGCGGCGGCCGAGGACTGACTGAGCGTCAGCGCCCCTGCCATCGTGCCCAGCGTGGCGATCGCCAGGCTCCTGCGGGTGATGCGTGCCATCGAAAGCCCCCTGTCGGTATCACCATGTTACGTATACCCAGCACAGCGTGACGGACTCTCAGTCGCAACGAGCGAGTGACACACCCCTTATGCGAACAACATTCGACAGTTAGCATCGGCCGCACGCACACCTGGGAGCGCTCCCATCCTTTTTGCCACCCCCAACCGCCGCCCGCGGCGGACGAGTAAGGAGAGGAGCGCCAGCGTGCGAAGAGGGAGACCGGCGACGGCCCTGCTGGCCGGCATGGCTCTCACGGGCGGGCTGCTCACCGCCGCGACGACGGCTCCGGCGAGTGCCGCGGCCGACCGGGCCCGGGAGGCGGTCGGCGCCGAGGTCGAGGCGGCCGCCGACTACACGTGGGACAACGTCGCGATCGGCGGCGGCGGCTTCGTGCCGAGCATCGTCTTCAACCGGACCGAGCCGGACCTGGTCTACGCCAGGACCGACATCGGCGGCGCCTACCGCTGGAACCAGTCGGACCAGTCCTGGATCCCGCTGCTCGACCACGTCGGCTGGGACGACTGGGGCCACACGGGCGTCGCGTCCATCGCCACCGACCCCGTCGACCCCGACCGCGTCTACGCGGCCGTCGGCAGCTACACCAACGACTGGGACCCGAACAACGGCGCGATCCTGCGCTCCGCCGACCGGGGCGAGACCTGGCAGACCACCGAGCTGCCCTTCAAGCTCGGCGGCAACATGCCGGGCCGCGGCATGGGCGAGCGCCTGGTCGTCGACCCCAACGACA
>NZ_JAVREM010000141.1:0-5101 GCF_031845425.1 Streptomyces millisiae
ACGACGTGCTCTACCTGGGCGCGCCGAGCGGCGAGGGGCTGTGGCGCAGCACCGACGCCGGGGTGAGCTGGCGGGAGGTCACCTCGTTCCCCAACCCAGGTGACTACGCGCCCGACCCGAGCGACTCCACCGGGTACCAGAGCGAGCTGGTCGGCGTCACCTGGATCACCTTCGATCCGTCGACGGGCTCGCCCGGCAGCCCCACCCGGACCATCTACGCCGGCGTCGCCGACCTCGGCGAGAGCGTCTACCGCTCCACCGACGGCGGCGCGACCTGGCAGGCGATCCCCGGTCAGCCCACCGGCTACCTGCCGCACAAGGGCGTGCTCGACGAGGAGACCGGCGACCTCTACATCGCCACCAGCGACGACGCGGGCCCCTACGCCGGCGCCGACGGCCAGGTCTGGCGGTACGACACCGGCGCCGGCACCTGGACCGACGTCTCCCCGGTGGCCGCCAACAGCGACCGGTACTTCGGCTTCAGCGGCCTGACCGTGGACCGGCAGAACCCCGGCACCGTGATGGTCACCGCCTACAGCTCCTGGTGGCCGGACACCCAGATCTTCCGCTCCACCGACGGCGGGGACAGCTGGAGCCGGTCCTGGGAGTTCACCAGCTATCCCAACCGGAGCAAGCGCTACACGATCGACATCTCCTCGGTGCCCTGGATGGACTTCAACGCCACCCCGCAGCCGCCCGAGGAGTCGCCCAAGCTCGGCTGGATGACCGAGGGCATGGAGATCGACCCGTTCGACGCGGACCGGCTCTTCTACGGCACGGGGGCCACGCTCTACGGCACCACCCAGCTCACCAACTGGGACCGGAACCAGACCTTCACCATCCGCCCCTATGTGCGCGGCCTGGAGGAGACGGCGGTCAACGACCTGGCGAGCCCGCCGAGCGGCGCCCCGTTGCTCAGCGGTCTCGGCGACATCGGCGGCTTCCGGCACACCAGCCTCACGCAGGTGCCGTCCGACGCCTTCCCCTCCTTCGGCACCACCACGGGGCTGGACTTCGCCGAGCTGGCGCCGGCCACCGTGGTGCGGGTCGGCAACCACGTCAGCGAGTCCACCGCGCCGACCGTGAACTTCTCCACCGACGGGGGCGGCAACTGGTTCGCCAGCACCGCGCCGGCCGGGGCGCACGGCGGCACGGTGGCGGCGGCGGCCGACGGCAGCCGCTTCGTGTGGAGCCCGGAGGGCGCCGGGGTGCACTACTCGGTGGGCTTCGGGAACTCGTGGACCGCCTCCCAGGGCATTCCGCAGGGCGCCCGGGTCGAGGCGGACCGGGTGAACCCCAGCCGCTTCTACGGCGTCCACCAGGGCACCTTCTACGTCAGCACCAACGGCGGGGCCTCCTTCACGGCCGCCGCCACCGGGCTGCCGACGGACGACGTGCGCTTCGCGGCCGTGCCGGGGCGCGGCGGTGACATCTGGCTGGCCGGCGGCGGCCTGTGGCGCTCCACCGACTCCGGCACCAGCTTCACCCGGCTCTCCGCCATCGACGCCGACACCGTCGGCTTCGGCGCCGCGGCCCCCGGCGCCTCGTACCAGACGCTGTACAGCAGCGGCGTCGTCGACGGTGTCCGCGGCATCTACCGTTCCACGGACACCGGCGCGACCTGGGTGCGGATCAACGACGACGAGCACCAGTGGGCGTGGACCGGCGCGGCCATCACCGGCGACCCGCGGGTGTTCGGCCGGGTGTACGTCAGCACCAACGGCCGGGGGGTGATCTACGGCGAGACCGACGAGCCCGGTGGTGGGGACCCCGGCGGCCCGGAGGACCCGGAAGATCCGGAGGACCCCGAGGAGCCGGAGGAGCCGGGGAACGCGCCGTGCCGGGTCGGCTACCGGGTGTCCGGGCAGTGGCAGGGCGGCTTCCAGGGTGAGGTCACGGTGACCAACACCGGCCCCACGGCCCTCAGCGGCTGGCGGCTGACCTGGTCCTTCCCGGCCGGGCAGACCATCAGCCAGCTGTGGAACGGCAGCCACACCCAGAGCGGCCCCAATGTGACCGTCACCCCGGCCGCGTGGAACGCCACCCTCTCCCCGGGCGGCTCCACCACCGTCGGCTTCCTCGGCAGTTGGAGCGGCGCCAACGGCAGTCCGACGGCCTTCGCGGTCAACGGCACCTCCTGCGCCGTCGGCTGAGCCGGGTGGGAGGGCCGGCCCGGCCGGCCCTCCCCCTCCGCTCCGGGGGTAACGTCATCCCTGCGACGACGATCACGTGGTACGGCAAGCGGCGGAGCGGAAGGGCTGGTCGATGAGCGACATCGAACGCGTCGGGGTGGTGGGCTGCGGCCAGATGGGCGCCGGGATCGCCGAGGTGTGCGCCCGCTCGGGCCTCGACGTGATGGTCGCGGAGACGACGGGCGAGGCGTTGGAGCTCGGCCGCACCCGGCTGGTCGCCTCGCTGGACCGCGCCGTCGAGCGCGGCAAGGTCACGGCGGCCGACCGGGACGCGGCGCTCGACCGGCTGACGTTCACCACTGATCTGGGCGAGTTCGCGGAACGCGACCTGGTGATCGAGGCGGTGGTCGAGAAGGAGCCGGTGAAGACGGAGATCTTCCAGGTGCTCGACCAGGTCGTCACCCGACCGGACGCCATCCTGGCCTCCAACACCTCGGCCATCCCGCTGGTCAACCTCGCGGTGGCCACCACGCGGCCCACCCAGGTGCTCGGCATCCACTTCTTCAACCCGGCCCAGGTGCAGCGGCTGGTCGAGGTCATCCCCGCGCTCACCACGGCGGACGGAACGGTGCGGCGGGCCGAGGCACTGGTCACCGACGTGCTCGGCAAGCACGTCATCCGCGCCCAGGACCGTTCCGGGTTCGTCGTCAACGCGCTGCTGATCCCCTACCTGCTGGCGGCCGTCCGGATGTTCGAGTCCGGGGCGGCCACCAGGGACGACATCGACAGCGGCATGGAGCTCGGCTGCGCCCATCCGCAGGGGCCGCTCAAGCTCGCCGACCTGATCGGGCTCGACACGGTGGTCTCCATCGCCGAGTCGATGTACGCGGAGCACAAGGAGCCGTCGTACGCCCCGCCGCCCCTGCTGCTGCGGATGGTCGCCGCCGGCCAGCTGGGCAGGAAGACGGGCGCCGGCTTCTACCGCTACTGAGGCGCTACTGAGGCGGGCGGCCGGGATGCGATCTCCGGTCCCCCGGGGTGCCATGGGAGTGAGGTGAGGAGGTGCTCCCATGGCGAGGGCGATCTGGAGCGGCGCGCTGTCCTTCGGCCTGGTCGCGATGCCGGTGCAGCTCTTCACCGCCACCCGGAGCCACACCATCCGCTTCAACCAGATCCAGCGCGGCACCTCCGACCGGGTCCGCAACAAGCGGGTCAACGAGCGCACCGGTGACGAGGTGCCGGCCGAGGAGATCGTCAAGGGCTTCGAGATGGGTGACGAGTACGTCATCGTCGAGCCGGGCGAGCTGGACGACATCGCCCCGGGGCGCTCCAAGGGCCTGGAGATCTCGGGCTTCGTCGGCCTGGACCAGGTCGACCCGATCTACTTCGACCGGTCCTACTACCTGGCCCCGAAGGGCCCCGAGTACGCCAAGGTGTACTCCCTGCTGCTGGACGCCCTCACCGAGTCCAACAAGGCGGGCGTCGCCACCTTCGTGATGCGCAACCGGGAGTACCTGGTCGCCGTCAGGGCGGACGGCGAGGTCCTGGCCCTGCACACCCTGCACTGGGCGGACGAGGTGCGCGAGCCGCGCCGCGAGATCGGCGACCTCCCGGAGCGGGCGACCATCTCGGACAAGGAGCTGCGCACCGCCATCCAGCTGGTGGACGCGCTGAGCATGGAGTGGAACCCCGAGGAGTTCCACGACACCTACCAGGAACGGGTGCTCGAACTGGTGGAGGCGAAGCGCACCGGCGCGACCGTGGAGAAGGGCGCCCCGCCGCCGCGCTCCACCAACGTGATCGACCTGATGGACGCGTTGCAGGCCAGCGTCGAGAGCGCGCGCGGCCGCCGCGGCGGGGGCGGGGGCCGGGGCGGCGAGCGCAAGGGGGCGCGGGCCCGCGGCCGGGGGCGCGCGGGCGACAGGCGGCGCGCCGAGCTCGAGGGCCTGAGCAAGTCCGAGCTGTACCAGCGGGCCACCGAGGCCAGCATCCCCGGCCGCTCCTCGATGAACCGCGAGGAGCTGATCAGGGCGCTCGCGGCATGACGTCGCAGGTCGTCACCGTGGACGGCCACCGGGTGTCCCTGTCCAACCTGGACAAGGTCATCTACCCGGACGGCACCACCAAGGGCGAGGTGCTGCACTACTACGCGACCCACGGCGACGTGCTCCTCCCCCACCTGCGGGACCGGCCGCTGAGCCTGCTGCGCTACCCGGACGGCCCCGAGGGCGAGCGGTTCTTCACCAAGCACGTGCCGCCCGGCACCCCCGAGTGGGTGACCGCGCGCGACGTCCCGCGCTCCGGCGGGGGCACGATGCGGCAGGTGCTGGTGCAGGACCTGCCCAGCCTGGTGTGGGTGGCCAACCTGGTGGTCGAGCTGCACACCCCGCAGTGGCGGGTGACGGACCCCGGCGTCGCCGACCGGCTCGTCCTCGACCTGGACCCGGGCGAGCCGGCCACCATCGTGGACTGCTGCCGGGTGGCGCTGTGGCTGCGGGACCGGCTGGCCGCCGACGGGCTGACCGCCTACGCCAAGACCTCGGGGGCCAAGGGGCTGCACCTGCTGTGCCCGCTGCGGCCCGTGCCGTCGGCCGACTCCTCCGACTACGCGCGGCGGCTGGCCACCGAGGCGGCCAGGGAGCTGCCGGACCTCGCCATCGCGGCGATGGCGCGGCGGCTGCGGCCCGGCCGGGTCTTCATCGACCACAGCCAGAACGCGGCGCGCAAGACGACGGCCACGCCGTACACGCTGCGGGCGCGCGCCGCGCCGACGGTGTCGGCGCCGGTGACGTGGGAGGAGGTCGCCTCCTGTGGGTCTCCCGCGGAGCTGGACATCCGACTGCCGGACGTGGCGGGGCGGCTGGCCGAGCACGGCGAACTGTTGGCGGGTCTGGCGACGGGCGAGGGCGCGGCGCCGCTCGCCCCCCACTGAGCGCGTAGGCGCTCCGCGCCGGGGTTTTCCCCCACCC
>NZ_JAVREM010000142.1:0-4929 GCF_031845425.1 Streptomyces millisiae
GCCCGCCCCCGTCCCGCCGCAACCGCCGCCCGGCCTCGGCGAGCACATCGGAGAACGGAAACACGTCCCGCGACCCGGCAAGGACCTCGTCGGCGACCGGGGCCTGGCCGGCCGGGCCAGCGGCCCGGTCCCCCACGGCGGCTTCGCCGCCGGCGCCAGCCGGCGCTGTGCCGCTGGTGGCGGGGCCACCGGCCACACCGCGCGGCTCCGCCGCGGCGCCGGCCGGAGCCGGCCCGGACGCTTCGGCCACGCGAGCGGGCGGCACGGCGGCGGCTACGCCGCCAGCCGGCTCGCCGGTCCCGGACGACGGGTCCGGAACCGCGCCAGCGGCCTGGCCGGTGGCGGCTGCACCACCGTGCCCGCCTGGCGTCGCACCGCCGGCGGCCGGAACGCCGGTCGCGGCATCGGCCGCGCCAGCGGTCGGCACCGGCGCGCCAGCGCCGGACGCCGTGGCCGCCTCCGGCGCCGATGGCGCCGTCGGCGCCGAAGGGCCGGACGCCAGGGCCATCGTGTCGGAGAGGGATTCGGACAGGACGTTCAGGCTCAGGACGGTCAGCAGCATCAGCAGGCCGGGGAAGACCGTGGCCCACCAGCCGCCGAGGAGGACCATGTTCTTGCCGTCGGCGATGACGCTGCCCCAGGACGGCTCGGGAGGCCGGACGCCGGCGCCGATGAAGGAGAGGGACGCCTCGAAGACGATCGCCTCGGCCACCATCACCGTGCAGAACACCAGCACCGGCGCGGCGCAGTTGATCGCCACGTGCCGGATCAGGATGTGCGGCGTGCGGGCGCCGATGATCCGTTCCGCGACGACGTAGTCCTCGCCGTACTGCGCCATCACGTTGGCCCGCACGACCCGCGCCACCGGCGGGATGTTGAGGAAGGCGATGGCACAGATCAGCACCGGGATGCCGCCGCCGAAGACGGCGATGAGGACCGCCGCGAGCGCGATGCCGGGGAACGCCATGATCACGTCGAGGCCGCGCATCACCGCCTCGTCGACCGCACGCCGCGACGTGGCGGCGATCGCGCCGAGCACCGCGCCGGCCAGCAGCGCGAGCAGCGTCGCGCCGAGCCCGATGGCCAGCGACCAGCGCGCCCCGTGCATCAGCCGGCTGAGGATGTCGCGGCCGAGGCTGTCCTGGCCCATCCAGTGGTCGGCCGAAGGACCCTCGACCGTCGGCGCCTGCTCGTACGGGTCGTACGGCGAGAGCAGCGGGGCGAGGAGCGCGGTGAGGACGACGACCGCGAGGACGCCGAGCGCGATCCGCGAGAGTACCGGGAGCCTGCGCAGCCACCTCATGTCGCGCTCCTGAGCCGGGGGTTGACCAGCAGGTAGAGGATGTCGATCAGCAGGTTCACGACCACGAAGCCGACCGCGGTGGTCAGCACCACGCCCTGGACCACCGCCGGGTCGCCGTTGCGCACCGCGTCGATCATCAGCTTGCCCATCCCCGGCAGGGCGAAGATGGTCTCGATCACGACGGCGCCACCCAGCAGGTAGCCGACCCGGAGGCCGAGCACCGTCAGCGGGTTGATCAGCGCGTTCCGCAGGACGTTGCGCCCGACGACCACCACCGGCGGCAGGCCGCTGCCGACGGCGGTGCGCACGTAGTCCTTGTCCAGCTCCTCGACCACGGCCGTCCGCACGATGCGCGTGAGCTGCGCGGCGACCGGCAGCGAGAGCGCGAGCGCCGGCAGGGTCATGGTCTCCAGCCAGCCGGTGAACGAGTCGTTGGGGTTGATGTAGCCGCCGGTCGGGAACCAGCCGTGGTCCACGGCCGCGTACTGGATGAGCAGCAGCGCCAGCCAGAACGCCGGGGCGGCGACGCCGGTGAGCGAGACGACGCGGATCAGCTGGTCGGGCAGCCGGTCCCGGTAGACGGCGGCAGTGACGCCGAGCAGCAGCGCGAGGACGACGGCGATCCCGAGGCCCATGAAGGCCAGTTGCATGGTGAGCGGCAGCGCGGTGGTGACCTGGTCGACGACCGGCGCCCTGGTCAGCACGGAGATGCCCATGTCGCCGCTGAGCAGGTCGCCGACGAAGTCGACGTAGCGTACCGGCAGCGGGTCGAGCAGCCCGTTCTCCTCGCGGAACTGGTGCAGTTGCTCCTGGGTGGGGTTGGCGCCCTGGAAGTACGCGGAGGCCGGGTCCGCGTCGGAGAACCGCATCACCAGGAAGACGAAGAGGACGATGCCGAGCAGCAGGGGCACCAGCAGCAACACGCGCCGCAGCAGCATTCGGGCGACGATGATCACGACGAGGCCCGCGCCCTTGCCTGGAGCAGGTTGATGCCGGGGTAGGGCTGGGCGCGGACGCCGACGATCCGGTCCGGGTCCCAGGCGGTGAGCAGCGCGTTGTGCACCACGGGGTAGAGGACGGCCTGTTCGGCGATGACGTCCAGGTACTCGTGGACGAGTTCGAGCTTGCGGTCCGGGTCCGGCTCCTCGGTGGCGCGGTCCATCATCGCGAACAGCTCGGCGGCCTCCTCGGTGGTGTCCCAGCCGGTGTAGGCCATCCAGGTGCCGCCCGCCGTGTAGTTGTAGCGGAGGATCAGGTCGGGGTCGAGGCCGAACTGGTTGGGGTTGGAGACGGCGGCGACCACCTGGTAGTCCTGGTCCTGGTCCATCTTGGCGAACAGCGCCGAGGTCTCCTGCGGTTCGAGCGTGGTGCGCACGCCGATCGCGTCCCAGCACTCCTTGATGGTGGGCAGGCAGTCCACGGCCCAGCTGACGTTCACCGACATCAGGGTGAGGTTCAGGTCGCCGACGCCGGCCTCGTCGAGCAACTGGCGGGCCCGCTCGGGGTCGTAGGTGTAGACGGTGGCCGCGGGCCGGTGCGCCGGGTGGTCCTCGTTGAGGAACGAGGTGGCCGGCCGGCCGTTGCCGCGGAGCGCGACGTCGACGATCTGCTCGGTGTCGATGGCGTGGAAGAGGGCCTGCCGCACCCGCACGTCGTCGAACGGCGGGTTGTTGGTGTTGAACATCAGGAACAGGTGGTTCATGCCGGCGCCGCCCGCCACCTCAAGGCCGTCGCCGCGCAACTGCTCGACGTTGGCGTAGGGGATGTTGTCGGCGATCTGGGCGTCGGCGCTGCCGCCGGAGATCCGGGCGACGCGGGGCGCGGCGTCGATGACCGACAGCCAGTTCATGGTGCGGAAGGTGGGCGGCCGGGGCCCGTTGTAGCCGTCGAACGCCTCGAAGACGGTGTTGGACTTGGGCGTGTGGGCGGCCTGCCGGTAGGGGCCGGAGCCGAGCGCGAAGCCGCCGGCCGCGTCGTCCCAGGCGCCCTCGCGGCTGAAGACGTGCCTCGGCATGATCTTGGCGATGGTCAGCCGGGGCGCCGCGTCGGGGAAGGGGAAGCGGAACTCCAGCTCGACGGAGCGCTCGTCGAGCGCCCGGACCTCGGCGAGCCAGGTGACGAAGAAGGAGCGGGTGAGGGGGTTGGCCTCGGCGTCCAGGATCCGCTCGAAGGTGAACACCACGTCCTCGGCGGTGACCGGCTCGCCGTCGTGCCAGACCGCCCCGTCCCGCAGGGTGAACTGCCAGGTGGTGGCGGTCTGGTCGATCGGCAGCGCGGTGGCGAGCGCCGGGTAGGGGGCGCGGGTGATCGGATCGGTGTCGAGCAGCCCCTCGTAGATGTGGTTGTTCCCCGCCATGCCGAAGGCCGAGGCCGTCATGGTCGGGTCCCAACTGCCGTCGTTGCCGTAGCCGATGACCGCGGTGATGTCGGTCATCCCGCCGCCGCCCCGGCCACCGCCCGGGTCGATGGTGGAGGGCGGCCCCGTGCAGGCCCCGAGGGAGGCACTGATGGCGCCGGCCGCGCCCAAGGCGCCGGTGAACCTGAGAAAGTCCCTGCGGGCCAGGGCACGTTCCATCGAAGCCTCCAGGCGACTCTGGCGGGAGGTCCTACGTTCTACGTCCGATGTTCACGGTAGGAGCGCCCGCGAAGAGTGGTCAAGACCTGTGCGCCAGTGCGCTGTTGACCAGACGTCCGATGTCCCATCTCCTGGCAGAATGTGAACGCCCGGTGATTAGCTCTGCTCTGGTGAGTCGGAAGGGGAGCGCGGCATGGCACGCAGCGTGATGTCGGACGAGGTGCAGCGCCGGATCAAGCAGTTGATCCTGGACCGCCGGCTCGCCCCCGGCGACCCGCTTCCCACCGAGAGCGAGCTGATGGGGCGGTTCGACGTCAGCCGGAACTCGGTGCGGGAGGCGCTCAAGGCGCTCCAGGCGGTGGACATCGTCGACATCAGGCACGGCTTCGGCACCTATGTCGGCGGCCTCAGCCTGGACTCGTTCGTCGAGGGCATGGTGTTCCGGGCGGCGGTCCTGCACGGCCGTGGGCAGGCCAGCCTCTACGAACTGCTCGAGGTGCGCGAGGCGTTGGAGGCCGGCCTGATCGTGGGCGTGGCCGGGAAGGTGCCGGCCAAGGACCTGGCGGTGCTGCACGAGATAGTCGAGACGATGGAGCGGGAGGCGGAGCTCGACCGGGTGACGGCGGCCACCGACCGGGCGTTCCATCTGGCGCTCTACCGCTCCCTCGGCAACCACCTGCTGAGCGAGGTGCTCGACGCCTTCTGGGCCGCGTTCCACGCCGCGTTCCACGGGGTCGGCGAGGAGTCACGCGAGGACCGGGGCGACCCGCACGTGACCACGGCCCGCCACCAGGCCATCCTGGCCGCGCTCGAATCGGGCGACGGCCCGCGCGCCGCCGAGGCGATGCGGCACCATTTCGCCGGCATCCGACGGGTGCTGGGCGAGGCCCCGCCGCCTCTTGCGACGGACGGCACCCTGACCACGCGCTAGCTGTTCTGTCTCGGGAGGTTGTGGACGGTGATGGAGGTCTCGGCTGTGGGTTCTTGAATGGGTGAGGGCCTTCCGGGTTCGGTGTGGATTGCGACGTCTCCACCGACCTTGAGAAGGCCC
>NZ_JAVREM010000143.1:0-4917 GCF_031845425.1 Streptomyces millisiae
CGCCCCCGCCGCCGCCCCCGCCCGAGGCGTTGAGCGCGTTCAGCACCGCCGTGTACGCCGGCTTCTTGTTGTAGTTGCCGTCGAACAGCAGCGGGGTGTCGCTGGCCCGCCAGGAGTACTTGTCCGTGACGCCCCACACCGTGATGCCGGTGCAGCGGGAGACGGCCAGGCAGGCGTTCACCACCCGGGAGTAGCTGTTGGCCTGGGCGGTGCCGGAGCCGGCGATGTCCAGTTCGGTGATCTGCACCTCGACGCCTAGGTCGGCGAAGCGCTGGAGGTTGGCCTGGAAGTCGGCCGGCACCGGGGAGGCGCTGTTGAAGTGCGACTGGAAGCCGACGCAGTCGATTGGCACGCCGCGTGCCCGGAAGTCGCGGACCATGTTGTAGACCGCGTTGCTCTTCGCGTTGATGCCGTCGGTGTTGTAGTCGTTGTAGCAGAGCTTGGCGTTCGGGTCGGCGGCCCTGGCGGTGCGGAACGCCTCCTCGATGAAGCCGTTGCCGAGCCGGTCCTGGAAGGGCGAGCTGCGCCGGGCGCCGCTGTTGCCGTCCTGGAACGCCTCGTTGACCACGTCCCAGGAGTGGATCTGGCCCCGGTAGCGGCCCATCACCTGGTTGATGTGGTTGTTCATCGCGGCCCTGAGGTCGTTGGCGTTCAGTCCGCCGACCCAGCCGGGCAGCTGCGAGTGCCAGACCAGGGTGTGGCCGCGGACCCGCATGCCACGGGACCGAGCGTGGTTCACGATCTGGTCGGCGGCGCCGAAGGTGAACGAGTTGCGGTTGGGCTCGGTGGCGTCCCACTTCATCTCGTTCTCGGCCGTGACGCTGTTGAACTCGGTGTTCAGCGTGGACGCGTAGGCGGCCTCACCGAGGCGGTTGGCGGCCACCGCGGTGCCGAAGTAGCGGCCGCGCTCGGCCGCCGAGGCGCCCAGCGTGGTGGCGGCGTCGGCGGTGTTCGGCAGGGCGATGAGGCCGGCCGCCGCGAGGAGGCCGGCGGTGGCCACCACCAGCGCGCGGCGGGCGCGTGACCACGAGCTGCCTAAGGTGCCTGAGGTGCCTGAGGACGGGCTGATCATTGCTACCCCTCGGTCGATGGATGGGTGTACTGCCGCGGCTGCAGGAGCCGCGCTCGAGTCCCGGAGAGCGACGGCGCCATGGCGTGAGGCAACGATCGAACGGGAGTATGCGCCCGTCAGGGCACCCCGTCAACGGATTCTTCCGGAATTTTTCCGGGTGGAATCGCGCCCCTGCTGGGGCTGTAGATCACTTATGACCTGGGGTGAAGCGCGTTCGACGATCCGCCGCAGGTCAGGCGGTGGGCGAATGGCTCACCGAAAATTATCGGTGTTCGGTCCGGAAGGGTGCCACGTCGGCCGCCGGGACGCCTAAGGCCCCCCGCACCCCGGGCGTCGGCGTCTAAGGACCTACAGGGCCGCCGACTTCCGCAAGGTGCCCGATGTGGCGGCCCCTCCTTGGCGAGGAGTGTGGAGTCATCGCGAACGAGCGACACCACACCGAGGGAGAACCCGATGTACCACGAGTTGCACGCCGTCCAGACCAGGATCGACGAGCTGCACCGGGAGGCGGCCAGGGAGCGCCTGGCCAACGAGGCACGGCGGGGCGCGGCCGCCCGGCGGAGCGCCGCCTCCGAGGAACACGAGCCCGAGGGGCGGGTGAGTCAACGGGACGGGGCGCGGGGCCGGCTGCTCGGCCTGCGCCGGAGCGCCCGGGCATGACGCACATGCCCCGCCGAGTGTCAGACGTGTGTGCGATCCTGCCCAACATGCACATCAGAACCGTCAGCCCCGTCTTCGTCGGCCGCGCCCCCGAGCGGGCCACCCTGGCCGAGGCGCTCGCCTCGGCCACGGCCGGCGCGCCCCAGGCGGTGCTGATCGGCGGTGAGGCCGGGGTCGGCAAGAGCCGCCTGCTCGCCGAGTTCCTCGCCGAGGCCAGGGCGGCGGGCGCCGTCACGGCCGAGGGGGCCTGCGTCGAGGTCGGCGTGGAGGGCCTGCCCTTCGCCCCCGTCTCCACCGTGCTGCGCGGCCTCAACCGCCAGCTCGGCGAGGAGCTCGCCGAGGCCGCCGCCGGGTTCGGCGGCGAGCTCGGCCGGCTGCTCCCCGAGCTCGGCGGCCCCACCGCGGCGGCCAGGGCCGGGCGCGACGAGGACGAGCGGGCCCGGCTCTTCGAGCTCACCGCCCGGCTGCTGGAGACCCTCGCCGCCGACCGCACCCTGGTGCTGGTCATCGAGGACCTGCACTGGTCCGACCGCTCGACCCGCGGCCTGCTCGGCTACCTCTTCCGCTCGCTCCAGCGCTGCCGGGTGCTGCTCCTCGCCACCTACCGCTCGGACGACATCCACCGCCGCCACCCGCTGCGCCCCTTCCTGGCCGAGCTCGACCGGCAGCGCACCGTGCTGCGCGTCGAGCTCGCCCGCTTCACCCGCGAGGAGGTGCGCGGCCAGCTCGCCGGCATCCGGGGCAGCGCGCCCTCCGAGCGCGAGCTCGACCAGGTCTACCAGCGCTCGGACGGCAACGCGTTCTTCGTCGAGGAGCTGGCCACCGCGAGCGACTGCGGAGGAGGGAGCATCCTCAGCGACTCCGTGCGCGACCTGCTGCTGGTCCGGGTCGAGGCCCTGCCCGAGTCGGCGCAGCGCGTCGTCCGCACGCTCGCCGAGGGCGGCTCCAAGGTGGAGCACGCGCTGCTGCGCGCCGTCACCGGGCTCGGCGAGGACGAGCTGATCGAGGCGCTGCGCACCGCGGTCGGCGCCAGCATCCTGCGCGCCGACGAGGACGACAGCTACGGCTTCCGGCACGCCCTGGTCCGCGAGGCCGTCGACGACGACCTGCTGCCGGGTGAGCGGTCCCGGCTCAGCCGCAGATACGCGGAGGCCCTGGAGGCCGACCCCGACCTGGTGCGGGCCGACGAGCGGCCGGCCAGGCTCGCCAGCTACTGGTACCACGCGCGGGACGCGGCCAGGGCGCTGCCCGCCACGCTGAGCGCCGCCGCCGCGGCCCGCTGCCGCCACGCCTACGCGGAGCAGCTGCACCTGCTGGAGCGCGCGCTCGAGGTCTGGGACGACGCGCCGGCCGAGGTCCGCAGGCGGCTGCCGCTCGCCGAGGGCGTCGAGTCCTACCCGCTGTGCGACTGCGACGACGAGGAGCTGAGCTTCCTCGACCTGCTGGCCGAGATGGCCGTCACGGCCCGCCGGGCCGGCGATCCCGAGCGCGGACTCACGGTGGTCAACCGGGCCCTGCGCCACATGAACGAGCGGAGCCACCCGCTGCGCGCCGCCTGGTTCTGGACGCAGAAGTCCCGGCTGATGCGGAACCTGGCCCGGAGCGACGGCTGGTCCGAGCTCGCCACGGCGCAGGAGTTGCTGGCCGGCTTCCCGCCCTCGCGGGTGCACGCGCACGTGATGACGGAGGCCGCCGGCTGGCGGACCGTGTTCGACCCGCGCCCCGAGGGCGTGGCCGTCGCCGACCAGGCCGTCGAGCTGTCCCGGCAGGTGGGCGACGAGGAGTCCGAGCTGAACGCGTTGATCAGCAGGGGCGGCCTGCTGGCCGAGGGCGGCGACGGGGACGCCGCCGTCGCCGTGCTGCGGGACGCCGCCCGGCGGGCCGAGGAGACCGAGCTGGTCAGCGTCTTCAAGCGCAGCCTCGTGAACCTGGTGTCGCTGCTGGAGGGCATCGGCCGCTCCGAGGAGGCCGTCGCGGACGCCGACCGGGGCGTGCCGATCGCCTACCGCTACGGGCTGCGGGACACCGAGTCCTGGCTCCACGGGAACCGCGCCGACTCGCTGTTCTCGCTCGGCCGCTGGGCCGAGTGCGAGATCGCCGTCCGCGAGTCGCGGCGCACCGCGCAGACACCCGTCTCCCACGCGCTCGCCGCCAAGCGGATGGCCCTCCTCGCCGTCGCCAGGGGCGACCTGGAGACGGCGGAGGCGGAGCTGACCCGGATGACCGAGCACTACAACACCTTCGACGTCTCCGCCCCGCAGTACGCCCACCCGGCCGCGCAGGCGCGCATCGGCTTCGCCGCCCAGCAGGGCCGGATCCTGGACGCCCGCCGACTGCTCGCCGAGACCCTGGCCGTCGACCTCGCCCCCGGCGTCGGCCGCTACACCTGGCCGATGCTGGACGCCGCCGCCGTCGCCGAGTCGGAGGCCCGCGGGGTGCCGGCGGCCGAGCCCGGGCAGCCGGCGGCGATATCCAGGATCCGGGCGTGCGCGGCCTCGCTGCCGCGGTCCTACCCCGTGTGGCGCGCCTACGCGCTGCTGGTCGAGGCGGAGCTGCGGCGCGCCGAGGGCACGGCCCGCCCGGCCGACTGGGCGGCGGCCGCCGCCGCTTTCGACGGCCTCACCCGCCCCCGGGAGCGGGCGCGGATCGCGCTGCGCTGGGCCGAGACGCTGCTCGCCGAGGGCGAGCGCGAGGCCGCCGCCGAGCGGCTGGCCGAGGCACACGCCACGGCCCAGCGCCTCGGCGCCGGCCCGCTGCTCACCGAGGCCGAGCGCCTCGCCCAGCGCGGCCGGCTCCCCCTGACCCCGGACGACGACCTCGACCAGCCGGACTCCTTCGGCCTGACCCGCCGCGAACTCGACGTCCTCGCGCTGGTCGCCGCCGGCCGCACCAACCGGCAGATAGCCGAGGAGCTGTTCATCTCACCCAAGACGGCGAGCGTGCACGTCTCCAACATCCTGGCCAAACTCGACGTCACCGGCCGCGGCCAGGCCGCCGCCCTGGCCCACCGCCTCGGCCTGGTCGGCACCTGACGCTCCGCGCTTGGCGTGTGGCCGCCCACCCGCAGCCGCGCGGTGCCGCGCCCACCCGCCCGCCCTTCGGGCGGGTCGTAGCGCGGCGGGGCCGCGTGGCCTGGCGGCGTAGCCGCCACGGGCCCGGCCCGCGCACACTGCGCCTAGGGCGAC
>NZ_JAVREM010000144.1:0-4763 GCF_031845425.1 Streptomyces millisiae
CCGGCCTGCGGCGGCCACGCCGCCATGGCACCTGCGGTGCCGCTCCACGCAGCCCACAGCAGCGCAGTCGCCGTGGCCGCAGGCCGGCTAGGGCCGGCCCCCGCGCGAAGCGCGCTGAAGGGCGGGTGGGTGGGGAACACCCGGGCGGTGGCCGGCCGGGCCCGCCGCCAGGCCGATCACACCCGGGCGAGCGAAAGGGCCGCCGAGGCGGCCCTGGGGGTGGTTCTGGGGAAGCGACGGTGGTCTAGTCGTCGCGCTCCTCGCGACGCCGCTGCCACCGCTCTTCGATGCGGTTCATCATGGACCTCCGCTGGCGCGCGCCGCCCTGGCCGCCGCCGCGGCCGCCGCGGGCGCCACCGCTGGTGTCACCCTGGGGCGGCGTCCGACGCCATCCCGTGACGGCCACCACGGCGCACCCGAGCATGATCAGGAAGCCCACCACGCTGAGCCAGATCAGCTGCGCGACCATGCCTCCCATGAGGAGGCCGATGCCCACGACGAACCCGGCGATCGCTTGGTAAACCCGCTTGCGGGTGTACGTACGCAGCTCATTACCCTCGAGCGAGCTCGCGAATTTGGGATCTTCGGCGTACAGCGCTCGCTCCATCTGTTCGAGCATGCGCTGCTCGTGGTCCGAGAGCGGCACGGAGTCCTCCTACTCGTCGGTCGCGGTGGCGACCGGATCCGACCTTTCAAGGATAGGCAGGGAAGTCTCCCTGTGAAACCCACCCCTGTACGCCAATTTCGCCCGCCACGCGCAGTCCGCCGGACCCTGTGGGGGGTGGACAAGTCATTCCCCCAGCGGCTCCGGGTCATGCCGGAGGGCTCATCTCGATGATACGAGGAGTCGGACTATCGCTCGCCCGATGGAGTGGCGAGTCGCTCCGCGAGTACGTGCAGCCGGCCGGCGATGGCCTGGAAGGCCGGCAGCCCGGCGGCCTCCGCCTCCAGCCTGGCGAGCGCCCGCAGCGCGTCCGGCTCGGTGTCGACCAGCGCGCCGGGTACCAGGTCGGCGAAGATCCGCACCCCGTGGACCTCGCCAGGACGCAGCCCGGCGGCGCCGATCAGCTCCCGGAGCCCGTCGACGGTGAAGCGGTGCGGCACCGGGTCCGCGTCGCCCCAGCGGCCCGCCGGGTCGTCGAGGGCGCGGCTGGCCTCGGAGAAGCGCCCGGCGAGCGCGCGCGAGAGCACCGCCCCGCCCACGCCGGCGGTCAGCACGCTGAGCGTGCCGCCGTCGGGCCGCAGCGCCCCGGCGACGGCGCGCAGGCCGGCCGCCGGATCGTCCACGTACTCGAGCACCCCGTGGCACAGCACCAGGTCGAACGCGCCCGACTCGACGACGTCGTGCAGGTCGTGTGTGTCGCCCTGGACCCCGCGCACGCGCTCGGCCACCCCCTGCTCCGCGGCCCGCCGCTCCAGCGCGAACAGCGCGTCCGGGCTGGGGTCGACCACGGTCACCCGGTGGCCGAGGCCGGCCACCGGCACCGCGAAACTCCCACTGCCCCCGCCGGTGTCCAGGACGTCGAGCGCCGAGCGCCCGGTGGCGGCCGCGCGCCGCAGCAGCGCCTGCCGCAGCACGTCCCACACCACTCCGGTGCGCAGCGCGGCGTGCGGGCCCGACACCGGGCCGCCCGCGTCGCGAACCCTCGACTCTGACGGCATTGCGGCTGCTCCTTGCTGCGCGGGGCGGTGAGGTGGTGCGTGGGGTGAGATTCGGCCGATTCGGCCACGCCACCGTACCCGGCAAGACTACTTGGGCGTGGCACCACCGGGATCACCGAAGTCGGCCCGCAGCACCGGCTGGCGCAGCAGCAGCTCCTCCACCAGGCGGAGGAAGAAGGCGGCGGCGCGGCGCAGCTCCGCCGCGTCCACCTCGCCGACCACGCCGCGGATGCCGGCCTCGATCCTGGCCCGCCGCCCGGCGCTCGCCGCGAACAGGAAGCTCCACTCGGCGAGCTCGGGGGCTATCTCGGGCAGCACCTCCCAGACACTGCGGATGCGGCTGCGGGCCCTGGGCGTGGCCTCCGGGCGGCCACGCACCGCGAGCACCGCGGCGGCCGTGCGCAGCGCCGCGAGGTGCGCGGCCACGTACGCCTCGCCCGGGTCGGCGAGGCCGGCCGCCTCCGTCAGCCCCCGCTCGGCCTGGCCCAGCAGATCGAGCGCGGCCGGCGGGGCCGACGCCCGGCGCGGCACGGGGTGCACATCGGTCGGAAGTCCGGTCATGACGAGCCTCCAGTCCGTCGTCATCCAGCGCTCAGGCGGGCCGGCACCCCCCGAAAGGGCCGCACAGTCCGCACAGTCTGCGCATCTGGGCACATGGTGACGGATGGCACTGACAATTCCCGGCCGGTCATTGCCGCTTACGGTGATCTCGCGTTCCTCCCAGGTAGAGAATCGGCCCATGAACAGGACGAGCACCCGCCGTGGTGCGACCCGGCTGCGGCTCTACGAGGCGGCGGTCACCCTCATCGCGGAACAGGGCTTCTCCTCCACCACGGTGGAGCAGATCGCCGAGCGGGCCGGGGTGGCCAAGGGGACCGTCTACTACAACTTCTCCAGCAAGACCGAGCTGTTCGAGGGGTTACTGCGGCACGGTGTGGGGCCGTTGACGGTCTCGCTGCGCGAGGCGGCGCGGGCCTCCGCGGCGCACGGCGACGACACGGTGCGCCGGCTGGAGGCGATGGCCGACGCCGGGCTCGACTTCGTCATCGGCCATCCGGACTTCGCCCGGCTGCTGGTCGCCGAACAGTGGCGCACCAACCGCAGCTGGCACGGCACGCTGGTCGACGTCCGCCGGCAGGTCGCCGGGGTGGTGGAGGACGTGCTCCAGGAGGGCGTGAAGCGGGGCGAGTTGAGCGAGGACCTCGACATCCAGCTGATCGCCGGCGCCATGGTGGGGATGGTCGTGGTGGCGGCGCTCGACTGGCACACCTTCCACGCGGAGCGCCCGCAGGGCGAGGTGCGTTCCGCCGTCTCGCTGCTGCTGCGCGGCGGGCTCGGGGCTGGCGGGCAGGTGGGGCCCCCATCCCAGCACTCGCTGGGAAGCCCCTCGAACGCCGGCTGACGTCGAACGGGGCCCCACCTTCCGCCGCGCCCCGGCCGTCTCCGATCCGCCGCCCCGTGACGGCGGTTCGGACACCGCACGGCCGATCGGCCGGGGCACCGCGTTCACCCTTCCGTGCCAGGGGTGTCCTCCCCATCCGCGCCGGTACTCAGGCGGATACTCATCCGATACCCGGTACGCGTGGGGTGGGGTACCGATCCGCCGACCGGCGAAGGGCCCGGGTAACGTGCTGGTCCATGGCTCGGATCGTGGTGGTGGGCGCCGGCATGGGCGCCATGGCCGCCGCCGCCCGGCTGGCCACCGCGGGCCACCGGGTGACGGTGGTGGAGCGGACGTCGACGCACGGCGGGGCCGTCGGGCGCTTCGCGCGGGACGGTTTCGCCTTCGACACGGGACCAGGGCTGCTCCATCTGCCGGCCGTCTGGCGTGACCTGTTCATCAAGACCGGCAAGCGGGAGCTCGGCGAGTGCGTGGAGCTGAACCGGGTCGACCCGGCCGTCGAGCACCGGTTCGCCGACGGCGTCGCCGTACGGCTGCCGGCGGCGCTCGGCGGCGCCCAGCAGGCGCTCGACGACGCGTTCGGGGCCGGCGCGGGCGAGCGCTGGGCGGCGCTGCTGCGACGCGCCCGCCAGGTGTGGGAGTCCACCAGGCGCCCGCTGGTCGAGGAGCCGTTGACCACGCCCGAGCAGCGGGCGGCGCTGCGCGAGGACCCCTACCCGCACGCGGCGCGCCGCGGCCTGCTGCGTCGGCGCGCCCCCGGCACGCTGGCCGAGCTCGCCACGGCCGAGCTGCGCGAACCACGGCTCGCCGCGCTGCTCACGGGCACGGTGTGGGAGTACGGCGTGGACCCGGCGGTCGCGCCGCCGGGCGCGGCCGTCCTGGCGTACGTGGAGCGGAGCTTCGGCAGCTGGTATCCGGCGGGCGGCATGCGGGCGCTGGCCGACGCGGTGTACGAGCGGTGCCTCGAACGCCGCGTGGAGTTCGTCTTCGGGACGGCCGCCGAGCGGATCCTGGCCAGGGAGGGCAGGGCCGGCGGCGTCGAACTGGCCGACGGTGCCACGGTGCCCGCCGACTCGGTGGTGTGGGGCGCGCCGGGCCTCGGCGCCACGGCGCCGCACGCCACCGGGCGGCTCACCGTGCTGCTCGCGCTGCGCGGCCCGCGGCCGGCCGGCACCCCGCACCGCACGCTGGTGCACCGCGCGGACCTCGGCCGGCCGCCGGTGCGGGTGCTGCGCCCCGACGACCCGGCGCTCAGGCCGGACGCGGACCACGAGACGGCGGTGCTCTCCGCGCCGGCGCCGGCGCACGGCGTGGGCGGCGTCGACTGGCCGGCCCCCGGCGCGGCCGACCGGGCGGCCGACGAGCTGCTCGCGGCGGCCGAGGCGGCCGGACTCGACCTGGGTGGGCGGGTGTTGTGGCGCGAGACCAGGACCCCGGCGGACGTCGAGCGGGACACCGGCATGCCGGGCGGCGTGCTCCCCACCCCGGCCCTGGCGGGCGCCGACGCCACGTTCCTGGCCGGGGCCAACACCGGCCGCCTCGCCGGCGCCTACCGCGTCGGCGCCCTCGCCCACCCGGGCGGCGGCCTCGCCCACGCCGGCATGTCGGGCGCGCTGGCCACGGGCCTGATCGTGGAGGGCCCGAGCTGGCGGGGCTCCTACTGAACCGTTTGGCCTGCCGGCCTGAGCGGTTCGAAGGG
>NZ_JAVREM010000145.1:0-4611 GCF_031845425.1 Streptomyces millisiae
TTCCGGTGGTCATGGCGGTGGGGAAACGCCCGGTTACATTCCGAACCCGGAAGCTAAGCCTGCCAGCGCCGATGGTACTGCATGGGGGACCGTGTGGGAGAGTAGGTCGCCGCCGGACAATTATTGAAGAAAGGGCCCTGCCAAGGTTGTTTACCTTGGCGGGGCCCTTTCTTGCTTTGTTACCGTGGCCGCCATGAGTGGTGAAGCGCGGCTGATGTGGGACGAGGGTGTCACCCGGTACGACTTCGGCCCCGGGCATCCGATGGACCCGTTGCGGCTGGATCTGACCATGCGGTTGGTCGAGGCGTTCGGACTCGACCGGCACATCGAGGTCGTCGCGGCCGAGCCGGCCGGCGAAGCGGCGCTGGGGCTCGTGCACCAGGCCGACTACCTCGCGGCGGTGCGGCGGGCCTCCGTCGAACCCCGGGACGCCGACGAGCGGATGGGCCTCGGGACCCCGGACACGCCGGCCTTCCCCGGCATGCATGAGGCGTCCGCGCTGATCGCCGGTCAGTCACTCGCCGGCGCCGAGGACATCTGGCGCGGCGACGTCCGGCACGCCGTCAACTTCTCCGGGGGGCTGCACCACGCCATGCCCTCGGCCGCCTCCGGGTTCTGCGTCTACAACGACGCGGCGATCGCCATCGCCAGGCTGCTGGAGCTCGGCGCCGAGCGCGTCGCCTACGTCGACCTGGACGTGCACCACGGGGACGGCGTGCAGACCGCGTTCTGGGACGACCCGAGGGTGTTGACCGTCTCGCTCCACGAGCATCCGCGGTTCCTCTTCCCCGGCACCGGACGGCCCGAGGAGAGCGGCGGGCCCGCGGCACCCGGTAGCGCGGTCAACGTGGCGCTGCCCGCCGGCACTTCCGACGCCGGCTGGCTGCGGGCGCTGCACGCGGTGGTGCCCGAACTGCTCACCGAGTTCCGGCCCCAGGTGCTGGTGACCCAGCACGGGGCCGACACCCACTTCGAGGACCCCCTCGCCCACCTCACGCTCAGCCTCGACGCCCAGCGGGCCGCCGCCGAGGCCTGCCACCAGTGGGCGCACGAGCACGCCGACGGACGGTGGTTGGCTCTCGGCGGTGGCGGATACGCGATCATCGACGTCGTGCCGCGGATCTGGACGCATGTGGTCGCCATCGCGGCTCACCGGCCCATCGAGCCGGCGACGCAGACACCCGAGGAGTGGCGGTCCGCCGTGTACGCGCGGACCAGGGAGAGCGGGCCGCAGCGGATGACCGACGGGCGGCGGCCGTCCTGGCGGGGGTGGGAGGCAGGCTACGATCCGGCCGACGAGGTCGACCGGGCCGTGCTCGCCACCCGGCGGGCCGTGTTTCCGGCGCGTGGGCTGCTGCCCGAGCACTGAAGGGCACCCCCGGGCGAGGAGGCGCGGCCCCTCGCGGGCCGTTCGCCGCTGGGGCGCTACGTCGAGGCGTCCGTGGGGCTACGACGCGTGCGGAGGGCGTGCGCTCACATCACCGCAGGGGTGATGTGTCGACAAAACGACCCGATTCGGTCTACGTCGTCTGGAGGGCCGTGAACGGCCGCCCGCTCGCCGGGCGCACCGCTCGAACACGTCTTCAGCACCCCGCGTCTCGATGCCTCACACCTGTTTCCCGGCTTCCCCACGCGCGGCCGGCGGGGGGTGCGGCCGCGGCCGGCCGGCGGGCGGTCGGCGCAGGTCAGCCAGGGGGACGGGGCGCGGAACCGCGAGACGTCGGAGGGCCACCGGGGTTGGCGGGGCGGGCGAGGGGCAGCGTCCACACAGCGGTTCCATCCGCTGACTCCCGCCGAGCCCGCCACGGTGAACCGCTCGCGCGCTATGTGCCCAAACGGGCTTCTCTGTCACGTTAAGAGCCCGCTCGCTGTAAACGGCCGGTTGGGGCACCTCTTCCCCACTCGCATCACCCGCCCCTAATCTGGGGAGGAGCGCACATGCGAGAGGGAGTCACCGGAGGGGAAGCCGGTGTCCGACATGTGCGGAAGGTCAGGTGTTACATGGCTGCTGAAAGGCTTCTGAGCGAGGCCAAGTTCCTGACCGTGGCGGAGGTCGCCGCGGTGATGCGAGTCTCCAAGATGACCGTGTACCGGCTGGTGCACGCCGGTCATCTGCCCGCGATCCGGGTGGGAAGGTCCTTCCGGGTTCCCGAGCAGGCGGTCCACGAGTACCTCCGGGAGTCCTTCGTCGGCGTGGAAAGCGCCTGACGAGGGGCGGTGCCCTTCGACGCCCCTCGATTAACCCGTATCACTCGGTGACCGGTAGGCTGACCCCATGTAGGTCGTGTGGGCTCGGACGCCCCGCACCGAGTAAACGAAGTGAGCGAGGGTAGTCGTGGGCTCTGTTATCAAGAAGCGGCGCAAGCGGATGGCGAAGAAGAAGCACCGCAAGCTGCTGAAGCGTACGCGCGTGCAGCGCCGCAACAAGAAGTGAGCGAGCGCCGCTGATTCGGCCCTCCCGTCCGTGGCGACGGGAGGGCCCCATGCGTTTTCCGGAGTGGGGTGGCGCTTGTGGGCAGGACCGTGCTCGTGACCGGTGCCGCCCGGCAGTTGAGCGGGCGGTTCGTGCGGGGCATCAGGCGCGATCCGGAGGTGAGCCGGGTTGTCGGCGTGGACACGCGCCGGCCCGGCTATCCGCTCGGCGACATGCGGTTCGTGCGGGCCGACATCCGGCAGCCGTCGATCGCGACGGTGCTGGCCGAGCACCGGGTCGACACCGTGGTGCACCTGGACGTCCAGGGGGTCGCGGCCTCGCCCGGCGTGGGCCGCGCCGCGGTCAAGGAGCGCAACGTGCTGGGCACGCTCCAGCTGTTGGGCGCCTGCCAGAAGGTGCCGGGGCTGCGGCGGCTCGTCGTCGCGTCGAGCACCCAGGTCTACGGCAGCGGGGCCCGCGATGCCGCGGTGGTCTCCGAGAGCGCCCCCGAGCGGCCCCAGCCGGGCGGCGGGTTCGCCCAGGACGTGGTCGAGATCGAGGGCTATGTGCGGGGGTTCGGGCGGCGGCGTCCCGACGTCGCGGTGACCGTGCTGCGGTTCGCGCACCTGCTGGGGCCCGGCGCGGAGTCGGCGCTCGGCGCGTACTTCCGGCTGCCGGTGCTGCCCACGGTGCTGGGCTTCGACCCCCGGCTGCAGTTCGTGCACGAGCACGACGCCGTCGAGGTGCTGGCGGCCGCGGTGCGCGACCCGGCGCTCGCCGGCACGTTCAACGTCGCCGGGGACGGCGTGCTGCTGCTCTCCCAGGCGGCGCGGCGACTCGGCCGGCCCACGGTGCCGGTGGCCGGCCCGCTGACGCCCTGGCTCGGGATGGTGCTGCGGGCGGCCGGCGTGGACGGGATATCCGGCGAGCAGTTCAGGGCCCTGGTGCACGGTCGGGTGGTCAGCACGGCGCGACTGCGGGTGGCGCTCGGCGGCCCGTTGGAGTACTCGACGGCCGACGCGTTCGCGGACTTCGCCGCGGCGCACGGCCCAGGGCTGCTGGCCCCGGAGCGGGTGGGGCGGGCCCTTGACCGGATGGAAGGGGCGCTGCGGCATGGCTGACGCCAAGGTCATTCCGATCGGACCGGTCGGGGAGGGCGGCGGCCGGCGAACCCGGGACGAGCGCGACGAGCGTGACGAGGGGGAGGCGCCGGCCGGCGAGGCGTCGTTGACGTCGCTGGCCGGGAAGGTCGCGGAGCGCGGCGCCGGCGGCGGGCTCGACCAGGCGCTGGCGCGGACCTTCGCGTTCCTGCGGCGCCGGCTCACCGGCGACTACGAGGTCGACGACTTCGGCTTCGACCAGGACCTCACGGACGAGGTGCTGCTGCGGCTGCTGCGGCCGGTGTTCGAGCGGTACTTCCGGGTCGAGGTGCGGGGGATCGAGAACATACCGACCGACGGCGGCGCGTTGATCGTCGCGAACCACTCGGGCACGCTGCCGTGGGACGGGCTGATGCTGCAGGTGGCGGTGCGGGACCGGCACCCGGCCGAGCGGCATCTGCGACTGCTCGGCGCGGACCTGGTGTTCCAACTGCCGGTGGTCAACGAGCTGGCGCGGAAGGCGGGGCACACGCTGGCGTGCGCGGAGGACGCGCAGGAGCTGCTCGAGCGAGGCGAGTTGGTCGGCGTGATGCCGGAGGGGTTCAAGGGGCTCGGCAAGCCGTTCGCCGACCGGTACCGGCTGCAGCGCTTCGGGCGCGGTGGCTTCGTGGCGACGGCGCTGCGGGCGCGGGTGCCGATCGTGCCGTGCTCGATAGTGGGGGCCGAGGAGATCCACCCAATGGTGGGGAACTCCCGGGTGCTGGCGCGGCTGTTCGGCCTGCCGTACTTCCCGGTGACGCCGACGTTCCCCTGGCTCGGACCGCTGGGCGCGGTGCCGCTGCCGACGAAGTGGACCATCCAGTTCGGTGAGCCGCTGGAGACCAGGGACCAGCCGCCGGAGGCGGCGGAGGACCCGATGCTGATGTTCCAACTGACGGACCAGGTGCGGGAGACGATTCAGCACACCCTCTACAAGCTGCTGGTGGCGCGGCGGTCGGTCTTCTTCTGACGGCCCCCCTGGCGGGGGCAGGGCCCCGAAGGACGCCAGCCGCCCCGGGCGGGGGTGGTGGTCCGGCTGGACCGGGGTTTCCCCCACCC
>NZ_JAVREM010000146.1:0-3441 GCF_031845425.1 Streptomyces millisiae
ACGCGGGAAAGGGCGGGTGGGTGGGGGACAGAACCCCGCGCGCAGCGCGGCGGCCGGCCCCCGCGCAGCGGGATGGGCGGAGCGCCGGAAAACGGCTCAGCCCACGCGCAGCGTGAGGGCGCGGTCCGCCCCCGCCGTCAGCATGACATCCCGCAGCGTCGCGGCCCACGCCGTCGGCCCGTGCGTCGCGGCCGTCGCGCCGACGCCCACGACCCGCATGCCCGCGGCCCGCGCCGCCGCGATGCCGGCCGCGGAGTCCTCGAAGACGACGCAGTCGGCCGGCGCCACGCCCAGTTCGGCCGCGGCCTTGAGGAAGCCCTCCGGGTCCGGCTTGCTGGCGCTGACCGACTCCGCCGTGATCCTGATGTCCGGGATCCGCAGGCCGGCCGCCGTCATGCGGGCCGTGGCCAGCGGCACGTCGGCCGAGGTGACCAGCGCGTGGGGGAAGGGCTCGACGGCGGCCAGGAACTCCGCCGCGCCGGGGATCGGCACGATGTCGGCCACGTCGGCGGTCTCCTGTGCCAGCAGCCGGCGCGCGTCGGCGAGGTTGAGCTCGACGGGGCGGTCGGGGAGCAGCTCGGCCATGGTGGCGTGGCCCTGCCGGCCCGGCATGACCGCCAGCACGAGCTCCGGGTCGATGCCCGTCTCGACGGCCCAGCCCCGCCAGACGCGTTCCACGGCGGCCGCCGAGTCGACCAGGGTGCCGTCCATGTCCAGGAGCAGGGCGCGGGCGGTCAGGTTGACGGCGGGCATGGCGCGGTGCCTCCGGTGAGAAACGAGAAGGGGATGGGCGAGAGAGCCAGTGGCTCCGCCCGGGTGGTCGGGGAAGCGGGCGGAACCACTTTGTTTGACCACGGTACAAAACGAGGGTCACATCGCGCCAGCCCCCCTCCCCGTTCTTGGCCCTCCGTTCCACCCCGCGTCGTCAGCCGATCACTCGCGTTCCACCTCCCGCGGGGCGCGCGGCCCGGTGCCGAGCTCGGCGCTCAGTTCCCGTACCAGGTCGACGAGGTCGCGCGGCCGCTCCGGGCCCCACCAGTCGCCGAGCAGCGCGGCCAGCTCCTCCTCGCGTTGGTGCGCCAGGCGTTCGGTGAGCTCGCGCCCGCGGTCCGTGGCCCGCAGCGAGAGGCCGTCCCGGCGGGCCAGACCGCGTTCCTCCAGTTGGCGGGCGGCGGGGGCCATGACCGTGATCGGCAGCGAGATCCGCTCGGCGAGCAGCGCCGGCTGGACCGCCCCGTCCTGGCGGATCCGCAGCAGCAGCCAGCAGGCGGCCGGCAGCAGGTCGACGCCGGCGCGTTCGGTGATCCTCGCGTACAGGTCGTGCCGCCCGGCGCGGGTGCCGAGCAGCGAGAGGGCCCGCGCGCACTCGTCGTGGGACGAGCGCACCACGGGCGTCGGCGGCACCGTCTCGCTGGCGTCCGGGGCCCGTACGCTGCCGCGCAACGGGTCCTCACGCACCGCCCACGCCAGCAGGTGGGCGACGACCACCACCGGCACCGCGTAGAGGAAGACGTCGGTGATCGCGTCCGCGTAGGAGTCGAGCACCCGGCCCCTGAGCGGTGCGGGCAGCGTGCCGATGCCGCGCGGGTCGTGCTCCAGCGAGTCGACGCTCACGCCGGGCGGCAGCGAGGCGCCGCGCAGCGCGTCGTCGAGCCCGTCCCGCAGCCGGTTGGTGAAGATCGTGCCGAAGACCGCCACGCCGAAGGCGGCGCCGATGGAGCGGAAGAACGTGACCCCCGAGGTGGCCACGCCCAGGTCGCGGTAGTCGACGGCGTTCTGCACCGCCAGCACGAGCACCTGGAGCACCAGGCCGATGCCCGCGCCGAAGACGAAGAAGTACAGGTTCATGAGGAGGTCGCCGGTGTCCCTGGCGAGCAGGTGCAGCAGCACCAGGCCGACGACGGTGACGGCGGTGCCGAGCACCGGGTAGAGCTTCCAGCGGCCGGTGTGGCTGATCAGCTGCCCGGAGAGGGTGGACGCCAGCAGCAGGCCGATCACCATCGGCAGCAGGTGGACGCCGGAGAGCGTGGGGGAGACCCCGCGTACCACCTGGAGGAACGTCGGCAGGTAGGTCATCGCGCCGAACATGGCGAAGCCGATGACGAAGGCGACGGCGCTGCAGAGCGTGAAGGTGTGGTTGCCGAACAGGCCGAGCGGCAGCACGGGCTCCGCCGCCCGCCGCTCGACGAGGACGAAGCCGACCATGCCGCCGACCGCGGCGACCGCGAGCAGCAGGATCTGCCAGGAGCCCCAGGCCCAGGTGGTGCCGCCGAGCGAGGCGATGATCACCAGGGCGCCGGCCACGCCGGCGATCAGCGCGGTGCCCGCGTAGTCGATGACGTGCGGCACGCGGTGCACGGGAATGTGCAGCGTGGCGGCGATCACGAGCAGCGCGAAGACGCCGATCGGCAGGTTGATGTAGAAGACCCAGCGCCAGCTCAGGTGGTCGACGAAGAAGCCGCCGAGCAGCGGCCCCAGCACGCTGGTGGCGCCGAACACGGCGCCGAACACGGCGCCGAACACGCCCTGGTAGCGGCCGCGTTCCCGGGGCGGGACGAGGTCGCCGACGATCGCCATCGACAGCACGATCAGACCGCCGCCGCCGAGCCCCTGGAGAAAGCGGAAACCGATCAGCTCCGCCATGTTCTGGGCGATCCCGCACAGCGCCGAACCGATCAGAAAGATGACGATCGCGGTCTGGAACAGCTTTTTTCGGCCGTACTGGTCGCCGAGCTTCCCCCACAGCGGTGTGCCGGCCGTGGCCGCCAGGAGGTAGGCGGTGACGACCCAGGACAGGTGCTCGAGGCCGCCGAGTTCGCTGACGATGGTGGGCAGCGCCGTGGCGACGATGGTCTGGTCGAGGGCCGCGAGGAACAGCCCGAGCAGCAGCGCTCCGAGCGACAGCCACAGCGCGCCGGCGGCGTGTTCCTCGGACGCGGGTCCGGCGGCGGGTGCGGTCGGCGCCGGCCGAGTCGACATGGGCGCCTCCTCTCGACGAACGGGTTTCCCGCCGGGTGATCGCTTCGCAATGGGGTATGCGCGTTTCCATCGCTATTTTGTCCGCGTTTGCCTTGTCCGGCTTCTTGAGTGACCGAGCCCCGTCAGTGAGGGGGGTGGGGCATAATCGCTGCCAATCGAAACCGGGGAGGGGGGCGCGGTGACCGACCAGTTCGACTGCTTGATCTGTGGCCGTCCCGCGTTAGCGAACGGCGAGCCAGGCTGCGACTGCGTCACCCACTCGCTCTCCCGCCCCGTCCATCCGCCGGACTGGGAGCCCGACCCGGCCGACGTGGCCCGCTTCCCCCTCGAACCGACGCCCGCTCCCAGCACCCGGGTACGGTCGGTCCTCCCCGCCACCCCCACACCCACCCCCACCTCCGACCCGGCCCCGGCGGACGCGTTCCCGCACCACCTCCCTGACCAGGTGGGTCCGCGCCGCTC
>NZ_JAVREM010000147.1:0-2738 GCF_031845425.1 Streptomyces millisiae
GTGATCAAACGCAAGATGTCCAACTGGCCGCTCAAACGGGCCGAGCATCGCAACCAGACACCACCCCCACCGGACACCATCACCATCACCCAGCGAGACACAACTACCTAAGTCACCGGCATTGGGCCTAGACGAGGTGGGGGCGGACCTCGTCGGCCGCCTCCTCGCCGTAGGCCTTGGCGAACCGCTCTATGAACGGGCCGCGGTTGAGGGTGTACTCCTGGGTGCCGACGGTCTCGATGACGAGGGTGGCCACCATGCAGCCGACCTGGGCGCTGCGCTCGAGCGAGGCGCCCCAGGCGAGCCCGGCGAGGAAGCCGGCGCGGAAGCCGTCGCCGGCGCCGGTCGGGTCGGCCTTGACGTCCTCCTCGGGGCAGCTGACCTCGATGGTCGGCTCGCCCAGCCGCTCGATGCGGACGCCGCGCGCGCCGAGGGTGGTGACCCAGACACCGACCCGCTCCAGCACCTCCTGGGCGGACCAGCCGGTCTTGGTCTCGATGAGCGCCTTCTCGTACTCGTTGTTGAAGAGGTAGGCCGCGCCCTCGGTCAGGGTCCTGATCTCCTCGCCCTCCATCCGGGCGAGCTGCTGGGAGTAGTCGGCGGCGAACGGGATGCCCCGGGTGCGGCACTCCTCTGTGTGGCGCAGCATCGCCTCGGGGTCGTCGGCGCCGATGTGCACCAGGTCCAGGCCGCCGACCCGGTCGGCCACGGTCTTGAGCTCGATCAGCCGGGCCTCGCTCATGGCGCCGGTGTAGAAGGAGCCGATCTGGTTGTGGTCGGCGTCCGTGGTGCAGACGAAGCGCGCGGTGTGCAGTATCTCCGAGATGCGGACGGAACTGGTGTCCACGCCGTGCCGGTCGAGCCAGGCCCGGTACTCGTCGAAGTCGGCGCCGGCGGAGCCGACCAGGACCGGGTTGGCACCCAACTGCCCCATGCCGAAGCAGATGTTGGCGCCCACGCCGCCGCGCCGCACCTCGAGCGTGTCGACCAGGAACGACAGGTAGACCGTGTGCAGCTGGTCGCCGACGAGCTGGTCGGCGAAGCGGCCCGGGAAGGTCATCAGATGGTCGTTGGCGATGGAACCGGATACGGCGATGCGCACGATGTGTCTCGCTCCTGGGAGATCTGCGTCGGAAGCCCCAAGGCTATCCGCAGCCGGGGACCGGGAACCGGGTTCGGCCGATCGCCGTCCAACGGGCATATCACATGACTGATCAGCGCGACCAGCGGGGAGAGAAGCGTGGTTGACGAGGAGAGCGTCGAGACGCCGGAGGAACCGGACGAGTCGAAGCGCCGGCGGTGGCCGGCGGTGACGGCGGTCGCGGCCGCCGTCACGCTGATCGCGGGCGGCCTGTACGGGGCGCAGAGCCTGTGGGGCGACGACGGCTCAGAACCCGCGACGCCGTCGTCCGGCGGCGAGGGCGGAACGTCGGCGGCCGAGTTGGTGCTCGACGACGCGGTGGGGGCGCCCGGCCTCGGGATCGCGACCCTCGTGCCGGCCGGCGAGCTGCCGAGCGCGCCGGAGATCGCGGCCGTCTACCGCTACCCGGAGCGGACGGTGTCGCGGGAGGCGGCGGAGGAGCTGGCGACGGCGCTCGGGGTGGAGCGCGAGCTCACCGAGCAGGACGACGGGACCCTGCTGACGCCCACCGACGACGCCACGCTGGCGTCGCTCGTGGTCCGGCCCGAGGCGCCGGGCACCTGGACCTACGGCCCCGGGCTCAGCGAGGAGCGCCAGTTGGCGCCGCTCGAGGGCGACCCGGTCGACGCGGCGGAGGCGCTGCGCGCGGCCGAGCCGGTGCTGACGGCGCTCGGCCTCGACGAGGACACGGCCCGGATCGACGCCGACACGGTGGAGGGGCCGCTGCGGACGGTCGAGGCGGTGCCGCTGCTCGACGGGCTGCCGACGGTCGGGCTCGAGACGACGCTCTATGTCGGCCCGGACGGCGCGCTCCAGGGCGCCATGGGCGCCCTGGCCCTGCCGGAGGCGGCCGAGGAGCACTCGACGGTCGGCGCGCGGCAGGCGCTCGACGCCTACAACTCGGACCCGAACCGGCCGGCGGTCGGCTCCGCGGAGCCGCAGTGCGCGGGCGTCGCCGAGCCCATGCCGTTCGCCGAGGGCGAGCCGGCGCCGGTGCCGCCGATGGACGACGAGCCGCTGGAGTGCGGCGCGGTCACGGACGACAAGCCGGAGTCGGCGGAGACGACGGCAGAACTCGGCCTGGTCCTGCACCAGTCGGAGGGCGAGCCGGTGCTGGTGCCGTCCTGGCTCTTCGAGATCGCGCTGCCGGACGCCGGCCCGGCCGAGGCCAGCTGGCCGGCGGTCGAGTACCGCCCGGCGGACCCCGCCGAGACCGGCGAGGGCAGCGCCCCGGCGAACCCGGGCGAGGGCGGCGAGCAGGACCTGGACACCGGCATGTCGGTGGAGTCCTACGAGCAGGACGACACGTCGCTGACGGTCACCTTCTGGGCCGGCGTCTGCGACGAGCACCGGCTGGTCGCGGAGGAGTCGGAGGACACGGTCCAGGTGAGCGTCGAGCCGGTCGACCCACAGCCGGGCCGCGAGTGCATCGCCCTGGCCGAGGAGCAGACGGGCGAACTGACACTGGACACCCCGATCGGAGACCGAACCCTGGTGGACCCAACCGGCACGGAACTGTCCGTCCGATAGGGCCTTTCCCCCTCCGCCGGAACGCCGGGCGGCGCAGCCGCCGGCTCCGCCTGGCGGCGGTGGGTGT
>NZ_JAVREM010000149.1:0-2033 GCF_031845425.1 Streptomyces millisiae
GTGTCAACGGCCATTGAGTCGTCCCCGCTTGTGAGGTCCGGAGAGATGCTTGACAGTTCGGTCCTGGGACATGCTTGACGGTGTCTCGCTCGATGCTTGACGGTTCCAGGTGATGGTTGACGGTTAGCGGGAGTCGGTGATGAAGCGCAGGACAGGGCCACCCTTGCGGGGGTGGGTGGAGATTTCGATCTCGCCGTCCAGGACGCGGAAGCAGGTCTCCTCGATGACCACGGTGACGGTCTTGCCAGCGTGCGCGACGCCGGGCCGGAGCTTCTGCCGGGCGACTTCGAAGGTGCCATCGGCTCCAACCCGTCGGGTGGCCCGGCGCGGTTGTGACGGGGGCGGCGGCAGCGGGTTCGTGGCGACCCGTGCGCCAGTGAGTTTGGCGCGTCGCTGGTGTGGGATCGGTGCGGGCAGTGTCTTGACCAGGAGACCGGCATGGATGACATACATCATGCTGCCGTCGAACCGCAGAGTGACGTGCTTGCCGATCAGATCGGTGCCGACTGCGACCGGCGTCTGCCCGAGCGAGACGACACCGTCCTTGGTCACTTTGCGGTCGACCTCGACCACGGCCGCGGGGGCGAGGGGTTTGTCCGCCTTGATGCCGCCCTGGGGTTCGGCGCCGCCAGGGCGTCCGCCACGCATGATCAGCCAGTTCAGATCGGCGTCGGTGAAGCTCATGGAGCGGGTTCGGATCAGCTGTCCGTCGAGCAGGACGTGGACGGTGTGGTGGCTCAACCAGACGGTGACGGTGCGGCCGACCAGGGTCGGGCTGAACTTCAGGCTCTGTTGCTGCGGCAGCATCACGTGCCGGCCCGGGCTGATCACGGCCTCGAACTCGACTGCCTGGAGAGGAAGGTTCTCCTCGGACGAGCTCGGCGGCGGAAGCATGGGGAGTCGCATGGGCTCGGCCGGGCCGGCCATCGGCTTGGGCACCACGGTTTCCGCGGTCTGCGGCGGGTCGATCGTGAGTGTGTGCGGGCGGAAGACCTGGGCCGGGGTCGCCATCTCAAGCGACTGGTGGGGTCGGGTGTGGTTGTAGCTGTGGACCCAGGCGTCGATCGCGGCCTGTGCGGCGGCCGGGTCGCCGAAGGGGCCGGAGTGGTCCAGCATCTCGCGCCGCAAGGTCTTGTGGAAGCGTTCGATTTTGCCCGTTGTGGTCGGTGACCTGGGCTTTGTCAGGCGCTGGTTGATGCCGTTTTCGCGGCACACTCGCTCGAACATCACCTCGGTGGGCAGGGGCTTGGAGTAGCGGCCGGTGAACTGTTTGCCGTTGTCGGTCAGCACCTCCGAGGGGACTCCGAAACGGCGCATCGCCTCGATGAACGCCTGGCACACCGCTCGCCCGGTCGGCTGCACCAGCACCGTGGTGATCACGATGAACCGGGAGCAGTCGTCGATCCCGGTGAGGAGCTTGCACTCCCGCCCGTCGGCGAGGAACACCCCGCCCATCAGGTCCATCTGCCATAGCTGCATCGGCGCGTCGCGCTGCCACCGTTTGTAGACGCGTCGGTGAACCTGGACCTGGTGGTTGACCAGGCCGTTGCGCACCAGGATGCGGTGCACGGTCGAGCGGCCCGGTGCGTCCACGACGCCGCGTACGGCCAGTTCGTGGGCGATCCGGCGGGCGCCCCACTTCGGATAGGACTGCCGCAACTGGCAGACTGCGAGCTCGACTTCGGCTGGCACTCGCTTCGGCGAGGTGTGCGGTCGACGCGAGCGGTCCTTCAATCCTTCCCGGCCGCGTTCGCGGAATCGCCGTAGCCAACTGTGCAGGGACTGCCGCGACGTGCCGTGCCGGCGGGCGACCTCGGCCACCGGAGAGCCGTCCAGCACCTCCACGACGGCCCGGAACCGGTACTCCACCATCCAGTTGTCATCAGCTGCCGCTGCAGACTCCTGCGTCTCACCCATGCCCTAACAATGACGGAGACCAGTCAAGAATGTGAGCGGACCGTCAAAGATCTCCAACGACCGTCAAAGAAGACCCGCCACACCCGCGTCAAGCATGAGCTGGGACTGCACAGTCA
>NZ_JAVREM010000150.1:0-1932 GCF_031845425.1 Streptomyces millisiae
CAGCTCGACTATCTGGCGACGGAACTCCGGCGGGTAAGCCGGACGCGTCCTTGGCACGATGAACTCCTCCTTGCGGGACCCAGTGTCCCAAAGCGAAAGGTTGTCCATCAAACCGGGGCAACTTCAACCCACGGCCGCCTGCCAATGTCCCTATGGTCGTACGTGCCCCACACCGCGACCGCCGAAGGTGGCCTGACGGGTGCACGGTGGGCAGCCGTCGGCACGGCGATGGGCCGCCTCCACACCCGACTCGCCACCCACCCCGCCGCCGCACCCACCCTGGAACCTGGCGCCGCAGTGTGCGACGTGGTCACCGCTCGGGACCGCTTCGAGCGCCTGATTCATGCGTACCAGCAGAAACGCAGGCTCGGGGAATTCGAGACGTGGGCGCTGCAGGCGGCGCGTGAGCGACAAGCCATCCTGGGGGACGTCGAGCGCACCCTCGCTTCGCTTCCACAGCTGACCGTCCAGGTCCTGCACGGCGACATGGCCGGCCCCAACCTTCTGTTCCGAAACAACGAGGTAGCCGCGATCGTGGACTTCCGACCGCCCACACCCGGGTACCTCGCCTGGGAGATCGCGCGTCTTGGCTGCGACCCCAAGAGCGTGCTGGACAACAGTGCGGAGAGCTGGCTCACCGGATACACCGATCTCGCCCTGGCCTACCGGGACGCCAACCCGAAGGCGTCCGCAGACGACCTCATGTCCTCGCTTCGTGTCGGCTGTGCAGCCATGCTCTGCTCGGCCTTTCCGCTGTCGGTACCAGTAGAACGACCCCACATCGTCGACGCCGCACTTGAGGCCTACGGGCGGGTGCGGCACGAGGCAGCTCTGAAGCTGCTGGACCAGCTACCTGTCATGGAGGAGGCCCTGCGTGACGCTCTTCGCTGAGTTCACGGCCCTCATGGCCGGCGTAACCGGTCATCATCGAACCCGTCCCAAGCCCGCCCAGCTGGTGAGGCATCACTGATCGCCACTGCGGTGGATGCCGGCAGCTTCGTCGCGGCGGCGCAGTAGCTCCGTGATGGGTGTTGCTATCGCTTCCGGGTCGTCTGCGATGCCTGACATGGGTGTCCGGTTCGCGTGTTTGTGCGGTGTGTGGTGTCTCAGTGAGGGGTGTTGGCCAGGGCCTGGGTGAGGTGGTGGACACCAGGGGCGTGGGGGTGGTGGCGGCTGAGGGCGGTGGCGATGGCGCGGATCGTGGGGCGGTCGCGGACTTCGGTGGGGGCGTGGTGCCAGGCGGCAAGGAGGTGGTGGGCGGTCTGGTCGGGCTTGCCGGCCTGCCACCAGGCGCGGGCGAGGTCGGTGTGGAGGCGGCCTCGGCGCTCGACGCCGACGCGGTCGATCCGCTCGGCAAGGTGGAGTTCATGCCGCCGGACGGCAGGATCGTGGCTCCAGCGGTCGGGCTCATCCTGCGATGTATGTCCGAACGACTGTTACGCCGCCGCCTGCCTCACGGAACTGCTCGACGGAGGCTAGATAGCAGACGCGACAGAAGTCGCGCTCCTGTTGCAGCCCAGGCCAAGTCAGTAGCACGCGCGCGACTGCGGGCGGGGGTGTCCTGTCGTGATCTGGACCACCATACAGTTGGCACACCTTCGCCTTCTCCATCACCCCGCTCCCCTCTGCGACTACATGGTAACCTACTGTACTCGCAGCGTTGGTCGACGGAGCAGCGGACGGCCTGCCCCAGGATGCAGCAGCGATCCGGGGCGGGGGATCTTGCGACCCTCGCGTCAACCGGTAGAGACCGCGGGTCCGGCGCCTGTGTCAATGCGGTTGGTCCTGGAGTCCGGCTCTGAGGGGTGTCAACGGCCATTGAGTCGTCCCCGCTTGTGAGGTCCGGAGAGATGCTTGACAGTTCGGTCCTGGGACATGCTTGACGGTGTCTCGCTCGATGCTTGACGGTTCCAGGTGATGGTTGACGGTTAG
>NZ_JAVREM010000151.1:0-1846 GCF_031845425.1 Streptomyces millisiae
TGGTGGGTAGGGGAGCGTCGTGTGTTGGGTGAAGCAGCCGTGGAAACGTGTTGTGGACGGCATGCGAGTGAGAATGCAGGCATGAGTAGCGTTACACACGTGAGAAACGTGTGCGCCGATTGACTAAGGGTTCCTGGGTCAAGCTGATCTGCCCAGGGTAAGTCGGGACCTAAGGCGAGGCCGACAGGCGTAGTCGATGGACAACCGGTTGATATTCCGGTACCCGCCGTGAAGCGCCAACGCTGAATCTTCTGATGCTAAGCCCGTGAAGCCGCCTGCTGAGTCTTCGGACGAGGTGGGAGTGGTGGAGCCGGTGACCCGAGGGGGTAGTAGGTGAGTGATGGGGTGACGCAGGAAGGTAGTCCAGCCCGGGTGGTGGTTATCCCGGGGTAAGGGTGTGGCCCGAAGGGTAGGTAAATCCGTCCTTCATTGTGGGTGAGACCTGATGCCGAGCCGATTGTGGTGAAGTGGATGATCCTATGCTGTCGAGAAAAGCCTCTAGCGATGTTTCATGGTGGCCCGTACCCTAAACCGACTCTGGTGGTCAGGTAGAGTATACCGAGGCGTTCGGGTGAACTATGGTTAAGGAACTCGGCAAATTGCCCCCGTAACTTCGGGAGAAGGGGGGCCGCTTCTGGTGATGGCATTTACTGTCGGAGCTGGGGGTGGCCGCAGAGACCAGCGAGAAGCGACTGTTTACTAAAAACACAGGTCCGTGCGAAGCTGTAAGGCGATGTATACGGACTGACGCCTGCCCGGTGCTGGAACGTTAAGGGGACCGGTTAGCTCTTTTGGGGGCGAAGCTGGGAACTTAAGCGCCAGTAAACGGCGGTGGTAACTATAACCATCCTAAGGTAGCGAAATTCCTTGTCGGGTAAGTTCCGACCTGCACGAATGGCGTAACGACTTCTCGGCTGTCTCAACCATAGGCCCGGTGAAATTGCATTACGAGTAAAGATGCTCGTTTCGCGCAGCAGGACGGAAAGACCCCGGGACCTTTACTATAGCTTGATATTGGTGTTCGGTTCGGTTTGTGTAGGATAGGTGGGAGACTGTGAAGCCCTCACGCCAGTGTGGGTGGAGTCGTTGTTGAAATACCACTCTGATCGTGCTGGATGTCTAACCTGGGTCCGTGATCCGGATCGGGGACAGTGTCTGGTGGGTAGTTTAACTGGGGCGGTTGCCTCCTAAAGGGTAACGGAGGCGCCCAAAGGTTCCCTCAGCCTGGTTGGTTATCAGGTGGTGAGTGTAAGTGCACAAGGGAGCTTGACTGTGAGACTGGCGGGTCGAGCAGGTGCGAAAGCAGGGACTAGTGATCCGGCGGTGGCTTGTGGGAGCGCCGTCGCTCATCGGATAAAAGGTACCCCGGGGATAACAGGCTGATCTTCCCCAAGAGTCCGTATCGACGGGATGGTTTGGCACCTCGATGTCGGCTCGTCGCATCCTGGGGCTGGAGTTGGTCCCAAGGGTTGGGCTGTTCGCCCATTAAAGCGGTACGCGAGCTGGGTTTAGAACGTCGTGAGACAGTTCGGTCCCTATCCGCTGTGCGCGTTGGAGTCTTGAGAAGGGCTGTCCCTAGTACGAGAGGACCGGGACGGACGAACCTCTGGTGTGCCAGTTGTTCTGCCAAGGGCATGGCTGGTTGGCTACGTTCGGGAGGGATAACCGCTGAAAGCATCTAAGCGGGAAGCTTGCTTCGAGATGAGGACTCCCACCCACTTGATGGGGTAAGGCTCCCTGTAGACGACGGGGTTGATAGGCCGGAGATGGAAGCCTTGTGAGAGGTGGAGTTGACCGGTACTAATAGGCCGAGGGCTTGTCCATAGATGCTCGCGTCCACTGTGAA
>NZ_JAVREM010000152.1:0-1439 GCF_031845425.1 Streptomyces millisiae
CAATGCCGGTGACTTAGGTAGTTGTGTCTCGCTGGGTGATGGTGATGGTGTCCGGTGGGGGTGGTGTCTGGTTGCGATGCTCGGCCCGTTTGAGCGGCCAGTTGGACATCTTGCGTTTGATCACTCGGGGGCAGGTCCGGTGGCGGCGTGCGGGCAGCAGGCGTTCGGCGATCTCAGCCAGAGTGTGGGCCAGCGCTCGGGTGAGTCGGCCGGGGGGAAAACGCCGCCTGGGCTGGGACCTGGCGGCGCACGATCCGCAGGGACCGGGTGAAGGAAAGGCGGTCAGGGTCCAGGCCCTCGCGCAGGGCGGTCTGGTGCATCAGTTGCCGGATGGCGTGGTGCACCAGGAGGAAGCCGTAGATCTCCTGTTCCACGCCCCAAGGGTATTTCGAGCGCAGGATGAGTTTCGGGCCGCGCTGGTGGGTCTTGATCTCGTCCAGCGTGGTCTCGATCTCCCACCGCTGGGCGTAGAGCGCGGCCAGTTCCTGCCCCGGTGCTTCCTCAGGGTCGAGCAAGGTGGTCAGCAGGCGGTAGACGGTGGCGTCGCCGGTGCGGGCAAGGGTGTACTCGATCACCCGGACCACCACCGGGTTGCGGCGACTCTTGCGGTCTTTCCCGGCATGGACCGTGCTGAGGTAAGAGCCGTCGCCGAGGACCTGCATGACGGGCAGCGCCGCGCTCTTGCGCACTCGCCACAGCAGGTCCGCTCCGCTGTCCCGGGCGACCTGCCACAACTCGAATCCGTAAAAGCCCCGGTCGGCCAGCAGCAGCATCCCCGCCCGCAGGCGGGTGAACAACTGCTGTGACAGCACCGGCTCACTCACCGACAGCGGTCCGACGGCCGCACCGAACACGGCGTGCGTGCCGCATTCGGCCAATGCCACCACCCTGGCCTGCGGAAACGCGCCCACCCCGCGCCCTGAACCCGGACGGCCGAAGAAGCCGTCGTTGGCGGCGGTGTCCGCCAGGTCCAAGGTCGTGCCGTCCACCGCGACCAGATGCCATCGCCTGTACCAGGCGCCCGCGGTCTCCGGCACCGCCACCGGCCGGCACACCCGAGCGAACAGCGCCCTCAGCGGCTCAGCACCCAGCCGCCGACGTGCCCGCCCGATCGCCGCGGTCGTCGGCACACGCCACGACCGCCGCCCGTCTCCGAGCCCGTCGCCCAGCAACCGGGCGACCTCTTCGTATCCCTGCCCGAAGAACAGGCACATCGCGAGGATGAAATACACCACCACCCGCGCCGGCAACAGGCGACTGCGCTGCTCAGTCCGACCGGTCTCGGCGATCACCTCATCAACCAGATGAGGCGGAAACGCCTGCGTCAGCACCCCGATCGCGATCCGGTCCGACAACCGCTCACCCGCAGGCACCCCGACCTGCCCCACCCTCGCCACACCGAAGACAACGAGACACAACTACCTAAGTCACCGGCATTG
>NZ_JAVREM010000153.1:0-1297 GCF_031845425.1 Streptomyces millisiae
TGAAGTTGCCCCGGTTTGATGGACAACCTTTCGCTTTGGGACACTGGGTCCCGCAAGGAGGAGTTCATCGTGCCAAGGACGCGTCCGGCTTACCCGCCGGAGTTCCGTCGCCAGATAGTCGAGCTGGTCCGGGCCGGCCGGTCGCCGGAGGAGTTGGCGAAGGAGTTCGAGCCATCTGCCCAGACCATCCGCACCTGGGTAAACCAGGACCAGGTGGATGCCGGGGAACGCCCGGGGCTGACCAGCGACGAGAAGGAGGAACTCGCTCAACTGCGCCGCGAGGTCAGACAGTTGCGCGAGGAGAAGGAGATCCTCCGCAAGGCCACGGTTTTCTTCGTCCGGGAGACCAGCCGGTGATGTGCTACCGGCTGATCGACGAGAACAGAGCACACCACGACGTCTCCCTCATGGCCCGGCTGCTGGGTGTGTCACGGCAGGGCTACTACGCCTGGAAGGACCGCGGCCCGTCCCGCCGGCAGCGCGAGGACGCCGAACTCACGGAGAAGATCCGCGGGCACCACGAGCGGTCCCACGGCACCTACGGAGCCCCGCGCATCCACGCGGACCTGCGCGAGATCGACAGTCTGTCCGTCGGGCGCAAGCGCGTCGCCCGTCTGATGCGCGAGGCCGGGCTGATGGGCGTGCACCGCCGCACCGGCCGGGCCTCGCTCACTCGCCAGGACCGGCAGGCCACGGCCGCCCCCGACCTGATCGGCCGCGACTTCACCGCGAGCGCGCCGAACCTGCGCTGGACCGCCGACATCACCTACGTCCCCACCGACGAGGGCTGGGTCTACCTCGCCGTCGTCATGGACCTGTTCTCCCGCCGCATCGTCGGCTGGGCGATGGCCGACCACATGCGAACCGAACTGGTCACCGATGCCCTCGCCATGGCGGTCACGGCCCGCAGACCCCGCCCCGGCCTCGTGCATCACAGCGACAAGGGCTCCCAATACACCAGCCTGACGTTCGGTCAGCGATGCGATGAGGCGGGGATCCGGCCTTCCACCGGCCGCACCGGCTCGTGCTTCGACAACGCCGTCACCGAGAGCTTCTTCGCCTCCTTGGAGACCGAACTCATCGACCGAACCGCTTTCCCCACCCGACACCACGCCGAACAGGCACTCTTCGCCTACATCGAAGGCTTCTACAACCCCCACCGCCGTCACTCGGCCAACGGCCAGCTCAGCCCAGCCGAGTACGAACACCGTCACACCACGAAGGCACCACATAGCGTGCTCCACGCAGCCGCATAGAACGCAAGCCCATCGGTGTCTGTCAGACCGGGGCAACTCCA
>NZ_JAVREM010000154.1:0-1270 GCF_031845425.1 Streptomyces millisiae
TTATGGGCTGTCACCTACCGCTGAATGTATAGGCGGTGTGGAGGGAACGCGGGGAAGTGAAACATCTCAGTACCCGCAGGAAGAGAAAACAAGAGTGATTCCGGGAGTAGTGGCGAGCGAAACCGGAAGAGGCTAAACCGTTTGTGTGTGATACCCGGCAGGGGTTGCGCAGGCGGGGTTGTGGGAGTTTCTGTGATCGTTCTGCCGGACGGTCGTCGAGTAAAAAATCGTGGGTGTAGGCGAAGGGCATGCGAAAGGCCCGGCGTAGAGGGTAAGACCCCCGTAGCTGAAATGTCTGCGACTCGATATGGAGCCACCCAAGTAGCATAGGGCCCGAGAAACCTTGTGTGAATCTGGCGGGACCACCCGTTAAGCCTAAATATTCCCTGGTGACCGATAGTGGATAGTACCGTGAGGGAATGGTGAAAAGTACCGCGGGAGCGGAGTGAAAGAGTACCTGAAACCGTGTGCCTACAAGCCGTGGGAGCGTCGCGGTGAGTGCTTGCACTCATCGTCGTGACTGCGTGCCTTTTGAAGAATGAGCCTGCGAGTTTGCGGTGTGTTGCGAGGTTAACCTGTTGGTGGGGAGCCGTAGCGAAAGCGAGTCCGAAGAGGGCGTTTGAGTAGCATGCCCTAGACCCGAAACGGAGTGATCTAGCCATGGGCAGGGTGAAGCGTGGGTAAGACTGCGTGGAGGCCCGAACCCACCAGAGTTGAAAATCTGGGGGATGACCTGTGGTTAGGGGTGAAAGGCCAATCAAACTCCGTGATAGCTGGTTCTCCCCGAAATGCATTTAGGTGCAGCGTCGTTTGTTTCTTGTCGGAGGTAGAGCACTGGATAGGTGATGGGCCTTACCGGGTTACTGACCTTAGCCAAACTCCGAATGCCGGCAAGTGAGAGAACGGCAGTGAGACTGTGGGGGATAAGCTCCATGGTCGAGAGGGAAACAGCCCAGAGCATCGACTAAGGCCCCTAAGCGTGTGCTAAGTGGGAAAGGATGTGGAGTCGCAGAGACAGCCAGGAGGTTGGCTTAGAAGCAGCCACCCTTGAAAGAGTGCGTAATAGCTCACTGGTCGAGTGATTCTGCGCCGACAATGTAGCGGGGCTCAAGTACACCGCCGAAGTCGTGTCACCAGCCTAGCTGGTGGGTAGGGGAGCGTCGTGTGTTGGGTGAAGCAGCCGTGGAAACGTGTTGTGGACGGCATGCGAGTGAGAATGCAGGCATGAGTAGCGTTACACACGTGAGAAACGTGTGCGCCGATTGACTAA
>NZ_JAVREM010000155.1:0-1169 GCF_031845425.1 Streptomyces millisiae
CTGAGGTTGAACTCGCGATAGCGGGTGGGGTGGTCAAGGCGGCTCGATGATCAGGCCGGTCTCGACGAGGCAGCCGTCGAGCAGGTGCGGGCGGTACTGGATCTTCTTCAGCTTGCGCTTCATGACGCGGACGAGGTGATCGAGATTGGCGGCGGCGAAGTTCTCCAGCGACCGTTTCAGCAGCGACCACACCCCCTCGGTCGGGTTGAGGTCGGGAGCGTAGGAGGGCAGCTGGAACACCCTGAGCCACTCCTTGTTCTCCGCGATGAAGTCCGCAAGCTCTCCGGTCAGGTGCACATTCAGGTTGTCCCACACCCACACGATCGGGGCGCCGAGCTGGTGGTGCGCGAGCACGATCAGGTCGCGGTAGTCCCGCCAGGCGAAGCTCTTGCGCTCGCCCTTGCGCCCGCGCCACACGTGCAGCCGGTAGAACAAGTGCGTCCGCGCACCGGGCTTGAAGCACACGACGCCGGCCACGGAGACCCGGCCCCGGTTGCTGCCGCGCACCCGCATCACCGGGGTCTGGCCGCGCGGTGCCCAGGTACGTCCCTTCGGCGGCCTCAGCCCCTGGCCCGCTTCGTCCTCGAAGCAGATGTAGGCGTCCAGGTCCGCCGCGGTGCTTTTACCCGCGGCCACACCTCGTCCTTCCACACCTCGACGGCCTCGTCGTTCCGCTCGATCGCCCGGTGAGCGGGCACCTGCGCGGACCATCCGTGCCGCCGGAGCAGTTTCCACACGCCCTGCACGGTGTAGCCGACGTGGAACATCCGCCCGATCAGCGTCTTGATCCGCACCAGCGTCCAGCCCTGGCCCTCGTCCCAGCCGTGCGCCAGCGGTCCCCGTGCCAGCTCCCGCTCCAAACGCTCCCACTGCCGGGGTGAGAGCCGCTCCACCGACATCGGCCCCTTGGACCGCAGGGCGTCCAGGCCACCCTCGCGCCAGGACCGGCGCCACTTCTCGACCTGCCGCTTACCCACCCGTAACTCGGCCGCGATCTCAGCAGTCTTCTCACCCCGCCCGAACCGCGCGCCGGCCTCCAACCGCACCCGTTCCCGGGCCTGTTGCCCCTTCGGCGTCAGCCCGCCTCCCTGCGCATACCTCATGAACACGGCATACCGCAGGGATCACGAGCCGTCACGACCAGCCGCTATCGCGAGTTCAACCTCAGT
>NZ_JAVREM010000156.1:0-1070 GCF_031845425.1 Streptomyces millisiae
TGTATTGCCCTGTGAGGTTGGGGACGCGGCTGGCGGGTGGTTGGCCTTTGAGTGCGGTGTGTCCGCGGTGGTGATTGTAGGTGTGGAGCCAGTTGGGGAAGGCGTCGCGTCGTTCTTGCTCTGATCGGTAGGGGCGGGCGTAGGCCCATTCGTCGAGCAGGGTGCGGTTGAAGCGTTCGACTTTGCCGTTGGTCTGGGGCCGGTAGGGCCGGGTGCGCTTGTGGGTGATCCCGGCCGTGGCGAGGGTGTCGCGCCACAGGTGAGACTTGTAGCAGGAGCCGTTGTCGGTCAGGACGCGTTCAACGGTGATCCCGACGCTGGTGAAGAACGCCTGGGCTCGGGCCCAGAAGCCGACAGCGGTCTCTTTGCGTTCGTCCGCCAGGATTTCGCTGTAGGCGAGGCGGGAGTGGTCGTCGACGGCGGTGTGGAGGTAGCTGTAGCCGGCGGCGGAGCGGGTCTTTCGTCCGGCGGCCCGGCCGAGGACCTTGTGGCCGCCGCCGTCGGGGATGTTCCCGAGCTTCTTGATGTCCACGTGCACGAGTTCGCCGGGTGTCTCGCGTTCGTAGCGGCGTATGACGCGGCCGGTGGCACGGTCGAGATGGGCCAGGCGGGCCAGCCGGTAGCGGGTCAGCACACGGTGCACGGTCGAAGGCACCAGATGGAGCAGGTGCGCGATGCGGGCCGGGCCCCACCGACGTGCGAGGCGGACCTTGATGATCCGTCGTTCGGTGCGGGTCGGAGTCCGTCCGGGGCTCGCGTGGGGACGGGAGGATCGGTCGGCCATCCCGGCCTCACCGAAGCGGCGGTAGCGGTCGGCCCAGCGTTGGGCCGTGGTCGGGGAGACCTGGAAGCGTTCAGCGGCCCGACGAAGGGGCCAGCCGTCCTCCACGACGCAGCGGGCCAGACGCAGGCGCCCGGTCTCGGTCAGCGGGGCATTACGGTGGTGCATGAGGGCCTTCTCAAGGTCGGTGGAGACGTCGCAATCCACACCGAACCCGGAAGGCCCTCACCCATTCAAGAACCCACAGCCGAGACCTCCATCACCGTCCACAACCTCCCGAGACAGAACA
>NZ_JAVREM010000157.1:0-1056 GCF_031845425.1 Streptomyces millisiae
AGGTGTATTGATCACGAGCGTTGTTGACACTCGTTGGGGCTTGATCATGGCGAAGACCTCCGATGTGGTGGAGCTGTCTAGGACTGCACCGCATGGAGGTCTTCGTGTCCCACCGTAATGCCCGGCTGACGGTTCATGGCAGGCGGCTGCTGGTCGAGCGGGTTCGTTCGGGTCGCCCTGTCGCCCATGTCGCCGCTGAGATGGGTGTCTCCCGGACGACCGCGCACAAGTGGGTGCGCAGGTTCGTTGCAGAGGGCGAGACCGGCCTGGCCGACCGTCCCAGCCGCCCGTGGACCACCCCGCACCGCACACCGGACGCTGTGGAGACGCGGGTGTGTGAGCTGCGCAGGACCCGCAAGCTCGGCCCAGCCAGGATCGGTCCGATCCTGGGCCTGCCTGCCTCGACCGTGCACCGGATCCTGGTCCGCCACGGCCTCAACCGCCTGGCCTTCCTGGACCGGCCCACCGGCGCCGTGATCCGCCGCTACGAGCGTGAGCGGCCCGGTGAACTGGTCCATGTGGACGTCAAGAAGCTCGGCCGGATACCCGACGGCGGCGGCCACAGGGTCCTGGGCCGGCAAGCGGGACGCGCGGCGAAGACCGGTGTCGGCTTCGACTACGTCCACTCCGCCGTCGACGACCACTCCAGACTGGCCTACAGCGAGGTCCTGCCGGATGAGAAGGCCGCCACCTGCGCCGCCTTCCTGCGACGAGCCGCCGCCTGGTTCGCAGGCGTGGGCATCGACCGCATCGAACGTGTCCTGACCGACAACGCCTGGTCCTACCGCAAAAGCACCCCGTGGAAGCAGGCCTTGGCCGACCTCGGCGCCACCGGCAAACTCACCCGCGCCTACCGACCCCAGACCAACGGCAAAGTCGAACGCCTGAACCGGACCCTACTGGATGAATGGGCCTACATTCGCCCCTATGGCAGCAACAGCGAACGAACCGCCGCCCTCAACGACTACCTCCACACCTACAACTACCATCGCTGCCACACCGCACTCGAAGGCCAACCCCCGATCACCCGCGTTAACAACGCCGCGAGTCAATACA
>NZ_JAVREM010000158.1:0-979 GCF_031845425.1 Streptomyces millisiae
CTAGATGAGTAAGTCCTAACGGCTGGTGGGGTGCATGAACGAGGTGAGGGTGTTCAAGATCCGGTTGTGTCGACCGACCTGAACACCCTCATCACGGCACTGTACGTGAAGATCGATGACGATCTGATGCTGCCGAAGCGGCTGGGACGCCCGCCTCGGCTCACGGACGCCGAGTTGCTGACGCTGGCTGTGGCCCAGGCTCTGCTCGGTGTCTCCTCCGAGGCCCGCTGGCTGCGGGTGGTCTCGACGCGGCTACCCGGCGCGTTCCCACAGATCCCGGGCCAGTCCGGCTACAACAAGCGCCTGCGCAAAGCCGCTGACCTGATCCGCCAGACCATCCGGCTACTGGCACGCGACACCGACCTGTGGCACGACGACGTCTGGCTGGTGGACTCCACTCCCGTGGAGTGCGCCCGCTCGCGGGAGACCGTCAAACGCTCCCATCTGGCGGGCTGGGCCGGATACGGCTACTGCGCCTCCCACTCCCGGTACTTCTGGGGCATGCGCCTGCACCTGCTGTGCACCCCCGCGGGATTGCCCATGGCCTGGGCACTGGCCCATCCCACGACAGACGAACGCGAAGTCCTGGCCGGGATACTGGAGGAGACCGAGCTTGTGACCAGCCACCACGGCCAACTGATCATCGCGGACAAGGGCTACGTCTCCGGCGCTCTGGACCGCTTCCTGGACAGCATCGGCCTGCGCCTGCTGCGGCCCTCCTACCGCAACCACAAGCCACGGCCCGGCCAGCACCTCCTCAAATCCGTCCGCCAGCTGATCGAAGCAGTCAACGACACCCTCAAAGGCCAGCTCACCCTCGAACAGCACGGAGCCCGCACCCCAGCAGGGATCCTCGCCCGAATCGGCCAACGCATCCTCGCCCTGACCTGCGCCATCTGGCATAACCGCACCACCGGCCAGCCCATCACACGATCGCTGACCGCCTACGACCACTAACCATTAGGACTTACTCATCTAG
>NZ_JAVREM010000159.1:0-975 GCF_031845425.1 Streptomyces millisiae
CCCGATGCCGGGACTGGCTGTCGCACCAGGAGAGCCTGGCCCTGGTGGTGGACTCCGTATGGGCTGAGCTGTCCGATGCGGTGGACGCTGTGGTGTCCTCACCGGGGGAACGTTGGCTGATGCGGCTGGGTGTGCCGGATCACGTTGCACGACTGGTGGCCTCGGTGCCAGCGCTCCGGGTGTCGTGGCTGGGAGCGTCTGCGCTATTGATGCTGCTGGCTGCGCTGACGTCACGGCTGCTCGCGCCGGACGGGGCACCGGCCGTGTTCGTACTGTTGGCTCCCCTTCTTCCTGTGGTGAGTGTCGCCCTGTGCTTCGACGCCCGATGGGAGCCTGCGGGCGAGATGGCCTTGGTGGCCCCGCTCAGCATGTTCCGGGTCGCGCTGCTGCGTACCGCTGTCGTTCTCGGTACGTGCGTGGTGACGTCGACGGCAGCCGCCCTCACCTTGCCCGACTTCGGCCTGGAAGCCCTGGCATGGATGGTGCCTTCAGGCGCCTTGACCGCCCTGAGCCTCTTGCTCTCACGCCACATGAACCCCGCCACCGTATGCGCTGTGGCCGGCGGGGTCTGGATCGTCCCGGCGGCCGTGACGCAGAGCGGGTCATGGCTCACTTCCGCTCAGGGACAGCTTGTTCTGGCCGTGGTGTGCGCCGGGCTGCTGTTCAGCCTGGTCATGGCCCGGTCCACATTCGACACCGAAAGGAAGGCCCTTACCTCATGACTCTCGATACCGGCACCGTTTCCGTAAAACATCTGAGCGTGAAGTACCGGCGCACTGTGGCTGTTGACGATCTCACGCTGTCGCTCACCTCTGGTGTCACCGGCCTCCTCGGCCCCAACGGCGCAGGCAAGACGACTCTGCTGCGCGCATTGGCCACCGCCCGGCTGCCGGAAACGGGCGACCTCCGCGTCTTCGGGCTGGACCCGCGGCAGGCAGGTCCCCGGCGCGCGATCCGGCGGAGGCTGGGATTTCT
>NZ_JAVREM010000160.1:0-921 GCF_031845425.1 Streptomyces millisiae
GGACCTGGATGATGCCACCGATGCGATGACCACGATGGACACCGACCGCGAGCGACTGAACGCCGAGGCGCGCCGCTGGAGCACGCTCTACGACGACTTCCAGCATTGGAGCCTGATCGACACCGATGCCGCCGACGCGGAAGTCCAACGGCTCGAAGTGCAACTCACCACGCTGATGCAGCAGAATCCGGACCTGCAAGCACTACAGGACCAGTCAGAGGAATACCGCAAGCAGGTCAATGCACGCAACGGTTGCATCGGTGTTCTGGACAACCGAATCGAAGCTCATGACGAGCGCCGCACCGCATTGTTGCGCGTGCTCGAACATGTCAAACCCGCTGAGCTGGGCGCGCATTCGCGTGCTTGCATCGAATCGTACGTGCAGCAGGTTCCGCTGACCCTTGATGTGCTGACACCAGAGCCTTACCGCCACGAACTGTGGCGGCAGATCGAAAAAGAGCAGGCGCTGCTGCGGGAAAGCGTCGCGCGCTCGCGCAGGGATCTGAGCAGAATCCTGACCACCTTCGACCGGGACTTTCCCGAGGCCATACCGAACAACGGTGACAACTTCGACGAGAGGGTGCACGACTACGTCGAGTTGTGCCGGCGGATCGACAGTCGGGACCTGCCCAGCGCACACGAACGGATGCTGCGCCTGATCACCGAGCAGGCTCCCACCGCGGTGCTACGGCTCTACCAGATCGCCGAGGAGGAGGCGCACCGCATCGAAGACCAGATCGCCCGCGTCAATATCGGTTTGGGTGCAGTCGACTTCAACCGCGGGACGCGGTTGACGCTGCGCGCTGACCCCAAACCGCTTCAAGCGGTCGCCGAACTCAAAGAACGGGCCCGCGGCATCTCGTCGCGGATCTCTGACGTCGCGGCGCAGGACCGCAAGGCCGTTCATGACCAGTATCAGGA
>NZ_JAVREM010000161.1:0-874 GCF_031845425.1 Streptomyces millisiae
TCGCGCTCGTCGGCGAGCTCTCGCTGCGCGACAAGCAGTTCGCCCAGTGGTGGGGAGAACACCAGGTCGCAGCCCGCACCATCGGCACCAAGACCCTCGACCACCCCGTCGTCGGAGAACTCGTCCTCGACTGGGACACCCTCACCGCCAACACCGACCCCGACCAACACCTGACCGTCTGGACCGCGCCCCCCGGCTCCCCCACCCACGACCGCCTGCGGATCCTCGCCTCCTGGGCCGCCAACCACCACGTGCCCGCCTCCCAGAACCTCGCCTGACCGCCCTGGGTGGCGGGGCCCGTCAGCCGAGTTCGGCCAGGCGCCGTACCGCCGGTGCCACCCGCTCCTCGATCCAGCGGGCCGGCCGGGGCTCGGCGGTGGCCGCGATGACGGTGTCGATGCCGAGTCCGGCGTGGTCGGCCATCTCCCGGGCGAAGGCGTCGAGATCGCCGGTGTCGAGCGCCGCCCCCTGATAGATGACGGTCTTGCGGATCCGGTCGTAGTCCCGGCCGAGGTCGTCGCAGTGGCGGCGCAGCACGTCCAGCTTGTGCGCGGTCTCCCGCGGGGTGGAGGTGAGCAGGTTGCAGGCGTCGGCGTACTGGGCCACCAGCCGCAGCGTCTTCTTCTCGCCGCTGCCGCCGATCATGATCTCCGGGTGCGGGGCACTGACCGGCCCGGGGACGTCGCGGGGTTCGGCCAGCCGGTAGTGCCGGCCCTCGAAGGGGCCGTTCTCCTCCGGCTCCCACATCCGCAGGCAGATCCGCAACGTCTCCTCGAGTCGCTCGAACCGCTCGGCGACCGGCGGGAACGGCACGCCGAGCCCCAGGTGCTCGCGTTCGTACCAGGCGGCGCCGATGCCGAGGGTGGCCCGGCCG
>NZ_JAVREM010000162.1:0-867 GCF_031845425.1 Streptomyces millisiae
CTCCACGACGGCCTCGGCCGGGTGCGGCACGTAGGTGCCGCCCTCGTCTTCGACGCCCTTACGGGATGCCGTGGCGATCTTGTGCATGAGCTCCAGGTTGAGCTCATCCGACAGCTGCAGCGGCGCAGCCGGGTAACCGGCCTGCGAACCCGCCTGCTCGATCGACGCGGGCTCGACACCCTCGCCCAGCATGGCCAGCGCCTCGTTGACGAAGGTGCCGATCACACGCGAGGTGAAGAAGCCGCGGCTGTCGTTGACCACGATCGGGGTCTTGCGGATGGCCAGCGTGTAGTCGAACACCCGGGCCAGGGCCTCGTCAGAGGTCTTCTCGCCCTTGATGATCTCCACCAGCGGCATCTTGTCGACCGGCGAGAAGAAGTGGATACCGATGAAGTCCTCCTGGCGCTTCACGCCGGTCGCCAGACCGGTGATCGGCAGCGTGGAGGTGTTCGAGCCGAGCAGCGCGTTGGGCTCGACGATGTCCTCGATCTCCTGGAACACCTTGTGCTTGAGTTCCTGGTTCTCGAACACGGCCTCGATCACGAAGTCGACGCCCTTGAGATCCTGCGGATCGGCGGTCGGGGTGATCTTGGCGAGCAGCGCCGCGGACTTCTCCTCGGTGGTCTTGCCACGCTTGAGTGCCTTGGCCTCCAGGCCCTCCGAGTACGCCTTGCCCTTGTCAGCGGCTTCCTGCGTGACGTCCTTGAGCACGACGTCGTAGCCGGCCTTGGCCGACACGTAGGCGATACCGGCGCCCATCATGCCCGCGCCCAGCACACCGATCTTCTTGATCTCCTGCTTGGCGATGCCCTCCGGACGCGATGCGCCGCCGTTGATGGCCTGCAGGTCCAGGAAGAACGCCTGAAT
>NZ_JAVREM010000163.1:0-866 GCF_031845425.1 Streptomyces millisiae
ACGGTGGACACCGCGACGGGCTCGGACCGGCAATCCTCGATGTTGAGGTAGGTGTGAACACCGGCGTCGGTCAGCCGTTGCCTGCCGCGGCCCTCTTTCTCGTCGAACGCGCTGTCCCAGCCGCCGTAGACGAAATCGGGTTCGACGGCCAGCAGCGACTCGTAGGACGGGTACTCCTTAGCCAGCACCGGAACGGTGTCGTAGGCGGCCTGGTATTCGGGCAGGATCCGGTCGTCGAGATAGGACGTGCCGACCATGGAGTTCTCCAGGCCCAGCGCCAGCAGCGTCTCGATCGCGTGTTGGTTGAGCGCGACGGCGCGGGCCGGCGGCCGGTCATAGGTGGTGCTGACGCCGCAATTGTCCACGGTGACCGGGAATCCCGGTGGGGCGTCGCCTGCGGCGCCGGGTGCCGCGGTCGAGGCGCACCCCGACACCAGTAACGCCGACGTCAGTCCGGCGATCAGCCAACGAGCGGCCATGGGCGTACCCGTCCTCTCCGGGGAGATCCGCCCCAGTACGTGAGGTGGCGACTGCGGTGTGTATCTGGCTATACAGTGGCGGGACCGCGCCGGATTCTCACCGGCTTCCACGATCCGCAGTCGCCCTATCGCCGTCGATGTTAGGTCAAGCGGGGCCGACCACCGGCAGCAGCGCCATCTCCCTGGCGTTCTTGATCGCCGTGGCGACTTGACGCTGCTGCTGCGGGGTGAGCCCGGTGATGCGCCGGGACCGGATCTTGCCCCGCTCACTGATGAAGGTGCGCAGCAGGTGGACGTCCTTGTAGTCGACCTCGGTCACCCCGAGGGCAGTCAGTTGATTGCGCCTCGGCTTCTTGAGTTCGGTGGCCGGCGGGCGCTTCTTGGTGT
>NZ_JAVREM010000164.1:0-806 GCF_031845425.1 Streptomyces millisiae
GTACGGAACCGCCACAGGACGGGCGCGACGGCGCGCGCGGTGGACGGGGCGGACGTCACCTGGCGCCGGGTCACGGCTCGCGGCGCGCGCTGTCCGGGGACGGCCGGGGCGTACCCCTTGCGGACCTTCTCCCCCACCTTCTTCGCGGCTGCGGCCTGTGCCTTGGCGAGCGTGGGGAACGTCGAGGTCTGGGTCTGCCCGGCGGCGCCGATCCGCCCGTACCGCACGGTGACCACCAGGTCGTCGACGGTCACCTCGTAGAACTTGTGCGCTCCGGCGCCTTCCTGTGACAGCTCCAGATACGTCGTCGACACGGTGGACGCGGCAGGCATGGCAGACCCCTCCCCAGGGCGGACCCGCGGCCGTTCCGGCGGGTCTCACTGCTCACACCGTAGGAGGTGCCACTGACAACGCGTCGCCGCCCTCCCCGTACGGGAACGGCGGCGGCGGTCATGAGGGTGTGCGGGCTCCTTCCCCGGCGGGCTACCAGTAGTGGCGCCTGCCGCCCACCGCGCGGCCCGTCGCCCCCAGGGCCCAGAGCACCAGGCCGATGGCCACGAGAATGATGCCGATGGTCCAGAGGACGGAAATTCCGGCCACCAGGCCGATCACCAGCAGAATGACACCGAGGACAATCATGGAGCCCTCCAAACAATGCCGACTACCTTCGAGTATGCGCCTCATAAAGGTTTTCCGTCGGCATAAAGGTTTCCGTCGGTCGGCTCCGCGTGGGCCCGGGGGATGCGGGTAGAAGGCAGCGCAAGCCATATCCGAGGGAAAGCAAGGTGGTAGCGCATGTCCTCCTC
>NZ_JAVREM010000165.1:0-803 GCF_031845425.1 Streptomyces millisiae
CAGCACCACCGAGTACGACCGCTTCGGCTCCACCGTGCGTGAGCTGACGGCCGCCAACCGCGCGGTGGCCCTCGGCCTGAGCGCCGCCGACCGGGCCGTCCAGGCCGAGCTGGGCATCGCCGGGCTCACCCCTGCCGAGCGGGCCGACCTGCTGGCGACCCGGAGCGTCTACAACGACAACGGCACCCGGGAACTGGAGGAGTTCGGCCCGCTGCGGCGCGTCGACCTCACCGCCGACCTGAAGTCCGGCTCCACCACCCTGGTACCGGCGGGCACCTCCGTCGTCGCCCGGTCCTGGAAGACCACCGTCTACGACGCGGGCCGCCCGACCGACGGCACGGCGAAGGTCAAGGACCAGGCCACCACCGTCACCACCGGCGCCCAGGTCCGCGAGCACCCCACGGTCCTCGCCGAGCCCCGTGGAGACCGCGAACGGCGTCTCCCGTACGACCACCACCACCCACGACGGAGCCGGGCGCCCCGAGCGGACGGCCGTCAGCGGAGGCAGCGGCGCGGCCGTCCCGGAGACCACCACGGAGTACGACCCGGTGACGGGCCGTGCCCTGCGGACCGTGTCGCCCACCGGCGGCACCCTCACCCGGGCGTTCGACAGGCTCGGACGGCAGATCGCGTACACGGACGCGGACGGCGGACGGACGGTCACCGAGTACGACCTGCTCGACCGCCCCGTCAAGGTCACCGACAACGTGCCCTCGACGGTCACGTTCACCTACGACCACAACGCCGAGCCGCGCGGCCTGGCCACCACGACCACCGACTCCGTCGCCGGTACCTTCCGGGCC
>NZ_JAVREM010000166.1:0-771 GCF_031845425.1 Streptomyces millisiae
GTTCCCGTGCGCTGGGGTTTGCCTTCGAGGTCCATGTAGTTGATGACGGCTGTGCCGCCGTTACCGAAGATCTCGTACTTCACGAACTTGGGATTGAAGTCCTCGGCGTTGTCCGACGTGGTGTCGGTGATGATGACCGGATGTGCGCCGAAGACCTTGCGGACGTTCATCACGATCAGCACGCCGGCCCCCATGGCGATGACGATCAGTACCGGGAGCCAGATTCGGCGGATGGCCCTCAGCATTTCGGTTGCCCCGAGGGGAGGCCCGCAGCGGGCATATCGATGACAGGTGTCACTGGTGGGCCTCCCGACATTTCGATGCGATCGCGACAACCCTGCTATTAGGTGGCCTACGCACTTCGAGGGGTAAAGTTAGCCGAATAAGTGGATAGGATCAATCCACTTATGACGCCGATCACTTGGACTGAGAGTTATGACCGAGGAAACAAGACCCGCGCTGCGCAAGGACGCAGAGCGCAACCGGCAGCGGGTGCTCGACGCTGCGAGGGAGCTGTTTGCCGAGAAAGGTCTTGAGGCGACGCTGAACGACGTGGCGCGCTACGCCAATGTCGGGGTGGGCACGGTGTACCGGCGGTTCGCCACGAAGGAAGAGCTGATCGGGGCCATCTTCGTGGACGGTATGGAACAGCTCACCGCGCTGGCTGAATCCGCGCTGCAGCACGAAGATTCATGGCAGGGGTTCGCGTGGTACGTCGAGAGCATGTGCGAGATCACGGCCACCGACCGCGGCCTTCGGGAAATCGCGTTC
>NZ_JAVREM010000167.1:0-766 GCF_031845425.1 Streptomyces millisiae
GTCGTGGTCGACGGGCACTTCGAGGCCGTCGAGGCGCTCGACGATGCCATCGAAGGGCTCGAGGACGAGTTGTTCGCCGACGGCGGTCCACGTCGCGGCCTGCAACGGCGCACCTTCCAGCTGCGCAAGGACCTGGTCGAACTGCGCCGCGTGGTGCTGCCCATGCGCGAGGTGGTCAGCACCATCCAGCACCGCAGGATGGACTCGTCCACCTCGCCCGACCTGGACCCGCTCTACGCCGACCTGTACGACCACGTGCTGCGGGCTTCGGAGTGGACCGAATCCCTGCGCGACATGGTCACCACGGTGTTCGAGACCAACCTGTCCCTGCAGGACGCCCGGCTCAACACGGTGATGAAGAAACTCAGCGGCTGGGCCGCCATCATCGCGGTGCCGACCGCCATCACGGGTTTCTACGGCCAGAACGTGCTGTACCCCGGCATCAATACTGCAGTGGGGTTCATCGCCAGCAGCATTTTGATCGTTGTGCTGGTCGTCCTGTTGTACGTGATGTTCAAACGCCGGGACTGGTTGTAGTGCTCCCCCGCAGGGGGACCCTGGCGACTCACCGGGAAAATCCGGCCGCATCGGCGATCTCGCGAGCCTTGGCGACGATCGAGTCGATCCGCGTCACAGTGGGGGTGCCCGCGACCGCTTTGTTCTCTGGCTCGTCCATCGCCCGGCGCATGACGCCCTCGGCGATGATCGCCAGCTTCCATAGCCCGAGCACATGCCAGTACTGCAAGGCCGCCGGATCGCGCCCGGT
>NZ_JAVREM010000168.1:0-761 GCF_031845425.1 Streptomyces millisiae
GTCACACATGATCGGGCGCAGTGCGGCGGTCAACCGCTGGTAGTCGCCAAAGGTGTGCTCATACACGGCTATTCGCTTCGGATCGGGCTCGAGAAGACGAACTTTCGGGGCGAAAAGTTGTGAACCCGCACCTAGGCTCGGGACGATCCCGGCGGCGGTCGCCGCGATCACCGCACAGGCCCGAAGCGTGAGGTTCTCACCGATCACCAATTCTGCGGGCCTGCCGAGCACATCGATCGTGACCTGCTGCCACAACGAGTTTCGCTCGATGCCGCCGGAGAAGACCAGGCGCGCACACGGTACTCCGGATCGTTCGAACGAGTCGATAACACTGCGGGTGCCGCAGGCGACTGCCTCGACCATCGCCCGATACAGTTCGGCCTTTGTGGTGCCGAGTGTCAGCCCGATCACCGCACCGCGTAGGCGGGCTTCGCGGTGCGGCGTGCGGTTGCCCATGAAGTAGTCGAGGGCCCTCAGGCCGTGGGCGGCCGGGTCGACGGCGGAGGCCTGGTCGATCAACCCCGGCAGCTCGTCGCGAGGCACACCCATGATGGACTCCCCGGTCCATTTGAGTACCGAACCGCTGGTCACCTGACCGCCCTCGACCAGCCACTTGTCGTGCGTCAAGGCATTGGGATACGGGCCCCACACCTCTTTGGATGTGCTCGGCTGGTCCACTTCGGTGACGATGGCCGAGGACGTGCCGGACACGATGGAGACCAGCCCGTCCGTTTTGCCCCCGCAGGCCAGCAGGGATACGT
>NZ_JAVREM010000169.1:0-745 GCF_031845425.1 Streptomyces millisiae
GACATTGACGTCGTACTTCTCGATTGCCCGCGCCATGCACGCGCCCCAGCCGCAGCCGATGTCCAGCAGCGTCATCCCCGGTTCGAGGCCCAGCTTGCCCAGTGCCAGATCGAACTTCGCGATCTGGGCCTCGTCACCGGTCATGTCGTCGCGCTCGAAATAGCCGCACGTATAACCCATTGTCGGGCCTAGAAACAGTTCATAGAATTCGTTGGAAATGTCGTAGATCGACTGCAGTTCTTCATATTTCGGTGTCAATTTGGACATATTCGATATGCTCCAAGCTGTAGAGTTCTCCCCGCGAATCTCAGGGTACCGCAGCCATCAGCCACGGGCCTGTTGCCGCTACCGTCAACGAATTTCGTCGGCAAACAAATTTCTCCCGCCGCACGATAATTTGTCCGGTTTTGCCTGCGGAGATGCTTCGGATGGTGCCTCGTTGGCGAAGGAAATCAACCAGCGACATGCAGGGTGAACTGATTGACGTCGATGTACCCGGTCCGGAAGCTGCTGGCGCAACCCGTCAGGTAGCGCATGTACCGGTCGTAGACCTCCTGCGACTGGATCGCGATGGCCTCATCGCGGTGTTCCTGCAGGTTGGCGGCCCAGATGTCGAGGGTGCGTGCATAGTGCGACTGCAGGGACTGCCGCCGGGTCAGGGTGAACGCGGCCCGGGCGGAGTGCTCCTCGACCATCTCGATCGACGGCAGTCGCCCACCAGGGAAAATCTCGGTCACCATGAACT
>NZ_JAVREM010000170.1:0-745 GCF_031845425.1 Streptomyces millisiae
TCTCGGGAGTGGCCTGAGCCGCTAGCCATGTCACCAGAACAGCCCGTGCACCGCAGACCTGTGCCACCTGCCCGCGATCCTTCCCGGCGTCGATGGTCCGGTTGGCGAAAGCTGCGGCGAAGCCGATCGTTGCGAGACTGTCCGCTTCATTGCCAATGCCCCAGCGGGTCCCGACCATGATCGCGCCAGGCGTTTCTGCCACGCGGTCGTCCTCTGCCCACCCTTGCAGCGGTTCCGCATCGACACGGCTGTCGCCGCCATCGATGCCCCAGATGTGCTGGCGGACCGTGAGTCCGTCCGCCTGCTCTCCGCCCGGGATGCGGTGGAGGATGCCTTCCACCACCTCGGCCCACTGCCTGTGACGATCGATGAAGTCGGGAAAGGCGCAGTACGTGACGTTGTTGACTTCCGTGCAGCGCTGGGCCTGGGCGGGCGCCATCCGTGCCCTGTTCCGGGCCTCCACGGTGGACTCCGCTACGGGCTGGAACTGAGCTGCCCCTGCCCCCACAACGGCGAAAAGCGCCAGCACCGCGCCCATTGCCACAAGGCGTCCGCGCAGACCGGCGAGCAGGAGCGCGGCTAGAGCGGCCAGCACGGTGAGGCAAAGCAGGTACAGGACGTGCACTTCGGCAGGTCGGTCGAGCAGGTCCCTGGGCAGCGGGGGAACCGACTCGTGCTCGATGGCGATCAGCGTCAGCCACCGCCAGGACGATGTCGGAGCAAGTGCGGCAGCTACGGTCAGCAC
>NZ_JAVREM010000171.1:0-736 GCF_031845425.1 Streptomyces millisiae
CGATCGCACCCTCGACGCGCTCGATGCCGTAGACCGGAGTGTCGGCCGGAAGCCGCTTCATCAGCGGCTCGTAGACGACGGTCGATCCGCCGGCCGGGTGGAACACGAACAACGGCACGTGCGAGCTTCCCTCTTTCGGGGCCCGCAGGGTACGGACGAATCCGTCGACCACGCCCTCTTCGAGCTGATCGCGCACGATCGTGGACAGCTCTTCGATGTTCTTCGCCGAGCGCACCTGCTCGACCGAGACAGTGCCCTCGGCCCGCTCGGAGAGCCGCTCGGACAGCTTCGTCGCCGGCTCGTCATCGACGAAGGGCAGCTCGGTGAAGATGCCGCCCGGCGACTTGCCGGTGACGAGCGCCCAGGTCGCGAACGTGACGCGCTCGGCGGCGTCACGCGGGGGCACGTCGGCGCCCAGCGCCTCGGTGACCGCTTCCGGGGTGAGCACCTTGGCGGCCGCCGCGGCCGCGGTGGCCTTGCTCGGTCCGGACGGATCCGACGGCGGAGCCGGGATCGCCGGCCCGCTCGGATCGCTGGGCGGCGCCGGGATGTCCAGCGCGGGCGCGGCTTCAGCGACTTCAGCGGCTTCAGCGCTGTCTTCGGAGGTCTTCTCCGCCAACGGATGTCCGGCATCGGCCAGCTTGGCCTCGAGCTCGGCGACCGTGGAGGCACCGCCCAGGAGTTCGGACTGCTCCGCAGCGATCTCTTCGGCCGTCTTGCCCTTCTGGGACTCGGC
>NZ_JAVREM010000172.1:0-724 GCF_031845425.1 Streptomyces millisiae
CTGATCACGGTGCGCGGCGCGCGCCTGCTCGCCGCCAGTCCGGTCTGCCTGTACGCGGGCAGCCTGGTCCCGGTCGAGCTGCTGGCCGAGTGCCCGGAGGGCGCCCGCCTGGTCGACACCGCGAACCTGGACATCGACCAGATCACCGAGGAGCTCGTACGGGCCCACGCGGACGGCCACGACGTGGCGCGGCTGCACTCGGGGGACCCGTCGGTGTTCAGCGCGGTGAACGAGCAGATGAAGCGGCTGGACGAGGCGGGCGTGCCGTACGAGGTGGTCCCCGGTGTCCCCGCGTTCGCCGCGGCGGCCGCCTCCCTGAAGCGGGAGCTGACGGTCCCCACGGTCGGCCAGACGGTCATCCTGACCCGCGTCGCCCAGCGCGCCACCGCCATGCCGCCCGGCGAGGACCTGGCCACCCTGGGCCGCAGCGGCGCCCTGATCGTCCTGCACCTGGCGGCCCGTTATGTGGACCGGGTGGTGGAGGAGCTGCTCCCGCACTACGGGGCGGACTGTCCGGCGGCGGTGGTGGCGATGGCGTCCCGCCCGGACGAGATCGTGCTGCGGGGGACGCTGGACTCGATCGCCGGGCAGGTGAAGGCGGCGGGGGTGATCAGGACGGCGGTCATCATGGTGGGGCGGACGCTGGGGGCGGAGCAGTTCCGGGACAGCCACCTCTACTCGCCGGGGCGGGACCGGGGAGCCTGCGGTTCCTGAGTTCCTAGAC
>NZ_JAVREM010000173.1:0-708 GCF_031845425.1 Streptomyces millisiae
TCGCTCTCCAGCACCTCACCAGCACCTCAAGAACACCGTGCAGCAGGGCGTGCTGCACGGTGCAGAGCACGAGCAGCACCAGGAGCAGCGCGAGGCTCGCGGTCGGGTGCTACACCTCGAGGAAGGCGACGACCACGACGGTCTTGAGCGCGGTGACCCAGTAGACGAGCCGGACGCGTTCGACGTCGTCGACGTACTGGCGCAGCCGGGGTCCGGTGCTGTCGCCGGGGAGGAGCTCGCCAGCGTCGGGGGCGACGGAGACGACGACCAGGGCGCGGTCCAGGGCGTGGAGCTCGGCTTCGCTGGTGATGGAGTCCAGCTGCTTGGCGGCGGAGTCGGAGAATGCGATGCGGGCGCGGCGGCGGGGGCCGTGCGGTGCGGGCATCAGGCGACGGCCGGGCGCTGGGCAGCGAGCCGGGCGAGATGAGCTTCGCGCAGCTCCTCCCACGGGGTGCACTGCTCGGGGTCGGGCAGGCCGTTCGTGGCGATGTCCTCCAGGACGGCGGCGAGCTGGTCGGCGCTCTCGCGGGTCCGGGCCGCGTACGCGCGCAGTCCGTCAGCCGTGTCGGGCTCCAGCTGCTGACGAACGGTGTTGTCGGCCGGGGCCGGCTGGTTGCTCATCGAGGGCCTCCAGGACGCGAACGGGCGTGTGCCACCACGGTATCGGCCGTGCGGCGGCCGCGGGGACCGCTCTGCTCACTCCGGTAC
>NZ_JAVREM010000174.1:0-699 GCF_031845425.1 Streptomyces millisiae
CGTTGTACTTCCTGGGTTCGCGCGTGACCGGTGGGTCGCCGCACGCGATCCGGGAAGAGGAGCTGGTACGCCGCTCCGGCCCGCAGCTGTCGGGTAAGCACGTGATCATCGATCCGGGCCGCGGCGGAGCAGACCACGGCATGATCATGCACGGGCCCGACGGCCCGATCAGCGAAGCAGACATCCTGTGGGACTTGGCAAGTCGGCTGGAAGGCCGGATGACAGCGATCGGCATGGAGACGTTCATCTCGAGGCCGGCCAATCGCAGCCCACTGGATCCCGAGCGTGCCGCCACCGCCAACCGGGTCGGCGCCGATCTGATGATCAGCCTGCGGTGTGAGAGCCAGCGCTCCCCCTCCGCCAACGGGGTAGCTTCGTTCCACTTCGGGAATTCGCACGGTTCGGTGTCGACCATCGGCCGCAACCTTGCCGACTTCATCCAGCGGGAAGTGGTGGCCCGCACCGGGTTACGCGACTGCCGATCCCACGGCCGGACCTGGGATCTGCTGCGGCTGACCCGGATGCCCACCGTTCAGGTCGACATCGGCTACATCACCAATCCCCACGATCGGGGCCTGCTGCTGTCGACCCACACCCGTGACGCGATCGCCGAGGGCATCCTGGCCGCCGTCAAGCGCTTGTACCTGCTGGGCAAGAACGACCGGCCCACAGGGACTTTCACGTTCGCGGAGTTGTTGG
>NZ_JAVREM010000175.1:0-694 GCF_031845425.1 Streptomyces millisiae
GTCGAGGGAGACCTCGTAGCCGTCGACGGAGAGCAGCGCGGCCCGCTCCCGGGCCTCGTCACGGGACAGATTCTCACCGGGCACGGGCGGCACTTCCTCTGGGTGGTGGGGTGGAGGGACAAGGTTCGGACAGGACCGATCCTGCCATGCGCCCCTGACAGCGGGTACCCGGGAATGGGGTGAGCGCCGGACGGTGTTCCGACAGGAGACGACGCTGTGCAGACGCCTTCGTTCCCGAGGAGAGCCATGTCCGAGAACGCGACCACCTCCGTGAAGACCCCCGTCGACTTCTGGTTCGACCCGCTCTGCCCCTGGGCGTGGATGACCTCCCGGTGGGTGCTCGAGGTGGAGAAGGTCCGCGACATCGAGATCCGCTGGCACATCATGAGCCTGGCCGTCCTGAACGAGGACCGGGTCGACGAGCTGCCCGAGGAGTACCGGGACATGCTCGCCACCAAGGCGTGGAAGCCGGTCAGGGTGGCCACCGCCGCCTGGCAGAAGCACGGCGCCGACGTCCTCGGCCCGCTGTACACCGCGCTCGGCACCCGCTTCCACAACAACGGCGAGGGCCCCACCCGCGAGGCCGTCGCGGGCGCCCTCAAGGACGTCGGCCTCCCGGCCGAGCTGGTGGAGTACGCCGACAAGGCCACGTACGACACCGAACTGCGCGCCTCCCACCAGGAGGGCATCGACA
>NZ_JAVREM010000176.1:0-678 GCF_031845425.1 Streptomyces millisiae
ACCCATACCGGTCCGTCGGCCAAGTGGGCCAGCCCCTCGGCAGCCACCTCCGCCGGCTCGTTGACCAGGATCCCGGGAGCATCGAAGTTCAATCCGACCCGCTCCATCGCCGGAGTGCGTGTCACACCCAGTACCAGTTCGAGGACGTCGACATTGCGTTCACGCAGTTCCAGCCACAGGCTTTCGGCGAACATCCTCGAGAACGCCTTGGCACCGGCATAGATGGAGTGCCGCCACGCACCCATGTAACCCGAGAGTGAGCCGACGATCACGATGCCGCCACGACCGCGGTCTGCCATCGAGCGCCCGTAGTGCTGCACCATCTCAAGCATCCGGGTCACGTTGAGGTCGGTGACCTTCTGGAACTCGCTCAGGTCGGTGTCGAGGAACAACTCGTTGCACGTGCTCGCGCCGGCGTTGTAGATCAGCAGACCCACCTCGAGATCGGTGGTGTCCTCGGCGATCCGCGAAACCGACTGCTGATCCAGCAGATCCACCGAGATCGCGCGCACCTCGACGCCCAGCTCACGGCACTGATCAGCGGTGTCGGTCAACGGACCGGGCTTGCGGGCGATGAGCACCAGATTGAATCCGGCTACGGCCAGTTGGCGGGCGAACTCGGCGCCCACACCCTCGGACCCGCCGGCGATCACAGCCCAGGGTCCGTACTTGGCGAGG
>NZ_JAVREM010000177.1:0-673 GCF_031845425.1 Streptomyces millisiae
GCTGTGGCTGATGGCCGTCGACGTCGGCAACGGTCTCACGCCCGACGAATGCGCGGCGATCGGCAGGTTCCGCGGACTCGGCGGCGCGGTGCTGACCGCGCGCGATCACCAGAACCTCGGCAGCTGCCTGCGGGGGCTGGGGTCGTTGGGGCAGGTCAACGAATTCCACGACGCCAGCCTGGACCCGGCGTCCCGCTGCGACGACCAGGACAACCCGGACATCTCGTGGCCCAACTACCACTCGGGCTCCAACGGTGACTATCAGCCGGTGCTGGCCGAGCAGCCGGTGCACCAGCTGCTGCGCACCGCCCGGACCGCCAGCGGCCGCATCGAGTGGTTCCCGGCCCACCCCCATGAGGGTTCGGTCTCGGCCCACGTGCCGTTCGCGACGGTGGTGGCCGGGGGACGCAGCACCGCGACCGGCAGACAGTTCAACCTCGCGGTGGCACTCGACGGTAAGCGCACGCCGGAGGGCAGGCCGATGGGCCGGGCTGTGGCGGAGTCGACCTTCCACCATTTCGCCGATTACAACTGGGATCTGGACCGCGGGGCGCCGTCGTTCGTCACCGATCGGCCCGGCTCGCAGATCAGGGCCGATCCGTCGCTTCTCGGGGTGTTCAAGGATTACGTCCGCAACCTCGCGACCTGGCTGCAGCCACCGGATCACCACTAG
>NZ_JAVREM010000178.1:0-671 GCF_031845425.1 Streptomyces millisiae
AGGTGGAGGCGGTGCTGGCGGGTGTCGACCACGAGGTGCCCGGCGACGTAGACGAGTAGCGGGCCCTCGACGGCGGCCGCGGTGCGGACGGTCGTCAACACGGTGTTGGGGTCGTCGGGGTTGGCTAGCTGCACGGCACTGGCGTACGAGGTGCCCACGAGTCGCGCCGGCGGGACGGCGGCCAGCTGCGGGAGCATCGCGGCGACGGCGAGCGGGTGGCGCACGGACGGCTCGGCGGCAATCAGCAGTGCGTACCCGGGGTGTTCGGCCGGTCTCGTGCTGGTTGCCATGGTCAGCACCGTAACCGGCGGGTCCTGGTGCCGGGCGAGCCTTTCCCCGTACGTCGGCCTGTCGGGGCGTTCCCCGTCCTCGGCGGCCGCCAGGGTTCCGGGCTGAGCGGGGTGGTTCCCTCGTTGGGCGGCAGGCTCTGCCCAGCGCGCCGTTCGTCGGGTGTCCAGGATTTACCGCTTGCGGCGCCGTAGGCGTCCTGGACGCCCGGCGGGCGGTGTGCTGCCCTCGGGGTGCCGTCTGACGAGGGGGCCGCACCGCGACCCACCACCATCTCCACCACCCACCAACCCGCACCCAAGATCAGTGCCTCCCCCACCCTCCGCAGGGTGGCCGGGGTGTGGGGCAGAGCCCCGCGTCTTCCCTGACCCGCACTGGTCACC
>NZ_JAVREM010000179.1:0-669 GCF_031845425.1 Streptomyces millisiae
GGATTATGAGGTATATGGGCTTGGCGTCCTTAGGTCGTGCTGCGATTACTTCGGCAAGCTCCACTGTCTGATGCGATAGCACGCGTTCACTGCAAAGGACCACATCGGGATTCAGTGCGGAGATCATCCTCTGTGCTGCCGCTGCCGAAGAGGCATCTCCGACTATTGAAATACCTCGGTCATTACTGAGTAGAGCAACCATCCCGGCGCATTCTATTTGGTCTTCACAGACCAGAAGAATGCTGATATTCCCACGCTCGGTCACCTGTTTCCCCCGTTTCATGGAAAGGGCCGACATCTTGTCGATCTTAACCTCGGCGAAGGATCGATTTCAACTGTGCTTGACGTCACTCGGTGCAGCGCTCAGGGGTCAGGATGTCCAAAATTACGTCCTGCGGGTGCCATCGAGAAGCGTAAGAGAGGTGTAAAACGGGGGGTGTGCACCCCCTTTTGTCTGTTAGGCCGCAAGATGCTTGGTCGGCGGTTGTGGCTGGATTGCTTCGTTCGGCTCCCTGATTGTGGCTGATTTTCGATGTACCTTGCATCGAGGGATGGTCGTGGATATAGGGTAATTCCTCTGAGTGCTCCACCTTTTATGTGGCAATTTATATCGGACAACGAGCGCAGACGGGGAGAAACCATGGACTGGCCCACGACGCCCCCCATAGC
>NZ_JAVREM010000180.1:0-665 GCF_031845425.1 Streptomyces millisiae
GCACCGCGGTAGGCGGGGTGGTCTATGCCGCCGAACTCGTGGTGCTCACCGTGGTGGCGATTCCGGTGCTGTTCAGCCAGTGGTCGAGCCTGCACAAGGACCGCGACCCGGCAACCGTGCGCTATTCGAACCCGCTCATCCTGGGCTACGCCGCGGTGTATCTGGCCGTCATGACGGTCCTGTGGCTGACGGCCCTGCCGGCCTACTTCGGCGCCGTCGACGGTGTCACCTCCAACGGTGATCCGATCGGTAGCCTCGCCTACGCGGTGATCTGCGTGCTCATCGCTGGATTGTCGATCGCCGCGGCCGCTACCGCGAACCCTGCTGACCAGCAGCAACGGCCCGATGCGGTAGCGCCGGAACTGGCGGGCGAGCGGGAATGAGAAGCGAACCCACAGGCGCGCCACCCGGCTGACCGCGTGGGTGATGGGGCAGAATTGCGGGGGTGCCGACACCGCCGCAACGCCCCGGTGAGCCCGGCCGGCGAGATATACAAGGTCGCGGCCCTGTGCCGCCGCCCGACCCGGCCACCCGGCGGCTGCCCCGACCAGGACGGCCCGAGGCGCCGACGGAACAGATCCGGGCCCGCTATCAGCCGCGGGAGGCCGCGACCGAGAAGTTCAGGCCCCCGGAGGCCGCGACCGAGAGAATCGTGCAGAACCGTC
>NZ_JAVREM010000181.1:0-662 GCF_031845425.1 Streptomyces millisiae
GGTACGAAGAAGTCCACGTCGTCCACCGCGAAGAAGGCCACCGGGAAGAAGGCCACCGGGAAGAAGGCGGCCGCCAAATCGACCTCTTCCTCCGCCAAGAAGCAGACGTCGTCCGGCGGCCGGAGCACCACGAAGAAGACGACGGCCGCGCCCCGCAAGCGCACCTCGGCCTGACCTCGCCACTCACCGGGGCCCGGCTCGGCCGCGTACCTCGGCCTGACCTCACCGCGCACCTGGGCCCGCCCCTGCCGCGCACCTCGGTCTCGGTCGGCAGGTCCCCGTCGCGTACCGATCCCCGGCCCCGGCTCCCCCCTGTCGTACGTCACCCGTACGCTACGGCGCATGAGCGCAGAAACCCCCTCGGGGCGGGTGATCGACGGCCGCTTCACCCTGGTGGAGCGGCTCGGCAGCGGCGGCATGGGCATGGTCTGGCGGGCCCGCGACGAGGCGCTCCACCGCGACGTCGCCCTCAAGGAGGTGCGGCCCCCGGACCCCGCGCTCGCGGAGTACGACCCCGAGGGCGCCCGCACCCTGCGCGCCCGGGTCCTGCGCGAGGCCCGCGCGCTGGCCCGGCTCGACCACCCGAACGTGGTCACCGTCCACCACATCATCGACCCGGGCGAGGACGGCTACCCCTGGATCGTGATGGAGCTGGTGGCCGG
>NZ_JAVREM010000182.1:0-661 GCF_031845425.1 Streptomyces millisiae
GGAATAGGTAGGTGACAAGTAGGCGCCCCCGCAGAGTCTCGGGATCTAGCGGTGGAATATTCCGCAAGTCTTCCCCCTCGTGTCTTATCGCGTCTCGCAGCATGTACTTGTCCAGCCTCGTTGCGAGATGGCCGCACGACCCCATGACGTTCACATCCTCTCGCCACCTCTTCCATGGTGCGGGGATGGAGAGGCACGCGCCATGCGTAGCGGCTGTCCGACTTCCCTGGCAATCGGTCCAAGTTCGGTGGCAGAGGACACCGTGCAACGCATCTGCCTGGGAAAACGGTCCTCCACCCCCCAGAGGTATCGGTCAAAACGCGCATATCTGGCACCCACCCCCCCCAGAGCTCTTCGCTGCTTCCGTGGCTCTGGGGGTGTGCGGACGGTGACGCCGTCACCGCTCGAGGCGGGCGCGGGCGAGAACGGCGACCAGGTCTCCGGCGGCTTCCGGCTCGGTGGTGGCAAGTCGGGCGGCGAACGTCAGCTGGCCGACGTCGGTTCCGGGGACCAGGCGGAGGAGTTCGGCGAGCAGCGCGGCGTGCGCGAGGACCGGCGGAGTGAGAAGGCCGGCGGCGGCTTCGTGGGCGGCAGGGTCGCGGTAGTGCCCGAGGCGGGTGGCCAGGGCGCGGGCGAGCCAGGCGTCGACGTCGTCCTGGAT
>NZ_JAVREM010000183.1:0-644 GCF_031845425.1 Streptomyces millisiae
CGGAAGCGATAGCAACACCCATCACGGAGCTACTGCGCCGCCGCGACGAAGCTGCCGGCATCCACCGCAGTGGCGATCAGTGATGCCTCACCAGCTGGGCGGGCTTGGGACGGGTTCGATGATGACCTCTCGCAGCGAAGGTTGAGCATTATCAACGAAGGTAGAGCGGCACCCAGACCCAACCCAAACCGGCCGAAGCGCGCATCGTACGCGGGGCAGTACGCCATCCTGAGGGCTATGCAAAGTATCGAGACGGCTCAGCGTCGGCTTGCGGCTCGGGAAGCGTCGCTGACCAAAGCCCGAGAACGACTGGCAGTCAGCCGGCCAGGGACCCCGGCCCACCGACGTGCCAGTTTGGACGTTGAGCAGTTGGAGCGTGCGGTGCGCAGCCGGCGGGCTCACTTGGCTGAGCTCATTGCGGTCGCAGACGACTAACCGAGGGCACTTGCAGAGGGCCAAGGACAGGCACAGCGCTCAGACTTCGGCGAGAATGCTCAACCTTCGCTGCGAGAGGTCAGATGACCGGTTACGCCGGCCATGAGGGCCGTGAACTCAGCGAAGAGCGTCACGCAGGGCCTCCTCCATGACAGGTAGCTGGTCCAGCAGCTTCAGAGCTGCCTCGTGCCGCACCCGCCCGTAGGCCT
>NZ_JAVREM010000184.1:0-641 GCF_031845425.1 Streptomyces millisiae
GGTTGACATCGCGATCTCCTCCTCTCGAAACTACTGCGCCAGTGTCACTTTGACGAACTTGTTGACGCCGAACAGTTCGAACGCACGGCGTCGGCGCGCCGGCAAATGGAGTGATGCCTCAGGCAGATCAATGATCTCCGGCCTGGTGACCTCATGTGTCTCACCGCCGTTGGTGATCGTCGCCTGCCCGGCGGCGATCACGTTGCGCAGCCAGTCGACTCGTGGTCCGTACGGAAGCGGGATGAGGAATCCGCCATCGATTTTTTCGGCCACAACGGGTGTGGCGTAGCGCCTTCCCGACCTTCGGCCGGTATGGCGAATCACCGACGCGTACCAATGTTTGCGGCCGGCCAACTGCAACATCACCGGATTGAGAGCGTGCTTGTTGAAGGTACGCACCGCGTTGCGAATCGGCGTCACCGTGTCGTTGGACATACCTCGATGCTCGCGTGCTAGCACAGATGTCGACAGGGCCGAGCGGACCGGGTCCAGAGGACTTAAGGCCCCGTGCCACGGCCGCGGCGGCGGGGACGCGCTACGGCCCTATTCGGTTACGACAGACCGCGTTCGATGGGACTTTCGTCCCTAGTGGCGGCACTGCGGCGCGGAACCGAGCAGAAAGGTGCACACGCCCGAAGGAG
>NZ_JAVREM010000185.1:0-641 GCF_031845425.1 Streptomyces millisiae
GCCGTCGGGATCGGCCACCTCGATCGCGGCCATCACCTGATCGCCCGAACGCGGATCGGGGACCGCGTACGCACCGGCTGCCACCACGTCGGGGTGGCGGCGCAGGACCCGCTCGATGTTCAGTGCCGAGGTGTTCTCACCGTCCACCCGGATCCAGTCACCGCGGCGGCCTGCGAAGTAGATGACCCCCGCCTCGTCGAGGTAGCCGAGATCGCCGGTCCAGTACCAGCCGTTGCGGATGCGTTCGGCATTGGCCTCGTCGTTCTTGTAGTAGCCCTCGAACGTGCGCGTGCCGAACTTGTCGACGATCTCGCCCACGGCGTCGTCGGGGTTGAGAACGCGGCCGTGTTCATCGAAAACCGCTGGCACACAGTCGTTCAGCGACTCGGGGTCGATGATCGCCACCCCCTGGTGGGCGGGGCGGCCCAGTGCGCCCGGCGGCATGTCGGGGGCCAGAACCACTGCCCCGCCGCCTTCGCTCGAGCCGTAGCCCTCGAACAGTTCGGCGCCGAAGCGGCGCCGGAACTCGTTCTGGTCGTCGGGCGAGGCCTCGGTGCCGAAGCCGCGGACCAATGGGTTCTCGGCGTCGTCGGGTTGTTCCGCGGTGGCCATCAGGTAGCCGAGCGCCTTGCCCACGTAGG
>NZ_JAVREM010000186.1:0-636 GCF_031845425.1 Streptomyces millisiae
GGTTCGGCGTCGAGGCGCAGGCCAGGGAAGCGGGCCAGCAGCGTGGCGAAGGCCACCTCCAGCTCCATGGTGGCGAGCGGCGCCCCCAGGCAGTGGTGGGAGCCCCAGCCGAAGGTCATGTGCGGGATGGACGGCCGGTCGGGGTCGAGCTCGTCGGGGCGGTCGAACTTGGCGGAGTCCCGGTTGGCCGTCAGGTACGACACATGGACGATGTCACCGGCCCTGATGGTGACCCCGCCCAGCTCCACGTCCTCCGTCGCGACCCGGGGGATGCCGACGCCCTTGCGGAAGGGGATGTACCGCAGCAGCTCCTCGATCGTGCGGGGCAGCCGCTCGGGTTCGGTCTGGAGCGTCTTGAGGAGGCCGGGCCGGGTGAGCAGGGTGTAGGCGATGTTGCCGAGTTCGTAGGTGGTGGTGTCCTGGCCGGTGATGAGCAGGACCATCGCCATGACGGCGAGTTCCTTGTCGTCGAGCAGTTCGTCGCCGTCGCGGGCGGTGGCCAGGGTGCTGATGAGGTCCTGGCCCGGGGAGCGGCGGCGCTCGGCGGTCAGCTCGGTGAAGTAGCCGCGCAGTTCGGCCTTGGCCCGTACGGCGTCCTCCTTGCCCGCCGCCCCGACGTTCATCATCGTCATGGCG
>NZ_JAVREM010000187.1:0-628 GCF_031845425.1 Streptomyces millisiae
GCACCGCTCCGACGGCGATGATCAGGCCGAAGACGAAGTTGAACAGGATCGCGACGATCAGCACCGCGTACACGCCGCCGGAAAGGCTGGCCTCGGTCCCCGCTGCGGCCAGGCCGATGGCCGCGAGCACGCCGCCGCCGAGGCCTGACACGGCGCCCAGGGCCGCGAGAACCGCGGCGATGATGCCGGTGACACCACTGGGCTCGGGGCTCGGCATCCCGTAGGGCTGGTGCTGGAAGCCGCCCTGCTGCGGGTACCCGGACGGCGGAAAGCCTTGTTGTTGGGGAAAGCCGGGCTGCTGTGGGTAGCCAGGCTGCGGGTAGCCCGGCTGCTGCGGGAAGCCTGGCTGCTGCGGTTGACCGGGTTGTCCCGGGAACCCCTGCGCGTAAGGCCCGTACGGATAGTTCACGCATCCCCCCTCGACTCCTGGACCAAGGAGCTCACCCTATACGGATTTCGCAGATCAGGACGGTTTCGGGTAGCCTGGGCCGGTTGCCGACGCAGGCGACCCTCCTGCCACGGAATCCGCCGTGGCCGTACACGACCAGAGGAGGTGATGAGGTTCTAATGCGTCCATACGAAATCATGGTCATTCTCGACCCCACACTTGACGAGCGCACCGTAGCTC
>NZ_JAVREM010000188.1:0-622 GCF_031845425.1 Streptomyces millisiae
GGACGGTGCATGCCCTCATCGTGCTGTGGCTGGCCAACTACTGCGTCAAGCGCTATGGGTGGAGTCTGCTCAAGGGTTGTCTGGTGCTGTCCTTCCCGGTGAATTACGGATGGAATCTTCTCGTTGAAGGTTTCGTCATGACTCGGCTGGGTTGGGAGACCTACGATCCCGGCTTTGGGCCGCATATCACCTGGGCCAACGGCGCTCAGTGGACGTTGGTGTGGACGGTCGGCCTGATGTGTGTCTGGCCCAACGTCATTGCCTATTGGGCCGGTAAGCCACCGGTGCGCGGCCTGAACCACATTGAGCGGTTCTGCGGGCTGGCCAGGTTCACCAGGCCGAGGACCTCGGCGTCTGGCCCAGTCGGATCGGGCGGATCACTGAGTGGTACAGGCGCCTCGGCGGCGACGGTTGTGAAGTCCGCGCCGTTGGTCAGGGAGGCTGAGTACGACAGTTTCCTCAATTACGAGGTGACCATCCCACGATGGAGGTTCGAGGTTGCCCGATTCGGTGCATGGTGCCTGGTATTCCAGGTGAGTTTCTTCATGATGCTGATCGTTCCGCTTGTGTTGATGCGCGTCATCACCGGCCATGACAGCATCTACGCTCCGTAGTGTAAAGG
>NZ_JAVREM010000189.1:0-618 GCF_031845425.1 Streptomyces millisiae
ACGATGGTCCTGGCGCCGTGCGACATCGCCACCTATGCGATGGGCAGGGCGGCCTCGATGGGTGAATTCCTCTTGGCAGCGGGCACCAAGGGCAAGCGTTTCGCCCTGCCGCACGCCCGGATCCTGATGCACCAGCCGCTCGGTGGCGTCACCGGTCGCGCCGCGGACATCGCCATCCAGGCCGAGCAGTTTGCGGTCATCAAGAAGGAAATGTTCCGGCTCAACGCCGAGTTCACCGGGCAGACCATCGAGCGCATCGAGGCCGACTCCGATCGCGACCGTTGGTTCACCGCGCCGGAAGCCTTGGAATACGGGTTTGTCGACCACATCATCACCAGCGCCAACGTCAACGGCACCGGACCGGGAGCAGGACTAGACAAATGACCGACCACACTGATCCCCGCCTCCAGCCACAGGCTCGTTACATCCTGCCGTAGTTCATCGAGCACAGCAGCTTCGGCGTCAAGGAGTCGAACCCGTACAACAAGCTGTTCGAGGAGCGCATCATCTTCCTCGGCGTGCAGGTGGACGACGCGTCGGCCAACGACATCATGGCCCTGCTGCTCGTGCTGGAGTCGCTGGATCCCGATCGCGACATCACGCTGTTCTTCAACTCGC
>NZ_JAVREM010000190.1:0-617 GCF_031845425.1 Streptomyces millisiae
AGGCCGAGGGCGGCGTCCACGTCCAGGGCCTCCCGCAGCAACTGCCGGGCCTGCTCGCGGACGGGGCCGACCCAGTCGGCGCAGCGGATCACGACCAGCGGCAGCAGGCCGGGGTGCCGGACCGCCTGCCGGACCGCCTCCTCGCGCACCCGCCCGTCGCGGTGGCAGAGGGCGATGGCGAGCCGGGACTCGTCCAGCCGGGCCAGACCGGCGGGCGGTGCGGCGGAACGCGCCCACTCCAGCAGGAACGGCGGGTGGAACCGGGACACCTCGCGCACCCCGCCGTCGAGCGCGAGCCAGTCACCGGGGTCGGCGACATCGAGCGTGCCGGTAAGCGGCGCGCCTCCCGCGAGCCCCATCGCCGCTGCTTTCACACTCTCGAAGCCCTCAAGCACCCTTCCCCGCCCCTTTCAGTAAGTCAGGCACCCGGTTTCAGTAAGTCAGGCACCCGGCCAGGCTTCAGAACGGTGGCGCTTCGGACCACAGGTGTGTCGTCGGTACGAGCGGGGGCCGGGAGCTCCTGTGCGGCAGCGACAGGATGGCCAGGGCCTCCTCGACGCGGCCGAGGTCGATGAGGTAGCCGGAGAGATCGTGGCCGATCCGGCGGTCGTGCTGCT
>NZ_JAVREM010000191.1:0-616 GCF_031845425.1 Streptomyces millisiae
GACCCGGTGGCCACCCGGGGACCGGATGCGGCACGTTCGGCCCCGGTCACCCCGGTCGCCGTTGACCGTCCATCAACCAGTGCCGCACCGCAGGCACCTGTTCCGACCAGTCCCGCTCGGACCGCACTCACACGCGCCACGCTCGGGCCCACGATGTCGAACCCACCCATCGCGACACCGCCATCGGCGACCACCTCGTCGCCGAGCCCGGCGCTGGCTCCCGTCACGACCCCACCCACCACCGCCACGCCGCTCAGCGCACGCCCGGTGACCAGGTGGCGGACGGCCGCCTCCCCCGTCCCGGCGCCGCCCTCCGCACCCGCCGGGGAACGGTTCGGCCGGGCGCCCGTGCTTCCCGTCGTACAGCGTGCCCCGGCATCCCACGCCCCGGCGCCGCCCGTGGTCCAGCGGCTGGCGCACGACTCCGAGCCCGCCGCGCCGCGTGCTCGGGTCACCGGTCTCTCCCGGACCACCACCCCGGCTCCGGTTCCGATGCCCACCGTCGCCCGCGCCCCCGCGGCACCCGTCGCGGCGAGGCCGGCGATGTCGCCGGCGCCGGCGCCGGCGACATCGCCGGCGGCCCCGGCCGTGCCCGTGGTCCAGCGGCGAACGCCCG
>NZ_JAVREM010000192.1:0-615 GCF_031845425.1 Streptomyces millisiae
GTTGACGGTCAACGGCAACGCATCGAGGACGACGACCGCCGCGGGCACCATATAGGCCGGCAACCGCTCGGCCAGCGCATTCCGTACTTCCGCCGGGTCCGCGGCGCCGGTGATGTAACCGACCAGGCGCTTGTCACCCGGGCGATCCTCGCGGGCGATCACCACCGCCTGCCGCACACCATCCAGGTCGGCCAAAGCTGTTTGGACTTCGCCCAATTCGATACGATAGCCACGGATCTTGACCTGCTCATCAGCCCGCCCGGCGTACCGCAACTGCCCATCGGCACCCCAGGAGACCAAGTCCCCGGTCCGATACATGCGCGCCCCCGGTCCCCCGAACGGGCACGGCACAAACCTCGACGCAGTCAACCCAGCGCGGCGCAGATATCCCGCGCTCACCCCGCGGCCGGCCACATACAACTCACCCACCACACCAGGCGGCACCGGACGCAACCATCGATCCAGGACGAACAACGCCGCACCCGGCACCGGCACGCCGATCGGGACGGTACCCGAACCAGGCTGCAGGGGCCGGCTGATCGTGGCGTACACCGTCGTCTCGGTCGGACCGTAACCGTTGATCATCACCCGGCCCGGCGCCCACCGATCCACCAC
>NZ_JAVREM010000193.1:0-613 GCF_031845425.1 Streptomyces millisiae
CTTTGGGGGCGCACGACGCTGGACACCCTGTCCCGCGGGGGGCACATCAAGACTCCGAAGCTGCCCGAACTCCGAGCGCTGGCGGCGGGCCTGCAACTGACGCTCGGTGAGGTGCAGGAAGCGAACGGCTCGCAGTTCTACGGAGTCGACACCGTCTGGAGCGCCGACGGTGAGGTGCGCGCCCTGGTCGAGGGGTACCGGGAGATGTCTCCCGAGGATCAGGTCAGGGTTCGCGAGTTCGTAGAGTCCAGGCGTCGCGTAAAGCGCGTGTAAGTTTTTCTGCCAACTGCGGCGCCCTGTGCGGGCGTTGACCGGAGCTTCGTCACCCGCTGTGTTTCGGCTATTGGCTGAAAGTCACTGCTCATGCATGATGGCGGTTCTGCCTGGGAGCGCCCATCTATGGCGCCGCGAAGGGCCCGCTTTGCCGGGAGTCGGGCCGCGCGGATGCGGGAGGCCACATGCCGACACGATACTCAGCCGTCTACCACCAAGATCTGGCCGGTCGCATCCCGCCCGGCAGCCTCGTTCACGTCGAAGACCATGATGGGGCCTGGTCCGATATCTACCTTCACCCAGACCACGCCGAGCTGGAACTCGTCCATGACCTCAACTG
>NZ_JAVREM010000194.1:0-610 GCF_031845425.1 Streptomyces millisiae
TGGTGTCGAGGAGGTGCTCACGCCGGATGAGGCATACGCGGCGGGGTGGGACTACCCGCCGAGGCAAGGGTGGTTCGGCGTCATCGGTCCGCGTGTCTGTCCCGGTTGCCCGTCGACCGCCACGGTCTGGTGGGCGCTCACGTGCGACGGCTACACGCAGGAGATGCTGTCGGACAGGCAACGTGACGTGATAGCGCGGATTCGCGCGGAGCCGACGTCGATCATGGTGGAGAAGCCGTGAACGAACCGGTCATTCCCCGCGATCGCCCAGGCTGGCAGGCCTGCATTGACCGACTTGTCGCCGAACTCGCCGAGGTGGAACCCGGCGCCGAGGTGCAGATGATCGACGCAACCATCCTGGGCCCGAAGACGATGTTCACTGCCAACACCGACGATGGCCGCGTGCTGGTCTGGGCCACGCTTGCGGAGTTGGCACACACCTGCGGCCAGTGCGGGACAGTCGAGCCCGAGCGGATCACCTGGTGCGCGAAATGCGCAGGAAAACAGCGATAAGCGATGGTTCGCGGACCGTCATCGCGACGAAACCGTGGCCTCCGGCCCGGAGCAGCACCTCGGCGCTTGTCACCGTCAAACGACGAGATATCCGAGT
>NZ_JAVREM010000195.1:0-607 GCF_031845425.1 Streptomyces millisiae
GCCACCAGCTGTCTGATGCCGCCCGCGCCCTCCCGTACGACCACGGCCGCGTCGGCGATCTCCGGCAGGGTCCGCAGATGCGCCTCGACCTCGCCGGTCTCCACCCGGTGGCCCCGGATCTTCACCTGGTCGTCCAGCCGCCCGAGGAACTGGAAAGTGCCGTCCGGCCGGAGTGCGACCAGATCGCCCGTACGGTAGATCCGCCCGCCACCGGCCAGACCGGGTACGGTCCGGAACCGCGCGGCGGTCGCCTCGGGCAGGCCCAGGTAGCCCTGCGCGAGCACCGGGCCGCCGATGCACAACTCGCCCGCCTCGCCCGGCTGCCGCGGCCGCAGCTGCTCGTCGAGGACGTACGCCTCCACGTTGGCGATGGGCCGCCCGATGCTGGGCTGGTCCGGCCACTCACGGGGGTCGCCGCGCAGTTCGAGCGAGGTCACCACATGGGTCTCCGACGGGCCGTACTGGTTCACCAGCACCGCCCCCTCCAGGTGCTGGAACAGGGCGCGCACCGCGGGGGTCACCTGGAGCTGCTCACCGGCCGTGACGACCTCACGGAGGGAGGACGGCCACACGCCCACGGAGCCCGCGTGCGCCGCTATCGCCTGAA
>NZ_JAVREM010000196.1:0-594 GCF_031845425.1 Streptomyces millisiae
GCATCCCGCGGTGTGGCTGCCTGGAAGGCGCCGACGATGTCGACAAGCCGGCGCTCCTCGAATGCGCTCCCGACCATCTGCAGGCCGACCGGGAAGGGACGGCCGGCTTCTGTGGTGGTGAAACCGCCGGGGAAGGTGATGGTTGGCAGTTGTGACAGGGTGAACGGCACCGTGAATCGGTGCACCCCTGCGGTGGTCTCTTCGTCCATTCGGATCATCTTCTCGACCGGTGGCGCGATGAAGGACATCGCCGGGATCAGCACCGAGTCCACCTGGGCCAGCGCCGCCTCCATCTGACCCTTGAACTTCAGCCGCCGCTGCAACAGTTCGTCATATTCGATGCCGGACATGGCAATTCCGCGATCGATCAGTTCACTGAGGGCCGGCCCGTAGCTGTCCTTGTGTTCCGGATACAGCCCACGGTGCGCACGGGCGGTCTGCACGGCGCACACGCCGAACCAGTCGGTGATGGCCTCGGTCGGATCGGGCAGGGTGATCGGAACGAGCTCGGCGCCCAGATCACGCAGCGCCTGCTCGGCTTCGCGGTGGGCCTTCTCGACATCGATGCTGACCTCGCGATAGCTCCATTCCGGG
>NZ_JAVREM010000197.1:0-592 GCF_031845425.1 Streptomyces millisiae
GGGCCGAACAGGTCCAGCATGCCGGCCGCCTCCGCGTCGGTGTAGCTGCGCCGCAGCGGTTCGATGCGCACCTGGCAGCGCAGCGCGATGGCGTGCACCGGATCCTCGCCCACCGCGGCCACGCCTACCCTCGCGGTCAAGATCGGCGTCACCGCATACGGTTCCGGTGCGATGTCCAGAACGGCGAACGTCACCGCCGTCGTCGCGGGCCCGGTCATCGTGGCACCAGCTTGCCGCGGTCGTCGAGAATGCCGAAGAACTCGTCGACATAGTTGCGCGCATCCTGCCCACCGTCGAAACCGCGCCACAGTGTTCGCAGCCGGCCGACGAACTCGTAGCAGGCGTCGACGGGCACCAGATGACACGACAGTGACCAGTTTTGGTCGTCTGGGACCCGGACCATCAACGCCTCGGTGTCCTCGGCCAGCAGATCGACCCTGGAGTCGGTTTCCCGGACGGAATTCCAGGTGTCGAGGTCGAGTTCGGATTCGGTGGCTCCCGCCGGACCCGGGTAGAACGCGACGACGCGGCTCAGTGCCGAGTTCCGGAAGAAGAATGCCAGCCCGACCGGAATCTGCAGCGACTCCCATTC
>NZ_JAVREM010000198.1:0-583 GCF_031845425.1 Streptomyces millisiae
GTTGACAATTCGCAACGGGTGCAAGGCCCGTCCCGTACTCCGAGATTGCGATTGAAACCGAAGGCACCACGCATTGGGTTCGTCGACGGGGCGTGGTGGCCTCACGGCGATGACCTCGGCGCTGAACTTCCTGACCTTCTCGCGGTGCTGTCCGTCAGGCTGGGGCATGTCGAACGGGTACTCTACCGATTGTCGGACTGGCGGCCCGCGCCTCGAAAAATCGACACTGGTGGCGGTCCAGTCAAGCTGGACGGATATGAGCGCCAACCGATCTCAACGATCAGTCTGCAAGGACCCGGATTCCGTCGACTCGACTTGCTGGTCGTAGCTGTGCACGCGGACGCCTCCGACGCGCACGCGACGATGATGAGGGCCGCACATCCCAGCGACCAGACCCATGTCGACCGCCTCCTCGGGATCGAGCCGCGCGTCCGGATCAGCTTGGACCGGGCCAGCGTTGCCCAGCAACGCTGGGAATCAATGATCCTCAAGCCCCGCAGAGCGTTCCCCAATACCCATCCGGTGACCGCCCCTGAAGAGCAAGACGCTGGCGATATCGTCAGGGATCGGATTTGACCATGAC
>NZ_JAVREM010000199.1:0-582 GCF_031845425.1 Streptomyces millisiae
GGGGAATTCGCATTCACTGCTGGCCGGGTTCGCGGCGAGGCTCGGCGCGCGTCTGGGCCGACAGCGAGTCGACGACGGTGCGGTCAGCCTGCTGATTCCCATCGCCGACCGGGCAGAGGGCGACACGCGGGCCAACGCGGTATCCCTGGACAGCATCGCGGTGAATCCGGCGCCCGTGACGACGAATCTGTCCGATGCGCGGGCAGCGATCCGGGCGGGCTTCAAGAAACGCCGGGACGAACCCGACGAGTCGCTGGAACTGCTCCCGCTGATCCCGTTCGTGCCCAAGGTCGCCGTGAAACGAGGCGCCGACGTGTTGTTCGGCTTCGCCGACCTACCGGTGTCCTGCACGAATCTCGGCGATCTGGACCCGACTCTGGGCCGTGCTGACGGCAGCGACTGCGCGTACGTGTTGCTTCGGGGCATCAACGGACGGATCCCACGAAAATTGCTGGAACAGCGGCGTGGGCTGCTGACAGTTGCGTCGGGCCGCATCGGTGGCCAGATCTCGATCACGGTGGTGGGTTACGAGCCCGGTGCGGTGAACACCAAACAGAGCCTGCGTGAGCATGTCCTGCACGT
>NZ_JAVREM010000200.1:0-573 GCF_031845425.1 Streptomyces millisiae
GTACTGGAAGAACACCATCAACAGGAATGCGTACACCGGGTTGCCCAGGTAGTACGGGCTCCATTTCTGGTCCTCGCTCATTCGCAGGACGCCGTAGCCGATGTCGCGGTCCATGTCGACGATGTTGGTGTAGGTGTGGTGCATGTAGTTGTGGGAGTGCCGCCACTGATTGGACGGGCAGGCCGAATCCCATTCGAAGTTCTGGCCGCGCAACGCCGGATCGCCCATCCAGTCGTACTGGCCGTGCATGACGTTGTGGCCGATCTCCATGTTGTCGAGGATCTTCGACAGTCCGAGCATCACCGTGCCGATCGGCCAGGCCGGCGGCACGAACAGCAGGGCCCGGCCACCGAGCTCGAGCTTGCGCTGCATCTTGATGATGTCGCGGATGTAGGTGGCCTCGCGCTCACCGAGATCCGCGATCGCCTTTTCACGGATGGCGTCGAGTTCGGCGCCGAAGGTCTCGAACTGCTCGGGAGTAAGGGTGTAGTGAGTCATGTCTGAGCCTTTCAGGGGTCAATAGGTCTCAAAGGTCGATGACGACGTCACCGACGGGTGCGGTGACGCAAATTT
>NZ_JAVREM010000201.1:0-567 GCF_031845425.1 Streptomyces millisiae
GTGTAAAGCAGCAACGACAGCGACAGTGGGATCAGGACGGGAAGTTCTGTTCCGCCGGAGCGCCCGGCATCTTGGGCCAAAGTGATCTGTGCGTCGATGAGACCGGCCAGGGTGCCGCCTTGGCGGGCCAGGGGCCCGCGCAACGGCAGGCTGACCGTCTGCAGTTGCGGGCTGGGGTCACCGTCCTCCTTGAAGACCCACAGGCACCGCACACCTTGGGCGGCAGGACTATTGAGATAGTGGGCGAACTGAGATCCCTCCGACATGATGGCCTTTGACGGCGAGCTCTGCGGCCGCGGTGTCATCGTGCCGACTCGGGTGGAGTTGATCCCGGCGGCGATCATCCCGCTGTAGTGACACAAACGGCGTCCATCGTGCAACGAGATTGGTTCGGCAAGGCTGTAGGCCACCGCGTTGAACGGGAACCGCTGCAGCCAATCAGGGACCAACTCGACGTCGGTATTGGAGTTCATCAGGGCGCCGGCAAATTCGCTGTCGACCCGCAACACCACCGGGCTGGCCATCCACTGCTCTTCCATCAGTCCCGCCACTGACGCAATCCAGCGG
>NZ_JAVREM010000202.1:0-564 GCF_031845425.1 Streptomyces millisiae
CGCAGATGGCGCGGATCTCGTCGGGGGTGTAGACGGTGCCCAGCTCGGTGTTCTGGGTGATCGAGACGACCTGCGGCATGGCCCGGTGCTCGTCGTCCCAGCCGTACGCCTGCCGGTCGATGAGCTCGGGGGTGAGCTTGCCGTCCGGCGTGGGTACGGTGAGGAGCTTCAGGCCGCCCATCCGCTCGGGCGCGCCGCCCTCGTCCACGTTGATGTGCGCGGACTCGGCGCAGATGACCGCGCCCCATCCGTCGGTGAGCGCCTGGCGGGCCACCAGGTTGGCTCCCGTGCCGTTGAAGACCGGGAACGCCTCGGCGGTGGGGCCGAAGTGGCTGTGCATGACGCGCTGGAGGTGGCCGGTGTAGTCGTCCTCGCCGTAGGCGACCTGGTGGCCGCCGTGGGCGAGGGCGATGGCCGCGAGGATCTCGGGGTGCGCGCCCGCGTAGTTGTCGCTCGCGAACCCGCGCACCTGCGGGTCGTGGTGGCGGCGCGCGTCGGTCCTTACGGTTGCGGGGTCAGCCACAGGCGCTTTCCGTTCACTTCGGGGGCGGGCTTGTCCCAGAC
>NZ_JAVREM010000203.1:0-564 GCF_031845425.1 Streptomyces millisiae
AAGGTCGTCGCGATCGTGGTCTTCCTGGCGCTGGGTGTGCTGGCCGTCCTCGGGTGGCTCCCGGACACCGATCCAGTGGGGATGGCCAACCTGACCGGGCAGGGGGGCTTCCTGCCGAACGGCTGGGGCGGGGTCGTCGCCGGTGTTTTGACCGTGGTCTTCGCCTTCGGCGGCCTGGAGGTCGTCACCATCGCCGCCGCCGAGTCCGAGAACCCGGTTCAGGGCGTCGCGAAGGCGGTCCGAACGGCGATGTGGCGCATCGCGGTCTACTCCAACGGCTCGATGGCGGTCATCGTCACCCTGGTCCCCTGGGACAACCCGAAGGTCGCCGAGGTCGGCGCCTTCTACGCGATGCTCGACCACCTCGGCGTCGGCAGCGCCGCGCAGATCATGAACGTGGTCATCCTCATCGCCCTGCTCTCCGCGATGAACGCCAACATCTACGGCGCTTCGCGCATGGCCCGCTCCCTCGTCGCCCGGGGCCAGGGACCGGCCGTGCTCGGCCGGATCTCCTCCGGGGTACCGCGCAACGCGGTGCTGTTCTCCTCGGTGTTCGGCTTCCTG
>NZ_JAVREM010000204.1:0-556 GCF_031845425.1 Streptomyces millisiae
GTATCGATGTGTGGCTACTGGCCGCGCTGGCCGCACCCTTGCTCACCGCGGGCCTCGCATTCGGCGCAGCGGTCCGCGGTATCCGCACCGTGCCGCACGGGCCGTCGATGTGTACGGCCAGTGCCGTCGCGGTCGCCCTGGTGCTGGTGTAGCCGACGGCCGGTCGGCTTCAGGCACGGATTTCAGGAGGCAAACCCCGACGTGGGAGAATGACAGCCGTGTTGCGTTGGACCACAGCTGGTGAATCCCATGGCCGCGCCCTGGTGGCCATGCTCGAAGGGATGGTTGCCGGCGTGCCCATCACCTCAGAGGAGATCGGGGCACAGCTCAAGCGTCGTCGTCTCGGCTACGGCCGGGGTGCCCGGATGAAGTTCGAACAGGACCAGGTCACCATCCTGGCCGGGGTGCGTCACGGCACCACCCTGGGCGGACCGATCGCCATCGAGATCGGCAACACCGAATGGCCCAAGTGGGAGACCGTGATGTCTCCGGACCCCGTGGACCCGGCCGAACTCGACGTGGCGCGCAACGCCCCGCTGACCCGTCCGCGCCCGGG
>NZ_JAVREM010000205.1:0-555 GCF_031845425.1 Streptomyces millisiae
GTGGTGAAGGACATCCCGGAGATGTTCGCCGAGAACCCCGGCGGCGGCGGGATCTACGCCCGCCTCGAAGATCACGGCCACACCCTCTCGGAGTTCAGCGAAACGGTCCGGGCACGGCTCGCGACCAAGGCCGAGGCATCCGCACTCGCGCTGAGCCCGGGCTCTCCGGTGATCCACCTCGTACGGAACGCGGAAACGGAGTCCGGACGGGTCGTGGAGGTGTGCGACACGATCATGGCCGCCGACCGGTTCGTCCTGGACTACCGCTTCCCCGCCGCAGACTGAGGCAGCATCAGGCACTTCCTCGCAACCGGCTCACCCTGACGACCACTTGACTCATATACAGGAGTGGGGCACTCTGTCGACTATCACTCATGTACATGAGTGAAGGAGATGATCTCTTGTATATGAGGTGCTCATGCCGTCGGTGAAGAATGCTGATGTACGGATGACACTGCGGGTCTCACGCGACTCCGGCCGGACCTGGGGACCGCCCACAGAGGTCCGCGTGGGCGACGACCCGGTGCTCCCCGAGAACCCTGGTGGCTTCCCGCC
>NZ_JAVREM010000206.1:0-555 GCF_031845425.1 Streptomyces millisiae
GTCTGTGGTCTCAAGCAATGCGCGTGCAGCTGTAACGCGTGCGTTGACTAGCCACTGCAACGGAGTCGTCCCTGTTTCGTCGGTGAAGCGACGCATGAAGGTCCGCACCGACATCCGGGCGTGCTGCGCCATCTCTGCGACGGTGATTGTCTCGGCGAGATGGTCCAATATCCACGCACGCGTGGCGGCCAACGAAGTATCCCCGACAATCGCTACCGCCGCGGGAACATACTGTGCCTGTCCCCCGTCGCGATGAGGTGGGGCAACCAACGCGCGAGCTACCCGATTCGCGGTCGCGGCACCAAGATCCCGCATCACCATGTACAAGCACATGTCGATCCCGCAGCACATTCCGGCAGAAGTCAGGACATCACCGTTGTCGACATAGAGGACATCCCGATCGATTTGCACCGATGGAAACAGCGCCTCGAACTCCCCAAGATGCTGCCAATGCGTGGTGGCTCGTCGACCATCGAGGACGCCAGCGGCCGCCAACGCGAACGCCCCAGTGCAAATTGACGCCACCCGGGCACCTCGCGCCGCACTCTCTGCTAG
>NZ_JAVREM010000207.1:0-553 GCF_031845425.1 Streptomyces millisiae
GTACGGGGTGGAGGCGGTCGCGCAACGACTGTGGGGTTCCTTCGACGTGATTCGGCCGGATCTGCCGGGTTTCGGCGTGACGGGGCCGCGCCCCGACCGCGATTACCGGGTCGCCACCTATGCCGCGGCGCTCGCACGCTTCTTGGACACCATCGGCGTCGAGCGTTGCGCGGTGGCCGGCAACTCGGTGGGCGGCAACATCGCCTGGAACCTCGCTCTCGATCACCCCGAGCGCCTGGACCTCACCGGGTTGGTGTTGATCAATGCGACCGGCTATCCGGACAAGGAATTGCCGGCCGCCATGGCACTGGCGCGCAACCCCATCGTCGGTCAACTGTTGCGACGGTTCATGCCGCGCCGCTCTGTCGAGCGCAGCCTGCGCCAAGCCGTCGGACCGAACTCCGCCATCGTCGACGCCGCCATGGTGGACCGCGCGCACCGGCTGTGGAATCGGCCAGGTAACCGCTCGGCGTTCGTCGACTTCCTCACCACCGACCAACCCGACCGCAGCGCCGAGATTCCCGACATCAGCGTGCCCACGCTGGCGTTGTGC
>NZ_JAVREM010000208.1:0-547 GCF_031845425.1 Streptomyces millisiae
GTGTGCGACGAACCCAGCGGCAGGCCGGCGTAGGTGGGCACCGCGCTGGTGGCGGGCAGCCCGGGGACGATCTCGAAGTTCACGTGGGCCTTGGCCAGCGCGCCGATCTCGGTGATGACGGCGTCCACCGACAGCGGGTCACCCGAGACCAGGCGCACGACGTCGTAGCCGTGGCGGGCCTCGGCGACCAGCGTCTTGGCCACCTCGGCAGGATCGCCGAGAGCGGGCCGGACCTCGGGCCCACCGGCGATGACGGCGGCTTGCGCGGCGTCGGGGGTTCCGGAGGCCCCAGGACTTCCGGCATCCGCGGCGGCGTCGGCCTTGGCCGGCTCAGCCGGGGCCGGACCGGACGCCGGCGGCAGTTCGGTGCCTATCAAGGCCAGCACGGCCTCGGGGACGTCGGGATCGGTGAACACCAACTCGGCGTGCGCCAGCACGGTTTGTGCCCGTGCCGTCAGCAGCCCCGGATCACCCGGGCCTGAGCCCACAAATGTGATGCGGCCGGGCTTCGCCTTGCGACCTCGCATGGTCATTCTTCACTCCCGCG
>NZ_JAVREM010000209.1:0-546 GCF_031845425.1 Streptomyces millisiae
CGGTAGCGGCGTACCTGGTGCCGCAGGTGATGGCCTATGCGACCGTGGCCGGCCTGCCACCGGTCGCGGGGTTGTGGGCCGCGCTGGTCCCGATGGCGGTCTACGCACTGCTGGGTTCTTCACGGCAACTGTCGGTCGGGCCGGAGTCCACCACGGCCCTGATGACGGCCACGGCGCTGGCTCCGTTGGTCATCGGCGACCCGGTGCGCTACGCGGCGCTGTCGGCGGTGCTGGCACTGCTGGTGGGGGCGATCTGCCTGGTGGCCGGTCTGTGCCGGCTCGGGTTCCTTGCCGATCTGCTGTCGCGCCCGGTCCTGGTCGGCTACATGACCGGCGTGGCCGTCATCATGATCAGCGGCCAGCTCGGGAAGATCAGCGGGATCGAGGTCACCGGCGACGAGTTCGTCGATCAGGTCCGCTCTTTCGTCAGCGGCCTCGAATCGGTGCACCTACCCACGGTCGCGCTGTCGGTCACGGTTCTGGTGCTGCTGTTCGTGCTGTACCGGATCTCGCCGCGGTTCCCCGGCCCGCTGGTCGCGGTACTGG
>NZ_JAVREM010000210.1:0-544 GCF_031845425.1 Streptomyces millisiae
GCACTGGACCGGGAACTCGACGAGCAGGGCTACATCGTTCCCGGCGTGGGCGATGCCGGTGACCGGATCTTCGGGACCAAGTGACGGTGTTCGGCCAGGGCCAGTAGCCTCTGGCCGCATGGATGCCGTTCAGGAAGCGTCGACCGCACCGGTCTGGCCCGCTCACCGCTGGGGACTGGGTGCCTTCGTGGTCGTCGAGGCCGTCTATCTGCTCGCCTCGGCATCCGTCGGCCTGCTGGCGCGCTCGGGTCCCCCGCCGGGCGGGATGATCACGGTGGCGATCGGGGTGCCCACCCTCGTCGCCGCGGCCTGCGCCATGGGAATCGCGAAGTGGCGGGGCAACGGTCCCCGCATCGACTTCCGGTGGCAATGGTCCTGGCGCGCCGTGGGTCTCGGTCTGGCCTTCGGCATCGGCGGACTGTTCGTCACACTGCCGGCGGCGTTGCTCTACCAGTCGATCGTCGGACCGGACGCGACCTCGGCCGTGGGAGGCATCTACGAGGGCGTGCGGACCACCTGGCCCCTGGCGGTTGCCGTCCTGCTC
>NZ_JAVREM010000211.1:0-538 GCF_031845425.1 Streptomyces millisiae
TGGGTACGTGCGGCTGATCAACCGCAACAGCGGCAGGGCCGTCGAGGTACAGGGCGCGGCGACCAACGACGGCGCCAACGTCGTCCAGTACGCCGACTGGGGCGGCGCCAACCAGCAGTGGCAGCTGCTGCGCGTCGGCTGAAGCCGGGCCGGTGTGGCCCCTGACAACGAAACGGAGCACCCCCATGAACGGGGCGAACGACTCCTCGGTGTCCGCGCCGCGGACGCCGGCGACGAGACAGACGCGCCGCGGGTTACCGCGGCGTCGCCGACTGGCCACCACGATCGGGTTCCTCGTGGCCTCTCTCCTCGCGAGCCTGATGACCGTCGCCGGCGCCGCGCCCGCCTCGGCCGCGACGGTGGACACCAGCGCCTGGTACGTGCTGGTGAACCGGAACAGCGGCAAGGCGTTGGACGTGTACAACCTGGCGACCAACGACGGGGCGCGGATCACGCAGTGGTCGAGGAACGACCAGGCGCAGCAGCAGTGGCAGTTCGTCGACTCCGGCGGCGGCTACTACCGGTTGCGGTCACGGCA
>NZ_JAVREM010000212.1:0-536 GCF_031845425.1 Streptomyces millisiae
GGTGGCCACCGGCCACACCGCGCCGCTGGTGCTGCCGGACCTGCGCACGGTCGAGCACTACGACCGCCATCTCACCCTCGACGGCCTGCGGCTGGTGTTCGAGCGCAATCGGGACAGCCAACGTGGACGGCTCAAACCGGCAAGGTGACCCGGTGTGAGGTTGTGCACACCTGGATCGCAGCCTGACCCCACCGGGACGCGGGTATGCCCTTGAACCGCCGGTCCATTGGCTCGTGGCCGAGGGCCGCCGGGCTTGTCGGCATGCAATTGCCCGCCCGCGAGTTCATTTAAGCTGGCATTTTGTGAGCCCAGCCGATCGCGACGACGCGTCCCAGTCCCAGGCCGACCTTCCCGAGCAGTTCCGGATTCGTCAGGCCAAGCGGGAGCGGCTGCTGGCTGAGGGCCGCGAGCCCTATCCGGTAACCGTTCCGCGCACACATTCACTGGCCGAACTGCGCAGCGCCTACCCGGACCTGGCCGCGGACACCCAGACCGGCGAGGTCGTCGGTGTCACGGGCCGGGTCGTGTTCGCCCGG
>NZ_JAVREM010000213.1:0-527 GCF_031845425.1 Streptomyces millisiae
GCATTGCGCACCGAGGGCGACGCGCGCGCAGATATGACGGCTCTCAACGATGTGCTATCCACGGCTGTCGCACCTGGGTCGAATCTGGTGATCGCTGCGCTTCGCTGCGCTTCGCTGCGCTTCGCGCCCGAAAATTTGTGTTCCATGTATCACCTTGACCTTGTTATGATTTGGAATCCGAACGAGTAGTGGTTCCCCCTGAGCATTTTTGCCGTGGAACCATTGATTTGCTGCCCTCACCGTGACACGCTGACATGTACGTGTGAGAACGTTCGGAGTGTGGGCTTATGGCTGGCAATCTCGAAATCGATCTCGCTTCCGCTGTGATCGAGTATCGACCGACCATCGGGGAGCTCTGCGTCGTAGCTGCTCAACACGTCCCCGTCGGCACATTGTTGGCGGCAGTGCCCCGACGAACATTCACCTGGTATGTGGGACAACGTAATTACCCGGGTATCTACTGGTCGGTCACTGAGCGGGACCACGTGATCTATGAGTCACGTTTAGAGTTGTCGGCGCTGCTCTTC
>NZ_JAVREM010000214.1:0-525 GCF_031845425.1 Streptomyces millisiae
GTCCAGGTAGGCGTTGCGGCACGGGGCCGCCTCGCACAGGCCCAGCCGGTCCACACCGTGCGAGGTCAGATGGAAGGCGAGGCCCATCGCCGCGATGGCCGTGTAGCCGGCGGTCGCGTTCGAGGGGTGGTCGGCCAGGTGCATGTGCCAGTCCGGGCGGCCGTCCTCGTCCCGTACGTCGTGGCCGGAGATCTGCGGGCTCACCGGGAACTCCAGCAGCAGCGAGTTGAGCAGGTCCACCGCGAGTGTCTCGTCCCCGCCGTCGGCCGCCTCGAAGACCGCGCGCAGCCGCCCCCGTACGGAACGGAAACGGGTCACGTCCGCGTCCGTCGCCCGCCGCGCCGCCTGCTGGTTCGCGCCGAACAGCTCCCGGACCGCCTCGACCGAGGTGAGGGCGTCCTTGTTGCGGGCCGGCTCCTCGGTGTTGACCAGGCGCACGGCGTAGTCCGAGTAATAGGCCAGTTCCACTTGTAGTCCTTACCGGGTCGGTCTAGGGTCGGGGTGTCGGTCAGTGTAATGGGTGGC
>NZ_JAVREM010000215.1:0-517 GCF_031845425.1 Streptomyces millisiae
TACTACGGCTTCTTCGCCACCGGCCGGTCCGCCGGTGTGGGCGTGGCAGTCGGGAACGCGGTGCGGACGTCGCTGATCGTCGTCGTCTCGATCACGCTGCTGATCTCCTTGGCCGTCTATGGCTCCAACGGCAACTTCAACCTCTCCGGCTAGAGAAGGCATCCGATGTCGCGTGACGCTAAACGTCTTCTGACAGGTCTGACCACGGTCCTGGTGATCGCCGCGATCGTCATCGGCGCCATCGTGATGTTCCGCGGTGGGGTCGCGCCCACCGCGTCGGTGACCGTCATCTCTCCGCGGGCCGGTCTGGTGATGAACCCCGATGCCAAGGTGAAGCTGCACGGTGCGCAGGTCGGCAAGGTCGTCTCCATCGACGCACTGCCCGACGGGCAGGCGGCCCTGAAGCTGGCGATGAATCCGGATGACCTGCAACTGATTCCGTCTAACACGGGTGTGGAGATCGCCTCGAGCACCGTGTTCGGTGCCAAGTTCGTCCAACTCGTCCCGCCCGCGGAAC
>NZ_JAVREM010000216.1:0-517 GCF_031845425.1 Streptomyces millisiae
TGGCCACGGTGGGCAACTCGCAGGCGATGGCCGACACCGTGGGCGGGCTCGCGCCACGTGGCGAACTGGTGGCGATCGGCGTGACGGCGGACCCGTTGCCGATCAGCCCCGTGCAACTGATCCAGCCTGCGCTGAGCATCTCCGGGCATCCCTCGGGGACCGCTCGCGACGTCGAGGACCCGATGCATTTCGCGGTGCTGTCGGGGGTCCGGGCCCTGATCGAGGAGCGCCCGCTCGACGAAGCGGCAGAGGCTTATGCCGCGATGGAGCACGGGCAGGCCCGTTACCGCATGGTCTTGACGATCTGATCGGTCGACGTCCTGGCCGGTCGTCGTCGAATCGGGTTATCTCGCCCCACTCGTCACAGTGAACGGGTAGCGTCGGGGCTTCGTTTGCTGGACGACGAATCGGTGGGGGCCGGGGATGACATGGAAGTGGATCACGACGGGTGCCGGGGGGATCTTCTCCGGTAGGTCACGTGGCGTTGCCCGAAAGTTCGCCCGTGATACCTACTCTG
>NZ_JAVREM010000217.1:0-516 GCF_031845425.1 Streptomyces millisiae
CGCTACCCGATGGACATGTCCTCAGAATCGGAGAGCAAACGCGGACGAGTCGAGGACTTTCTGCGCGACAACGGATATCGAAACGCGCCCATCACCTGCTGGTTCGGCGACTTCGTCTACATCGTGCCTTATCAGCGGTCCCTCATTACCGGCGACGTCGAGGCACAAGCCAGGCTGGAAGATCTCCACGTCCAGGGCGCTGTCGAAGGCCTGGAGAAGCATGCCGCATCGGCCCGCACCATGTTCGGCACCAACGTTCCACACATCTGGATGGTGCACGGCACACCCCTGGCCGCACGCACCATCGGGCGCATCGTCGAGGCATATGAGCAGCGAGGGGTGCAATTCGTCAGTCTCGAGAAGGCAATGCAGCATCCGGTGAACTTCAGCATGCCGCCGGTGCAGGACACCTTCAGCAATCATCTTCAGCGCTATGCGATGGCTGCGGGCATCGCGAAACCAGACCTCTCTGAAGAGCTGTTCGGCGAGATCCTCTTCAAGTGCCCGGTCAACGGG
>NZ_JAVREM010000218.1:0-513 GCF_031845425.1 Streptomyces millisiae
GTCCTCGACCTTGTTGAAAAGCTCGAAGTTGGTGACGGTCTTGCCGTCGAGTGCGCCCAGTTCGCGCCAGACCTGGTGGGCGTTGTTGCCGGGCGCGGTGCCGATGAGCCATTCGATGCAGTAGTAGAAGAGGTAGCCGACGCGTGACCAGCCGGTGCAGCAGCCGCCGGGCAGCACGTGCTTCTCGAAGACGCGGGTCATGGCTCCGCTCATCTTCGCGTAGCAGCCGGTGGAGAGGCCGCCGAGACCGGCGCCGATGATGATCATCGATTCCCTGGGCCCGCGGGGGGCGTTACGGGTCCTGCCGTTCATCAACGGGTGTCCTCCCGTGCCGACCACCGGTCGAGCCGGGGCAGCTCGCCCAGCTTTCCGGGGTGCCAGGGATCGCTGCCCGGGCTCTCCCACGCCCGGAATTCCAGGCCGAGTTCACGGCAGAGGTACTGGGTCGCGAAGCGGCCGGTGGAGGCGGCGCGGATCAGTCCGCCCATGCCGGCCCACTGCCCGGCCATGGAG
>NZ_JAVREM010000219.1:0-512 GCF_031845425.1 Streptomyces millisiae
GTGACGGGTGGTCCCGCGTGGGGTTCCGGCTGCTTCGGGAGGGCTGTTCCCGCGGCCCCGTCGGGTCGTGGCGCCGGGTGCCGTGCACATACCGGAGTGGCTCCCGGTGGAGCGTCGGCGGGAGCTGGTGGCGGCGTGCCGGGAGTGGGCGCGGGGGCCGGTTCCGCTGCGGCACACGGTGTTGCCGGGCGGTGGTGTGATGTCGGTGCGGACGGTGTGCCTGGGGTGGCACTGGCAGCCGTACCGGTACACCCGTACCGCCGACGATGTGAATGGCGCCCGGGTGGCCGCGTTGCCGCCGTGGCTGGTCTCGCTGGGGCGGGCGGCGGTGGCGGAGGCGTACGAGGACGAGGGCGCGGCGGAGGCGTTCGCTCCGGACACCGCGCTGATCAACTTCTATGACGGTGCGGCGCGGATGGGGATGCACCAGGACAAGGAGGAGCGGTCGGGCGCTCCCGTGGTGTCGTTGAGCATCGGGGCGACGTGTGTGTTCCGCTTCGGGAACCCGGAGG
>NZ_JAVREM010000220.1:0-509 GCF_031845425.1 Streptomyces millisiae
TCTCTGCCGTGCGGACGGCACGCTTCTGCGCTTTGGGTGGTTGACCACTAGACATGCAGTTTGTATCCTCCACATACAGCCTGTATGTACCGCGTGCGGTGACATCAGGTCGATCGGATCAAGTACTCGATGCGGCAAAGGTATCCCGCGCAGCGCCGGATGCCGTGAATGAGGAGCGGAAACATGGGCGAGACGCAGGACAAGGTGCTGATCTTCTCGGCGGACGGACATGCCGGCGCGAAACGGATGGCGGATTATCTGCCCTATTTCGACCCGGATGTGCGGGACGCCGTCAAGGACCTGTTGACGGAGGAAGAGCAGGCCTATCGACGCATGCTGGCTCCCGATTTCAGTTCCGGGCCGCGCGAGGAGCCGGCGCCCGAGTTGGACCCGCGATGGGCACCTGCATTCCCAGACCGCTTCGGCGGCTGGGACATCGGCGTACGTATGGAACAGCTGGACCGCGAAGGCGTCGCGGGCGAGATGTTGGTACCGGGTCACCAATTCGC
>NZ_JAVREM010000221.1:0-498 GCF_031845425.1 Streptomyces millisiae
GGTGATCTTGGCACGCTCAGGCTGCGGCTCGATCGTATCGATCTTGCCGACTGGCACACCAAGAATCCACACCTCATCGCCGGGGAACAGCCCGTTGCTGTTGGCGAAGTACGCCACTACCTCGGTCCGGTTTTCGGCGGTGGTCGATCGGGTCACCACGACTCCACCGGCGATCAGAACAAGCGCCAGGACCGTGGCCAGGACAATCCGTCCATAGCGCGAATTCCTCATCACGGGTTACCTTCCGGCGGGGTCAGCGGAACCGGGTTCTCTCCGGCCGGTCCCGGTGCCCCCGGTCCGACCGTGGGTGGTCCTGGCGGCAGCGGCTCCGGCAGCCCGGGAAGCTGCGTCACCGGTGGCGTCGCACCAGGGGCAGGCAATTCCACAGGCCCGACCGGTGTCTGGATGGACTGCTGGTTGGGCGGCCCCTGCGCCGGTGGTCCCGGTGGCGGACCGCCTGGCGGCGGCGCAGCAGGAGGCTCGCGGTACGGATAGCGC
>NZ_JAVREM010000222.1:0-496 GCF_031845425.1 Streptomyces millisiae
TCAACACGCGAAACGCGCCAGCGATCGCCGCCCCGGCCCACTCCCATCGGGTGTAGTCGCCAATGAACGGTATATCTTTCGCGACCGCAGCCGTTTCGTACAATATCTCCGAGTCATCGCTCAAGCTGAGGAGTATTGCGGGAGTAAACAATCGTGCCATGCCAGCGTCGCCGCCGACCGTACCTTTCTTAACCTCTTGATCAATGAGTTTTTGGCTACGAGGAGTGAAGAACCCACCCGCTTCCCGATACCACACCTCCAAGCGGGCCTTCGTCATGACGTTGAGGTCATTTAATTGGGCTGACGGAAACTGCACCACACTCTCACACCCTTCCTTCAAAGCAGTGAGCGAGACGCGATCGTGCCCCTGCGAGCGCTTATCGGTCTCAACGTTGATGGATCGCTTGAACGAGTCACCACCTACAGCCTGAACATGCCACGGCGCAGTGCAACCCGCGGCACGACAGTGCGGCGGGCTTGCGCTTCGATAGGTCAG
>NZ_JAVREM010000223.1:0-493 GCF_031845425.1 Streptomyces millisiae
GGCCAGGACCCGGCCCAGGTCGGTCACGTCGGGGCGCCGGCCGCCGGAAGTCACCAGTACCGCGCAGGCACGTTCCCCGGTGCGGTCATCGGGCAGGCCCACCACAGCCACCTCGACGATGCCGAGGTGGCCGACCAGGAGGTCCTCGACTTCCTTGGGGGAGATGTTCTCGCCGTTGCGGATGATGAGGTCCTTGGCCCGCCCGGTCACCTGCAGGTAGTCGCCATCCACCCATCGGCCGAGGTCCCCGGTGCGGAAGAAGCCGTCCTGGTCGAAGGATTCGATCTCGTCCTCGGGGTGCAGATAACCCAGCAGCATCTGCGGGCCGCGGGCCCGGATCTCGCCGGAGACCAGCCGGATCTCGGCGATGCCGGGACGGCCGTCGGTCTCGGCGGCGTGCTCGATGCCCCCGGGTGCCAGTGAGCCGACGGTGGTCACCGGCACCTCGGTGGAGCCGTAGACCCGGCTGACCACGGCTCGCTCGAAGTAGTCC
>NZ_JAVREM010000224.1:0-493 GCF_031845425.1 Streptomyces millisiae
CGCTGATCTGCACTCGCAGTTCTGGAACAGCCCCCGATTCAGCCGCGACCTGACGTGGGCGCGGACCTGGAGTGCCCGTCCGGGCTATGCCGTGCTCAAGCAGTTCTACTCGCGGGGCCGCGCCGGAGCGCTCAAGCTCGGCCGCCCAGAAGTGACTCCGGCTGTGCGGGCGGTTTCGCAGGCGCTGGACCGACACGCGGCTGCGTACTACCGCGAATTCGAAGCGGGTCCCTTGACTCTGCTGCATGGGGATTCCCATCTTGGCAACACGTTTTCGACGAGTGACGGCCGGTCCGGCCTGCTCGACTGGCAGGTTGTCTGGCATGGCCCCGGCCTACGCGAAGTGTCCTACTGGATGACCACCGGCCTCGGGCCTGAAATGCGCCGCGCCCACGAGCGGGAACTACTCGAACGCTATCTCGACGGCCTGCGATCCGGCGGCGTCCCCGATGTGCCGCAATACGGCACGGCTTTCGAACGCTACCGGTTGTTC
>NZ_JAVREM010000225.1:0-493 GCF_031845425.1 Streptomyces millisiae
TCGGCGTGTTGTTGCCTCACACTTTGGTGGTGGGGTGTGGTGTTTGATTTGTGGATAGTGGTTGCGAGCATCTAGCACGCAAAATGTGTGGTCTCACTCCTTGTGGGTGGGGCTGGTTTTGTGTGTTGATGTGCAATTTCTTTTGAAACTCATTTTTTGGTTTTTGTGTTGTAAGTGTTTAAGGGCGCATGGTGGATGCCTTGGCACTGGGAGCCGATGAAGGACGTTGGAGGCTGCGATATGCCTCGGGGAGCTGCCAACCGAGCGTTGATCCGAGGATGTCCGAATGGGGAAACCCAGCACGAGTGATGTCGTGTTACCTGTATCTGAATACATAGGGTGCAGGAGGGAACGCGGGGAAGTGAAACATCTCAGTACCCGTAGGAAGAGAAAACAAAAGTGATTCCGTGAGTAGTGGCGAGCGAAAGCGGAGGATGGCTAAACCGTATGCATGTGAGACCGGGTAGGGGTTGTGTGTGCGGGGTTGTGGGAC
>NZ_JAVREM010000226.1:0-492 GCF_031845425.1 Streptomyces millisiae
TTGCTGGCACGGCATGGCATGCTCCGATTGCGTGCCGAGGACGACGGCACCGGCGCATGGTCGCTGACAGTGCCCGACCCGGACGCGGTGGATGCGCGCGAGCATCTGCTCACCGTCGACCTGTTGACGGAAGACGCGCTGGCAGTGGCACGGTCGCGGTTGAATCCCGCCGCCGGGGTGATGTTGAGCGCGTTGTGGAGTTCTGCCACGGGGCAACTGGCGTTGGTCGCCCACCATATGGCTGTCGACGGAGTGTCGTGGCGAATTGTGCTGGAGGACCTCAACATCGCCTGGACCCAGCATCGCGGCGAGCAGCCGGTGCTGCTGCCGCCGACCGGGTCGTCGTTCAAACGATGGGCGGAGCTGCTGGCTGAGTACGCGCACCACCCCGACGTGGTCGGCCGGGCGGAGGCGTGGCGGCAGGTGGCCTCGATCCCACCTGCATTGCCGGCGCCGCGGCCCGCCGAGGATACGTTCGCCACCGCCGGATAC
>NZ_JAVREM010000227.1:0-492 GCF_031845425.1 Streptomyces millisiae
GTCTTGTCGTCCTCGGCGTCGCGCAGCCGCTGCAGGATGACCTGCTTGGCGGTGGTCGCGGCGATCCGGCCGAACCCGGAGGGGGTGTCGTCGAACTCCTCGGGCTCCTGGCCCTCCTCGAGGTCGGCCGGGTCCTCCTTGGCCCACACGGTGACGTGGCCGTTCTCGTCGAGCTTCACGCGCGCCCGGCGGTGGCTGCCCTCGGTGCGGTGGTACGCGATGAGGAGGGCCGACTCGATCGCCGCGACGAGCACGTCGAAGGGGATCTCCTTGTCCTGCGCCAAGCCCTTCAGAAGCTTCACATCGATGTCCACGGCTACGCCTCCTCTTCCTTCTTGTCCTTGCGGTTGAATTCGATCTCCACGCGCGCCCTGGCGATCTCGTCGAAGGCGAGGCGGCGGGATGTGGGCCTGCGGCCCTTGACTCCGGGCACTTCGAGGTCGAGCCCGTCCTCGTCGACGGCGAGGATGCGGGCGACCAGCTCTCCGGAGC
>NZ_JAVREM010000228.1:0-490 GCF_031845425.1 Streptomyces millisiae
GCATGACCTGGGTGGCCGGCACCGCCACCTCGTCCGCGTAGCCGCCCCCGTCCAACAACGCGCACACGCGGTCGCCGACCGTCCAGTCGGCGACGTCGGTCCCGACGGCGGTGATCGTTCCGGCGCATTCGAGCCCCAGCGGGCGTGGTGCCCAATCTGGCACCGGGTAGTGCCCGCGCCGTTGCATGAGGTCCGCGTTGTTGACACCGGCCGCTTCCACGCCGATGACCACCTCGTGGGTGCGGGGGACCAGCGGTTTCACGTTGCGCCAGTGCAGAACTTCGGGCGGGCCGGGGCTGTCGAACAGAATTGCCGAACTCATCGCGCGGCGGCCCAGCGCGAAATGCTGTCCGCATACCGAGGTGTCTCGATACGGCAATGCTTGCCCGACGCCTCCTGCCGAGCCGCGGCGGCTTCCTCGAAGGTCTGCCCGCGTTCGGCGATGAACTTCAGGAAATCCTCGGTGGGGTGGGATGTCACCGTATTGGTG
>NZ_JAVREM010000229.1:0-489 GCF_031845425.1 Streptomyces millisiae
GTTCGTTACCGGGTATATCGAGTTCTCGGCCGCGAGCGGCCCCGACCGCGTAGATGACGGCATGGTGATGAGCGAGCAACTCGTCGTGAGTCAGGTCCGAGCCGATCTCAACATTCAGATAGCACCCAAACCTCTTGTTGCTGAAGACATGTTCGAAGATCCGCACGACAGACTTGGTGTGCTGGTGGTCCGGCGCCACACCCGCCCTGATCAATCCGAACGGAGTGGGGAGGCGTTCGAATAGATTTACCTCGACTCCGTCGACACCGATCAGGGCAGCGGATGCGTAGCAGGCGGCTGGGCCGGCGCCGACGACGGCGACCCGCAGCGCACCTGATTTGACGGTGGGGCGGTCCACCAGCGCAGCCGGGGTGTGCGTCTGCGGTTGGTGACGTTCGAAGTAGCCGGCGTTGATCTCGCGGAACCGCTCCTGGTCGGCTGGTAGGTCTTCGTCGTAGTAGATCGCGTCGACCGGGCATTCCTCCAGGC
>NZ_JAVREM010000230.1:0-487 GCF_031845425.1 Streptomyces millisiae
GATCATGATCAGGAGCAGCGGCTTGCGGCCGAAGAAACGGAACCGGCCGATCGCGAGGGCCGCCAGCGTGGCGATGATCATGCCGCCGACCACCGCGGTGACCGCGACGATCAGGCTGGACTGGATGGCGGTGGCGAAGTTGGGCTGGTTGATCGCCCGTTCGAAGTTGTCGAAGGTAATCGACGAGGGCCACAGGGTCTGGTCGTAGCTGCGGATCTCCCGATTGGGCCGCAGGGCGCTGATGACCAGCCAGTAGACCGGGAAGATCATGACCGCGGCGATACCGAGGCCGATGATGTCGAGGTGGAGCCGGCTCTTCTTGCGGTCGGGCCGCAGCGCCTGTGTCTCGGTCGTGCTGCTCATTCGACCTCTCCCGTCTTCATGAGCTGGCGCAGGTAGTACACGGCCACACCGGACAGCAGCAGCACCGTGATCAGGGCGATCGCGGAGCCCTGGCTGAAGGAGGTGGACTCGAACGCCTTGGAGT
>NZ_JAVREM010000231.1:0-485 GCF_031845425.1 Streptomyces millisiae
GTTGTGGTCTGACCGCTCCGCAGTTGGCTACATTGATGGCGCACGTGAAGCTCGACCTCAAGGCCGAACTGCTCAGTGGCGCGATGTTCGACGACCCATACTTCGTCGCACTGCTCAACCGGTATTTCCCGCCGACGTTGCGCCGTCAGCTCGGCGAGCCACTTCCCGAGCATCCCCTGCGCCGGGAGATCATCACCACCTCGATCGTCAACCGCGTGCTGGCCACCTCGGGGCTGACCTTCACATTCCGGCTTTCAGAGGAAACCGGCTCTGCCCCAGCCGATATCGTGCGGGCTCACGCGGTGGCGTCCGAGGTTTTCGACCTCGACACACTCTGGTCGGACATCTATGCCGCCGATCTCTCGCCGGCACTGACGAATGCGATGATCATCGAAGGCCGTCGCCTCCTCGACCGGGCCGCCCGATGGTTTGTACTCAACCGTCCGCAACCGCTCGATGTCGACGCCGAGATCACCCTATTCAGC
>NZ_JAVREM010000232.1:0-485 GCF_031845425.1 Streptomyces millisiae
GTGTCGTGGTCCTGCTGATGTCACCGCGTATCAGCAGGCTCATGGAGGGGGTTCACTGACTCCGGGACAGGATCTCGGCCAGCAGCGGTGGCTCGATGTTGCCGCCCGAGACGATCACCACCGCCGGCCCGGGCGGCGCCGTCACCTTGCGGTAGCCGGCCAGTGCCACCGCACCGCTGGGTTCGGCGACCAGGTGTGCCCGGTGAGCGAGTTCTCGCACCTCTGAACGGATCTCATCCTCGGATACGGTGATGACATCGTCGAGCACACGTTGCAGATGGGCGAACGTCAACGCCGACGGTGTCGAGCGCAGTCCGTCGGCGATGGTCCGGTTACGTTGCGCCACCGGCCAGTCCACCCGGTGGCCGGTGGCCAGGCTTTCGGCGGTGTCCGCGGCGAGTTCCGGCTCGACGCCGAAGATCTTGGCCTGCGGGCACATCGCACGGATCGCGGTACCCACACCCGAGGCCAGTCCGCCGCCGCTG
>NZ_JAVREM010000233.1:0-484 GCF_031845425.1 Streptomyces millisiae
GGATGACACCCGAGGCCTTGATGTTGTTGTGGAAGATCCGGCTGTACAGGCCAAGCGAGACCACGCCCTCCTGGATGCGGGCGCCGGCGCCGTCGTTGATGCCGATCAGCGGGCGGCCGGTCTTGATGGCCAGCTCCTGGACCTTGACGATCTTCTCGCCGTAGACCTCACCGAGGCTGCCGCCGAACACGGTGGCGTCCTGGCTGAAGATGCAGACGTCGCGGCCGTCGATGGTGCCGTAGCCGGTGATCACCCCGTCGCCCAGCGGCCGGTTGTTCTCCAGGCCGAAGTTGGTGCTGCGGTGCTTGGCCAGCGCGTCGAGTTCGACGAACGACCCCTCATCGAGCAGGGCCAGGATGCGCTCGCGGGCGGTCAGCTTGCCCTTGGCGTGCACCTTGTCCACGGCGGCTTCGCCGACAGGATGCAGCGTCTCCTCGGCCCGCCTCTTGAGATCAGCCAGCTTGCCTGCAGTGGTGTGGATGTC
>NZ_JAVREM010000234.1:0-483 GCF_031845425.1 Streptomyces millisiae
CACCATGACCACCCTGCAGAGCGTTCCCGCCCTCGGAACGCACCCGGCCTCCGGCTCCCTGCCGAGCCGCGCCGAAACCCGGGAGCAGCTGTCCCGGGCGACGTACGACCTCCTGGTCATCGGCGGTGGCATCCTGGGCATCTCCACCGCCTGGCATGCCGCGCAGTCCGGGCTGCGGGTGGCTCTGGTGGACGCCGGTGACTTCGCCGGCGCCACCTCCTCCTCCTCCTCCAAGCTGCTCCACGGCGGTCTGCGCTACCTCCAGACCGGCGCGGTCAAGCTGGTCGCGGAGAACCACTTCGAGCGCCGCGCGGTCTCCCGCGAGGTGGCCCCGCACCTGGCCAACCCGCTCACCTTCTACCTGCCCGTCTACAAGGGCGGCCCGCACGGCGCGGCCAAGCTCGGCGCGGGCGTCTTCGCCTACTCCGCGCTCTCCGCGTTCGGCGACGGCGTCGGCCACGTCATCTCCCCGGCCCGGGCGTC
>NZ_JAVREM010000235.1:0-480 GCF_031845425.1 Streptomyces millisiae
GTGTCCCGGGCGGGCGTCTGGTTCGGGAACCACTGAGGGGAAGCGGCTTGCAATTCGCTCAACTTGCCGAACGATTCTGTGAATCGACCGAGCCGGGCGTACGCGTTGGCCACGTCCAGTCCGTGTCGGCTCCGTACGCTGCTGGAGGGGCGGACAGTGAACAGGGGCATCTGCGCGGCGAGCCGCAGTGCTGTGTCCGGCTGATCCTTGACCAACGCGTCCTCCACGGTCAGCATCCGGACTGTTGTGGGGCCGAAGGTCCGAACCGTCTCGTGTGCGACCTTCACCTCCCGGCCGATCGCGGTCGCGGCGCTCCGGGCGAACCTCTTCATGTCCGCGGCGACCTCGGGCTGGTTGTTGCGGACCGCCGCGCCAGAAGCCCGCAGCAACAGCAGTCCCCATGCGGCGAGTTCAGAGGTTGTCGCACGGGTGATCCGGGGTTCCAGGTCGTCCGCCCACTGCGTTGCCAGCGTCAGAGCC
>NZ_JAVREM010000236.1:0-480 GCF_031845425.1 Streptomyces millisiae
GGCTATGACATGACCGCGTTCTGGTGCCGGGCCGGCACCGCCGCGACGATCACGCCGGCCGGGATGGAGGGCATGATCGCCCCACCCGGGCCTGCCTACGGCGACACCATCTCGGGCACCAACCTGGCCGGCGGCATCGCCGCGGCCTTGTTCAAGCGGGAGCGCACCGGTGAGCCGTCGGTAGTGGACGTATCGCTCCTGGGCAGCGGCCTGTGGTCGATGGGACACACCGTGGCGCTCACCCAGCACTTGAACCAACTGATGGTGACACCGCCACCTGGCGTGCACGGGTCGCCGATCAACCCGCTCGTCGGGTTGTACGGCACCGCGGACGACCGTTACATCTCGTTCGTGATGATGCAGCCGACCAAGTTCTGGGCCGACGTCTGCCGGCACATGGACCTGGAGGGCTACATCGACGACCCGAGGTTCGCGACTGCCGAATCGTTCGCCGAGCACACACCGGAAGCGGTCGAGGTC
>NZ_JAVREM010000237.1:0-479 GCF_031845425.1 Streptomyces millisiae
TCGCAGGTGCGCGGGCAGGTCACACAGGTGTCCTCGGGGCGCAGGGTGTAGAAGAGGCAGCAGCTCGCCCGGTCCCGGGTCGGCAGCGACTGCCCCTCGGGCCCGGTCAGCTCACGGAAGCCCGCGGAGCCGACGTACGGCTTGGTGGTGCCGGGGAGCAGCAGCTCCAGCTCGGCCATCGCGCGGCGCTCCTCGCCGAGCAGATGGGCGATGTACCAGAGGCCCTCGACGATCTCGTCGGTCGCCATCCCCCACAGCGCCCGCTTCCCCCGGCGCATACGCGGCCCGAACCCCTCCAGTACCGGTTCCAGGTGCTCGGTCAGGGCGGCCAGGACCTCGGCCCGCAGCGCCGCCTCGTCCGGGACCACCCGGGCGCCGGGCAGATGCGCCGCCGGGTCGTCCGGCAGGCAGGCGAACTCCCGGACCCGTACGGTCATGTGGCCCAGGGCCCGCTGGAAGGCGACGTCCCGGTCGGGGAC
>NZ_JAVREM010000238.1:0-478 GCF_031845425.1 Streptomyces millisiae
TGGCCGTGGCGAGCAGATCGGCGAGGCCACCTCGGATGCCAACGAAGTACTCATCGCGCTGAACTCGCGATCTGACACGTTGCGCCGGGATTTCCAGTCGCTCAAGGGGTTCAGCGACACATATGGCGTGGCGGCGCAGGACATCGTGAAGGTTCTCGACGCGGCGAGCGCGACGAGTGCCGCGATATCCGACAACGCGGCCAATGTCGACGCGCTGCTGGTGGGAGTGCTCGGATTGTCCCGCAGTGGCATTGATTGACTCGGACCCAGCAAGGACAACCTGGTCAAGGCGATCAACGTGCTGGAACCGACCACCGACTTGTTGATGAAGTACGATCCGGAACTCACTTGTCTTCTGGTCGGCGGTAAGACGGCTATCGACAACGGGTTCCTGGACGTGACCGGCGGCTCCAACGGGAAGTCGGTCATTCTCGACGTCGCGGTGTTGCTCGGAGACGACCCGTACCGGTACCCGGAC
>NZ_JAVREM010000239.1:0-477 GCF_031845425.1 Streptomyces millisiae
GTCATGGTCATCTCGAACCATCCCGACCTTGCCGAGCAGGTGCGCGCGTTCGGTGTTCCGTTCCTCTACGTTCCCGCGACCCGGGAGAACCGGGCCGAGGCTGAGCAACGGCTCCTGGAGTTGTTGCGGGGCAACGTCGATCTGGTGGTGCTGGCCCGGTACATGCAGATCCTGACTCCTGAATTCCTCGACGCCGTGGGCTGCCCGTTGATCAACATCCATCATTCGTTCCTGCCGGCGTTCATCGGCGCGGCGCCGTACCGCAGGGCCAAGGAACGCGGGGTCAAGTTGGTCGGCGCGACAGCGCATTACGTGACCGGCGACCTCGACGAAGGCCCGATCATCGAGCAGGACGTGGTCCGCGTGGACCACCGCCACTCGGTCGGTGACCTGGTGCGCCTGGGTGCGGATGTCGAACGGCTGGTGCTGTCGCGTGCAGTGCTGTGGCACTGTGAGGACCGCGTGATCCGGTTCGGG
>NZ_JAVREM010000240.1:0-477 GCF_031845425.1 Streptomyces millisiae
GGATCACCTGCACGGCCGCGGTCAGCGTCACCGCCGTCAGGGTCAGCGCGAGCGCCCGCACCCCGTGTTCGGACAGCCCCGTCCGTACGGTGGTGAAGAGCGGGCCCCACTCCCGCCGCGCGGCCCGGCGCAGCGCCGGGAAACGGCTCGTCCGGGAGCCGTTCGTCTCCGGGCTGCTCATCCGGGAGCGGCTCATCTGTGGGCGCCGGGACGCGCGCGGTGCAGCCACTTCGGCAGCCCCGGCGCTTCCAGGAACCCTTCGGCGCGGCCCGCCGCGATGGAGATGCGCGCCAGGTCGGCGCTCTTCTCGAACAGCATGAAACGTGGCTCCCAGATCGGTCGGTACTTGGCGTTGGCCCGGTAGAGCGACTCGATCTGCCACCAGCGCGAGAAGAAGCTCAGCAGCGCACGCCACAGTCTCAGCACCGGTCCCGCGCCGAGCCGCGATCCCCTCTCGAAGACGGACCGGAACATGGC
>NZ_JAVREM010000241.1:0-477 GCF_031845425.1 Streptomyces millisiae
CACGGCCGAGGCCTTCCAGCGGCTCCAGGAGGCGGTGAACGAGGCGGTGGCCGATCACGCGCGAGGCATCATCGATGCCCGGGGACCCGGAGCGGCCACCGGTCCGGCGCACTGGGACGCCGACTTCCGGGACACGATCGCCCACGGACTGCGCACGCCCTGCCCACTGGCCCAGGACGCCCGCCTGAAGAACCGCGTCCTGCTTCCCGACTGGGCCCTGCAGAAATCCGGCGCGTACGTACTCCATCAGCTGCGCCTCCGCGACGGCGCCCTCCTGGAGTGGCACCGCTTCCTGCACGACGGGGCCCAGGAATGGCGCGCTGATCAGGCAGGACAGCCCCTACTCCCCCGCCAGCACCACCGTCTCCGCCTCGTCGAACCGGACGCCCACCACCGCGCCCTCGTCCGGGGTGTCCCGCAGGGCGCACTCGGCCTCCAGGACCGGCGCGTTCTCGGGGGTCAGCCGCACGGTCACGT
>NZ_JAVREM010000242.1:0-476 GCF_031845425.1 Streptomyces millisiae
TCGACGCCTGGTCCCGCAACGGCATGAGCCTGGGCACCTTCAACTACCAGATCCTCGCCACCGAGGGCTACCAGAGCAGCGGCAACTCGAACATCACCGTGAGCGACTCGGGCACCGGCGGTGGCGGCGGCGGGGGAGGTGGCGGTGGTGGTACCGGCTGCACCGCGACCGTCACCGCGGGTCAGCAGTGGAGCGACCGGTACAACCTGAACGTCGCGGTGACCGGTTCGAGCAACTGGACCGTCACCATGAACGTGCCGTCACCGGAGAAGATCCTCTCCACCTGGAACATCGCGGCCACGTATCCGAGCGCGCAGGTCCTCACCGCGAAACCCAACGGGAACGGCAACAACTGGGGCGTCACCGTCCAGTCCAACGGCACCTGGACCTGGCCCACCGTCAGTTGCAGCGCGGCCTGACCACCGGCCCCGAGACAGTCAGAGAGGTCAGCATGCGCATCTCACCCGGGCGGCCGC
>NZ_JAVREM010000243.1:0-475 GCF_031845425.1 Streptomyces millisiae
CGGTGCCGGTGCTGATCATGATGTTGTTCGCGTTCTTCCTCTTCGGCATGTACGACGTGTTCCCGTCCAAGTACATCGCGCTGGCCGGAGTGGTGACCGGGCTGACGCTCTACAACGGGGCGGTAATCGCCGAAATCGTTCGAGCCGGCGTCCATTCCCTTCCCCGTTGTCAGCAGGAGGCCGCGTGGTCATTGGGATTGACGTGGACGCAGACCATGCGACTGATCCTGTTGCCGCAGGCGATCACCGCGATGCTGCCGGTGCTGGTTTCGCAACTGGTCGTGGTGCTCAAGGACACCGCCATCGGCTACCAGATCACGTTCGTGGAGATGGTTCGTCAGGGTACGAATATCGGGTCGGCCTACGCCAACATCCTGCCCGCCCTGATCGTCATCGCGGTCTTGATGATCAGCGTCAACATGGCGTTGTCGTCGTTGGCCACCAGGATCGAGCAGCGCTTGCGTCGTTCCAGCCG
>NZ_JAVREM010000244.1:0-475 GCF_031845425.1 Streptomyces millisiae
GGTCAAACAGATCAAGCTGAACAGCGGCGAAGTCGACGCTGTCCTGGCGCTCAAATCCGGCATCGACATACCGTCGGATCTCGATGCGCAGGTACACAGCCAGAGCGCGGTCGGCGAGCAGCACCTAGCCCTGTTGCCGCGCAACGGGACATCGGCGCCGCTGAAGGCCGGTGATGTCGTCAGCCGTGATCGAAGCTCCGTACCACCGGACATCAACGAGTTGCTCGGCGCGACCAACCGCGGTCTCGAGGTGATTCCGGGTGACAACCTCAAGACCACGATCGATGAGGCGTATCTGGCGTTCGGCGGTCTAGGGCCGGAGCTTTCGCGCTTCATCAACGGGTCCACCCAACTCGCGATCGATGCAAAGAAGAACATCAATGAGCTCACCAACGTGGTCGACAATGTCGGCCCGATTCTGGACACCCAGACCGATACCTCGGATTCGGTGCAGGCCTGGGCAGCGCATCTGGCC
>NZ_JAVREM010000245.1:0-473 GCF_031845425.1 Streptomyces millisiae
TCTCTGACGGCACCCAGACCGAGTGGCTGCAGGCGGCCCGCGCGGCAGACTTCGGGCTGGACGTCGATGCCGCCGTCGCCGCGGTCGAAGAGCGCACACCCGACGTGGTGTTCGTGGCGAGCCCCAACAACCCGTCGGGCCAGAGTGTCTCGATCGAGGACCTGCGCCGTCTGCTGCAAGCGATGCCGGGTGGGATCCTGATCGTCGACGAGGCCTACGGCGAGTTCTCGTCGCAGCCCAGCGCGGTCACCTTGATCGACGAGTTCCCGGCCAAGCTGATCGTCACCCGCACGATGAGCAAGGCGTTCGCGTTCGCCGGTGGACGGCTCGGCTATCTGGCCGCGGCGCCCGCGGTGATCGACGCGCTGCTGCTGGTGCGCCTGCCGTATCACCTGTCCGTGCTCACCCAGGCCGCCGCGTGCGCGGCGTTGCGTCACGCCGACGACACCCTGGGCAGTGTTGCGATCCTGGCC
>NZ_JAVREM010000246.1:0-473 GCF_031845425.1 Streptomyces millisiae
TCTTGAACGTCCATCAGCCGGCAGCAGCTGCCGGCTGATGGACGTTCAAGAACTGCTGAGTGATACGGGCATCGGCCGCGAGATGCACGTCATCGTCGGCCAGGGCAAGCTCGCCGAGATCCTGGAGTCGCGTCCCGAGGATCGCCGCGCCTTCATCGAGGAGGCCGCCGGGGTTCTCAAGCACCGCAAACGCAAGGAAAAGGCGGTCCGCAAGCTCGACTCGATGGCGGCGAACCTGGCCCGTCTGACCGATCTGACAACGGAGTTGCGCCGCCAGCTCAAACCGCTGGGCCGCCAGGCCGAGATGGCGCGGCGCGCGGCGACGATCCAGGCCGATCTGCGTGACGCCCGCCTGCGCCTGGCCGCCGATGATCTGGTGAGAAGGCAGGTCGAGTTCCACAACACCAACCAGGCCGAGACCACGCTGCGCCGCGAGCATGATGAGGCGACCGTCCGGCTGGAGACGTCGACGG
>NZ_JAVREM010000247.1:0-473 GCF_031845425.1 Streptomyces millisiae
GTGTAGGCACGCACCGCGTCGACGAACGCGTCGACGTCCTGGCCGCAGGGGACGGCCGACGCGATGTCCTCCTTGCGGACGAGTCCGGTCGCCTGGGCGAAGCTCTCCGGCCCGGGGAGTTCGGAGTTGACCTTCCAGCCGCCGACCGACCAGCGGAACTGTTCGTGGGCGCGGGCGATCGCGGCGTCGCGGTCGGGGTCGTAGCAGACGGGCAGCTGGCCCACCCGGGGCTTGCCCGTACCGCCGTGCCGGTCGAAGTCGGCCAGCAGCCCGCTCTTGGCCTCGGTCGCGATCACCAGGTCGGCGCCGCGCCCGGCGAGCGCGCAGGAGGCCGGGCCGGAGACGGCGACGCCGATGGGCACCCTGGTCTCCGGGAGGTCCCAGAGCCGGGCGTTCTCCACGTCGAAGTGGGTGCCGGGGTGGTTGACGTTCCCGCCGTCGAAGAGGGCGCCGCTGATCTCCACGGCCTCCTC
>NZ_JAVREM010000248.1:0-473 GCF_031845425.1 Streptomyces millisiae
GTGCCGCACTCGTCGCCGCAGCGGTGGCCGTACCGGCAATCGGAATCGCCGGCGCGCCGACCGCCGGCGCTCAGGCCGCCGATTTCGGTCCGTGCGGAAACGTGCACGACAACGTCGACCTCTGGAAGGACGTCAAATACGCCACGCCAGCACACAAGGACGGCGCCATCGACGTCGTGTTCCCCGGCGGGGACAAGTCCCGCGGCTACGCGGTCCGGCAGGGACACAAGCCGGCCCAGCTCACCGACCTGCTGGTGATCCCGACGGCCCGCGAGACCGGCATCGAGTGCGACAACCTGTTGGAAGCCGGCGCTCCCCACTACTTCAAGGACGCTTTCGAGCAGGCCAGCATCCTGCCGCCAGGCAACCAGGGCCAGGCTCCGGACTGGGCACTGGGCATCAACTCCGCCGACAACCGCGGCCAGGACCAGCTGCACATCCACGTGACCCTGCTCGACCCCACGGCCCGCGCC
>NZ_JAVREM010000249.1:0-473 GCF_031845425.1 Streptomyces millisiae
CCTCCGACCTCCACAAGACGCCCTTGGTCAGCCCGCGCGTCAAGCCGGAGCAGCTGATGCGGCTGGCTCACTGGCTGGCGTCCTACCAGCCGGCGGATCTCTTCGACGACGGAGGGCGGGCGAAGGGCGAGCTCGCGGATGCCATCGCTGAAGCCCGGTGGTGCTCCTTCGCTCCCGCCGAAGCGCCCCGGTCAGGGAGGCCCACCATGGCGCCCAGTGCTCGTGCCGCCACGTTCACCGATGCTGTCACCGGAGTCGTGCGGAGACACGCGGCACGTGAAGATTTCCTGCTTGTCAGCCCGGATGAACTGGCTTCCAACCGGCTCCCGGCCCTGGCCGATGAGCAGTGGGCATATGAACTCCTGGCGGAGGAGGTGCTTTTGGAGTGGCTGGCCGGATGGACGGCGAGCGGACGCCGGGGTGTGCTGGTCTCCTACGAGGCGTTCGCCCCGTTGCTCACCAGTGGCCTGGTG
>NZ_JAVREM010000250.1:0-472 GCF_031845425.1 Streptomyces millisiae
GCGCCGACACAGGACTGGACTGAGAGGGTGACCGTCTTGACCCCGGCGGGGGCCGCGAACGGGGATGCCTGCCGGGTCATGTCGGCGGCGCCGCAGCCCGCCGTGGTGAGCAGGGAGGTGGCCGAGGCGAGCTCCACGAGCAGGCGGGTTCGGGAGCGGTTCATCTCAGCTCTCCTGTCGCTGGCGGCGGGCGGTGGGCTGGGTGACCCGGTCGAGCATCAGGCCGAGGCAGACGATCGCCGCTCCGGCGACGAGCCCGGTGGCCAGGTCGCCCTGGGCGAGGCCGAAGACGACGTCGTAACCCAGTGCGCCGGAACCGACCAGTCCGCCGATGATGACGACGGCGAGGACGAGGACGACGGCCTGGTTGACGGCGAGCAGCAGGGAGGGCCGGGCCAGGGGGATCTGGACCTGACGCAGTTGCTGGCCCGGGGTCGCGCCGAGCGAGCGCGCGCCCTCCAGTGCCGCCGGG
>NZ_JAVREM010000251.1:0-472 GCF_031845425.1 Streptomyces millisiae
GATCCGGGGTGCGGCCCTGCAATGCAGGATCACCACAGAGGACCCGGCGAACGGGTTTCGCCCGTACACCGGGCGCATCACCGGGTACCGCTCACCGGGTGGTGCCGGTGTCCGCCTGGACGGCGGCACCAACCTCGGCGCCGAGGTGAGTGCGCATTTCGATTCCATGCTTGTGAAGCTGAGCTGCCGCGGCCGTGATTTCCCGACGGCTGTGGCCCGCGCGCGACGCGCCGTGGCGGAGTTCCGGATTCGCGGGGTGGCCACCAACAGTCCCTGCCTGGCAGCAGTTCTGGAGGATCCCGACTTCGTCGCCGGCCGGGTGACGACGTCGTTCATCGAGCAACGACCACAGTTGCTCACCGCGCGCGGCAGCGCGGATCGTGGCACCCGGATCCTCAACTACCTGGCCGATGTGACGGTCAATCAGCCGCACGGGCCACGGCCCTGCGCGGTCTATCCACGCGACAAGCTG
>NZ_JAVREM010000252.1:0-472 GCF_031845425.1 Streptomyces millisiae
TGACTCCTCTGCGTGACCCAGATCACATCTCACCCCTGTCAGGAATCGACGGGCTGCCCGGTTCAAGGGGCGAAGCCCGCGCGAGACAGGAGTAGAGGTCATGCAGCACGGAAACGGACACGGACAGCACCGCATCGTCGTCATCGGGGCCGGATACGCCGGAGTGACCGCCGCCGGCCGCCTCGCCAGGCGGCTGCGCCGCGAGGACGTCGCCATCACCCTCGTCAACCCCGAGCCGGACTTCGTCGAGCGGGTCAGGACGCACCAGCTGGCGGTCGGGCAGGAGCTCAGGCCCCGCCCGTTCAACGAGATGTTCGCGGGTACGGGGGTGCGGCTGCGGCTCGCGAGGGTGACGGCCGTCGACGCGGACCGCAGGACGGTATCGATCACGGAGGCCGGGACCACCGGGACCGGCGGGGCCGCCTCCGGGGCGACCGCCGTCGAGGAACTCCCGTACGACACCCTCGTGTAC
>NZ_JAVREM010000253.1:0-472 GCF_031845425.1 Streptomyces millisiae
TTCCTACCCACTGCGACCGCCGCTCTGGTGATCGACCGCTGTGGCACCGATGTATTGCGCAGGGCCCTTATCCCCCCGTTGGCGGAAGGGAAACTCGTTGGTGCTGTGGGCCTCTCGTCAGATGTCGCGCTCAGTCGCGACTCGGTGGCCAACGGCACCGCTCGAGCCGTCGCCGGAGCACCCGACGCCGGTGTGCTGGTCCTGGCCGCCGGCGCAGACCTGATCGTGGTGGACGCGGAAGCCGACGGCGTGACCGTCACCGCGCTCACCGGTCTGGACACCACCCGCAGCATCGGCGATGTCACCCTGCGCGATGTCGAGCTACCCGCCGAAAGAATCCTCTCCGGCGCGAGCACCAAGGCACGCACCGCGTTTCGCATCCTCGCTGCCGCCGAAGCGGTCGGTGTCGGCTGGGCGGCGCTCCGGATGGCCACCGACTACGTCAAGGTTCGCGAGCAGTTCGGCCGCCCCA
>NZ_JAVREM010000254.1:0-471 GCF_031845425.1 Streptomyces millisiae
GGGCCGGTGGCGCGTGTGCAGCGGGTGATTTTTCCCGGCGAACCTGTCACCTACACCGTGGTGGGTGCCGATCATCTGCCGGTGGCCCCGGCGGCGGAATACCTGGGGTTTCTGCGGGATGGGGGCGCGTCCCCGCATACGGTGCGCGGCTACGCCGCGGGGTTGGCTCGGTGGTTCACCGTGCTTGAGCACACCGGGCACCGCTGGGATGACTTTCCCACCACCCTGTTTGGCCAGTATCTGCAGTATCTGCGGACCGGGGATCTGCCCGGCACACCGCGCATCGGTGTCCCCGAGACCAAGATGATGACCAGCTCCTTGCAGCCACGGGCGGCCGCGGTGTTGTCGATGTACCGCTATCACGCCGATGCCGGCACCACCGAGGTGCCCTATCGCCGGTTGTACACCGCGCGCGGCAACTGGCGGCGCCGGTCACGCTACGTCGGGTTCCTCGACGGTGTGGGGCCTGCC
>NZ_JAVREM010000255.1:0-470 GCF_031845425.1 Streptomyces millisiae
GGCCAGGGACTTGCCCGACGCGGTTCCGGTGGACACGACCACATGCCGCCCGTCGTGGGCCAACTCGGCGGCGGCGAGTTGGTGCGACCACGGCGCGGCGATCCCGCGGTCGACCAACGCCTGGACGACCTCCGAATGGGCCCATTGCGGCCACTCATGTGGTTTGCCCTGTCGCGGAGGGATATCCGCAACATGGCGTAGCGGATTTTCGCCGGAAGGGGTGCCGTCGACAGCGCAAGCCAGCAGCTCACGGCCGAAATCTGACCCCTGATCGAGCACTACTGGTCCTCCTGCGATCTACCCCGCCGACATCGGCTCGGATTTGTAAACGAATTGTTCACCACGCGCCGCATCCCGAGACTGTCGCAGCAGCCTTCGACATGATTGACTGATCACGGTCGCAGCTTCTGTGTTTGTACTCGCACTCGCAGGATCGTCGTTGCGATCGCGGTTCCTGCGAGGGTTGTAGG
>NZ_JAVREM010000256.1:0-469 GCF_031845425.1 Streptomyces millisiae
GTACCAGGTGACGTGCGGGGTGAGCACCACGTTGGGCAGCTCCAGCAGGGGATTGCCCGGCGGCACGGGCTCCTCGGCGAAGACGTCCAGGCCGGCCGCGGCCAACTGCCCGGTGCGAAGCGCCTCGACGAGGGCGGACTCGTCGATGATCGGACCGCGCGCGGTGTTGACGACGACGGCGCCGGGCTTCATCGATGCCAGCGCTTTGCTGTCGAGCAGTCCGCGGGTGGCCTCGGTCAGCGGGAGGTGAAGCGAGACGATGTCGCTGGCGGCCAACAGATCCGGCAGGGTGCGCCATTGCGGATGGCCGGTGTCGCGGGTGCTGGTGTGGATCACCTGGGACGGATCGGCCCCCATGGCGACGACGATCTTCTCGACCCGTTTGGCCACGTTTCCGTACCCGAGCAGGCCCACGGTGCAACTGCCGAGGTCGCGCACGGTTTCGCCGAGGCTGTGGTCAGAAGGCCAA
>NZ_JAVREM010000257.1:0-469 GCF_031845425.1 Streptomyces millisiae
GGGCCATGACGGAGACCATGTCGCCCTGCCCGGCCGAAGAGATCGAGCCACGGCTGCGCCGCTGGGAGGGCCGCCTCGTCGTCGCCGCGCACAACGGCCCCCGGTCCGTGATCGTCTCCGGCGACCGCGACGCCGCGGCCGAACTCCTCGACGGCCTGGCCGCCGACGCGGTGCACGCACGGCGGATCGCCGTGGGCCTGGCCGCCCATTCCCCCCACATCGACGCGATCATCCCCCGGATGCGCGCCGACCTCGCCCCGATCCGCCCCCGTACACCGCGGCTGCCGTACTACTCCGGACTGACCGGCGGACGACTGGACGCCCCGGTACTGGACGCCGACTACTGGTGCCGCAACCTGCGCAACCCGGTCAGGTTCCACCAGGCGGCCGGGGCCCTGCTGCGGGACGGGCACGGCGTCCTGCTGGAGGTCAGCCCGCACACCGTACTGACCTCCGCCCTCACGGACTG
>NZ_JAVREM010000258.1:0-468 GCF_031845425.1 Streptomyces millisiae
TCATCACCCGGCGCACGAAACCCGAATGGGCCCGTTCGTTGTTCGGAGCCAGCGACAGGATGAAGGCCGGGATGCCGATGGTGAACCAGGCCGCGATGGTGACGTGGATCGGCTGGAACGGGAACAGCAGTGGATCGGTGCCGAACCATTCGGCGGACAGCCCGGCGAACCCCACCAGAATCGCCAACAGCACCGAGTAGACGGTCTTGGTGAGGAACAGGTTCGAGACCCGCTCGATGTTGCCGATCACCCGGCGGCCCTCGCCGACCACATAGGGCAGCGTGGCGAACTTGTTGTCCAACAACACGATCTGCGCCACCGCGCGCGAGGCCGAACTGCCCGAACCCATCGCGACGCCGATGTCGGCGTCCTTGAGGGCCAGCACGTCGTTGACGCCGTCCCCGGTCATGGCCACCGTGTGCCCGCGCGACTGCAGGGCATGGACCATCGCCCGCTTCTGGTCCGGAC
>NZ_JAVREM010000259.1:0-468 GCF_031845425.1 Streptomyces millisiae
GGCGCTCGCCGCCGTCTGCGGTGCCGCTGTGGAGCCCTAGACGGCGGCCTTCTTGAGGCGGCGCCGCTCGCGCTCGGAGAGGCCGCCCCAGATGCCGAAGCGCTCGTCGTTGGCGAGGGCGTACTCAAGGCATTCGGAGCGGACCTCGCAGGCGAGGCAGACCTTCTTGGCCTCGCGGGTGGAGCCGCCCTTCTCGGGGAAGAAGGACTCGGGGTCGGTCTGGGCGCACAGTGCGCGCTCCTGCCAGCCGAGTTCCTCGTCCGCGTCGTCGACCAGCAGTTGCTGCACCAGCTCGGTCATGTGCGCCCCTCGTCCGTCTTTCGCGTCCCCGTGATGTGGCCGTTACCGTTCCGGCTGAACGACACGAGTGAAATTACAAGTGTGCTGCTCCGGGCGAGTCAAGCCGAGATCTGCTATTGGGCCCCTTATTCACTCTGCGGAACCAAGGCCATGCGGTAAGTGTTCAAA
>NZ_JAVREM010000260.1:0-468 GCF_031845425.1 Streptomyces millisiae
GAGCTATATGTCTAGGCCAGCGGCGGCTGTTCACGATGTCATCAAGGCCTATGACGTCAGAGGTCTGGTCGGCAGTCAGATCGACGAGGCATTCGTGACCGAGGTCGGCGGCGCATTCGCTCGTCTGGTCCGTGGCGAAGGCGCCGTGCAGGTGGCGATCGGCTACGACATGCGGGCGAGTTCGCCAACGCTGGCATCGGCATTCGCCGATGGTGTCACCGCCCAGGGCCTGGATGTGGTCCGCATCGGCCTGGCCTCCACCGATCAGCTGTATTTCGCTTCGGGCCTGTTGGATTGTCCCGGGGCGATGTTCACCGCGAGCCACAACCCCGCCGCCTACAACGGGATCAAACTGTGCCGCGCCGGGGCCAAGCCCGTGGGCAAGGACACCGGACTGTCGGTCATCTCCGACGAGGTGATCGCGGGGGTGCCCACCTATGACGGCCCGGCCGGAGCCCTCTCCGACCG
>NZ_JAVREM010000261.1:0-468 GCF_031845425.1 Streptomyces millisiae
GCACTCCACCGATCGCCGCGGCGATATCGGTTGTGGTGAAAGCCTTGTAGAGATAGTCGAGGCCGAGTTCGTCGTAGAGATAGTTGTGGAACCGGGTGCCGATGTTGCTGGGCCGGGCGGCCAGCGAGATGCACACCCGGGTGTCTTTACTTAACGGTGGCCTCCGGCCACCGGCGGTCAGCGGTGGCCGGCTCACTGGCTTACCGCCCGGATCACCTGACGGGTAACGTCTTTGATCTTCGCGGCCAACTCGGGTTCGATGCTCAGCGTGTCGACGGCGGGCACGGGGACGTCGGTGAGCACAATACCCAGATCCTCACGCTCCCACACTGCGCCAAGCCGGTCCAGGATGCGCCGCATGGCGTAGTTGTCGCTCAGTACCCGCGCCGTAAAGCGTTGGATACCAAGGTAGTCCGCCGACACCACCAGGGCGTCCATCAGGAACGTGCCGATACCGCGGCCCTGGTA
>NZ_JAVREM010000262.1:0-467 GCF_031845425.1 Streptomyces millisiae
GCCCTGATCATGCAGTCGGTGCTGGGTGCGATGCGCCTGCGCTCACTGGGCGTGGAACTCAACGGAACGCCGATCGAAGGCCAGCACATCTACGAGTTCTGCGCACGCGGCCTTCTGATGCCCGCATCCCCCGCCTGACCAGTGCTTTCCCGAGTTTTTGAGCGATCGCCCGAATGCGTTCGTCCGCGCTGGTCATCCCATGGTAACGTCATTACCAGTTTCGAAAATCAGACTCTTCCAGGAGGCGAACATGCCCTCACGCGAGCTTCCCTACCCGGTGTTCGACGCCGACAACCACTTCTATGAGCCCAAGGAAGCGCTCACCAAGTTCCTGCCCGACCACCGCAAGGGCGTCATCGATTACATCGATGTGCACGGCCGCACGAAGATCGTGGTGCGCAACCACATCAGCGACTACATCCCGAACCCCACGTTCGAGGTCGTCGCACGCCCGGGCGCCCAGGAGG
>NZ_JAVREM010000263.1:0-467 GCF_031845425.1 Streptomyces millisiae
GAACTGCTGACGCGCGCCAAGGAAACTCTGGCCGCCACCCGGGTGCCGTCGCGGAAGGATCCGGCGGCCAGGGCGAAGGCCAGCGGGACCTCGCCGGCGATGACGGCCAGGGTTTCGGCGAACAGGTGCGGCAGGTGCGAGATGGCGGCTGCGGCGGCGTCGTGCTCATCGGAGCGGGCCGGCACCACCACCGCGCGGCAGTCCAGGGCCAGCTGCGTGACCTGGGACCACACCTGAGCGTCGACGTGATCGTCCACGCTGACCACCCAGGGGGCGCCGGTGAACAGTCCCGCGTCGCCGGCCGACCAGCCCGAGTGGGCGGTGCCTGCCATCGGATGGCCACCGACGAAGTTCTGTAGCAACCCGAATTTGCCCACCTCGTCGAGCACCGCGCCTTTGACGCTGGTGACATCGGTCAGCGCGCACCTGGGGGCGGTCTCCCGGATGTGGTCGAGCAGCTGTGGCAG
>NZ_JAVREM010000264.1:0-467 GCF_031845425.1 Streptomyces millisiae
CGGACGGCCTGGCCGATCGCCTTACGGGACCCGACCAGCACGACGAGCTTCTTGGCGCGCGTCACGGCCGTGTAGAGCAGGTTGCGCTGGAGCATCATCCAGGCGCTGGTGGTGACGGGGATGACGACGGCCGGATACTCGCTGCCCTGGGAGCGGTGGATCGTCATGGCGTACGCGTGGGCGAGCTCGTCCAGCTCGTCGAAGTCGTAGCCGATCTCCTCGTCCTCGTCGGTGCGGACGGTGAGCGTCTGTTCGTCCAGGTCGAGGCCGGTGACGACGCCGACCGTGCCGTTGAAGACGCCGTTCTCGCCCTTGTCGTAGTTGTTGCGGATCTGGGTGACCTTGTCGCCCACCCGGAAGACCCGGCCGCCGAACCGCTTCTCGGGGAGGTCGGGGCGGCCCGGGGTGATGGACTGCTGGAGCAGCCCGTTCAGCTCGCCCGCGCCCGCGGGTCCCCGGTGCATCGG
>NZ_JAVREM010000265.1:0-466 GCF_031845425.1 Streptomyces millisiae
GTTCAATCACGTCAAGCGTGGCGACTGCATGAACTGGCCCGGCCGCAACCCCGACGCCGCGCACATCGTCGACTGCAAGGACAGCCACCGGTTCGAGGTCGCCCAGTCCGTCGACATTCGCACGTTCCCCGGCAGCGAGTACGGGCCGGGTGCGCCGCCACCGACGGTGGATCGGATCAAGCAGATCAGACAGGAGCAGTGCACCCCGTCGGTGCGCGGCTACCTCGGCCCGAAGTACGACCCGAACGGCAAATACACCATTGGCCTGCTCTGGTCCGGCGAGAAGGCCTGGAAGCAGTCCGGTGAGCGGCGCATGCTGTGCGGCCTGCAGTTGCTCGGCCCGGGCGACAGCCAGTTGGAATCCGCGGGCAAGGTGTCCGACGTCGATCAGTCCAAGGTGTGGGCCGCGGGCACCTGCCTCGGTATCGATGCCGCCACCAACCAGCCCACCGACGTCCCGGTCGAC
>NZ_JAVREM010000266.1:0-466 GCF_031845425.1 Streptomyces millisiae
TGTGTGCCCTAGCCGCGCCGGCTTCGCTGCCGCAACGGGATGACATTGCCGCCCGCGCCACGCGCCGGTGTCGCAGTCCCCACCACAGCCCCACGCCCACCGCGGCCCACCGCCACATGCGCCGCTGTCGCCCCGGGGCGGCGCGCTGCCCGGCCATGAAATCCTCCAGCAGATCCTGGGGCCACATCAAGTCATAGGGTGCCAGCATCGCCGCTGAGCGGGCCGAAAACCCCATCTCCAGCCACTTGCTGATCAACCGTGGCCGCTCCACCTCACGGTCATTCCAGCCAGGCTCCACCCGGCCCCACGTCGTGTCGGTGTCCGGGTTGACCCGCGTGTAGAGCTGGCGGCGCAACGCCTCAAACCGCGGTTCGGTCAACAACTCTGAGGTATGCAGATGCTTGATCAACGCCCCCAGCGACACACCCCATTTGGCCTTCACCGGCAACAGCTCCACCAACGACGG
>NZ_JAVREM010000267.1:0-466 GCF_031845425.1 Streptomyces millisiae
GGCCGCTCGATGCCCGCGGTGTCCAGGGCACGGCGCATGGTCGGCCCCAGTGCTTCCAGGTGCGCGCGCGAAGCGATCTCGGGAACGACGCCGCCGTACCGGGCGTGCTCGTCGACGCTGGAGGCGACTTCGTCGGCGAGCAGCCGCACCGTCCCATCTTCGGCGAGGTCGGCGATGCCGACTCCCGTTTCGTCACAAGAACTTTCGATGGCCAAGATGATCACTTCGGGTCCCCTTGGGGAAGGCGTTGCATGGTGTAGGCGTCGGCCCCGCTGGCACGGTAGTACCGCTTGCGCAGGCCGATGTTGACGAATCCGACACTCTCGTACAGCGCGATGGCCGGTTCGTTGTCGGTGCGAACCTCCAGGAAAACCGTTCCGCCCGAAGCGAAGTGGAGCAAGTCGTCGAGCAGCCGACGCCCGATCCCCTGCCCCTGGAACTCGGGGTCCACGCCGATGGTGTGAAT
>NZ_JAVREM010000268.1:0-465 GCF_031845425.1 Streptomyces millisiae
TTTCCGTTGTGCGCCATGGCAACGAGATTATGGGCGCGGCAGCCTCCCGTCGTCCCCCAATTCGGGGGAAAACCGCCCGTCAGGGCCCTGAAGCGCACTCCGGGAGGTGATGCGCGCGTCACACCGGATGCTAGGAGAGTCGCTCCACTTCGACGAAGACGATCGGTTGGAGGTCACCGCGATTCTCGACGGTGTGCTCGGAACCCGCCGGGCGTGAATAGCTCTGGCCGGCGACGAGTTCTGCGACGATCTCGGTACCGTCGGCGGTGACGACATGCATGGTGTCGGTGACCAGTGGGACAACCACGTACTCGTGATCGTGCCGGTGCATCGGAATCGCACCACCCGGGTCGATCGTCCACTGAGTCACACGGAACCAGTCATTTTCGAGCTGGATCTCGCCGTGGGATCCGGTCGTCATGTTCGCTGCGCCATCAGAAGTCCGGCGTGCTCACGTCTTCGAGC
>NZ_JAVREM010000269.1:0-465 GCF_031845425.1 Streptomyces millisiae
GAGCTGGATGCCGAGGCGGCCGGGGGGCAGGACGGGCTTCCCCTTGCCCTTGCCGTGACCATGCCCGTGGTCGTGTCCGTGACCGGGGCCCTTGGCGGGTCCCTGGGCTGCGGCGGCCTGGGCGGTCGCCGTGCCGATGATCGTGGCGGCGGTGGCTCCGGCGGCGACGCCGAGGATGTTGCGGCGGCTCAGTCTGCGGGCGAGTTCGGTGTCCTTGGAGGTGCGGCTCATGTTCGCGTGGCTCCCTTGGATGACGTGACGGGACGTGGGGTGAGCGGTGCGGTGCCGGGTGCGTGACGGGGATTGTCAGTGCAGTCCGGCAAGCTGGAGGAGCAGGGACTTCACTTCGGTGGCCCTGACCCGGTCGGTGAACGTGTGGGGGGTGGAGCAGAGGATGAGCGGACCTTCGTCGTCGCTCTCGGGGAGGCGGCCGTGGCTGCCGCGAATAGGTGAGGGGTCCAGGGG
>NZ_JAVREM010000270.1:0-465 GCF_031845425.1 Streptomyces millisiae
TATTAATATTTAACTAATCGCTCTATTTTTAATCACGCAAACGGTTTCGTATTGATGAACATTGCTCTATAATGGGCGCCGGTTTCCCTGCTTTCGTGATCAGGGCTGGCGTTTAAAAGAGAGAATTGAAGACTATGGAAATTTTGCGTGGCTCACCGGCACTATCAGCATTTCGTATTACCCGCCTTTTGGCGCTGTTTGCTGAAAAACAGCTCCCAGTAACGGATATCTATGCTGAATATATGCATTTTGCTGAGCTATCAGCCCCATTAAGTGGCAGTGAGCAAGGTAAGCTGAGTAGTTTATTAAAATATGGTCCTTCTCTAGCTGAGCATGAGCCATTTGGAAAATTAATTTTAGTCACTCCACGCCCAGGAACTATCTCTCCTTGGTCTTCTAAAGCCACAGACATTGCCCATAACTGCGGTTTAACACAAGTTAAACGTATTGAACGCGGCGTTGCTT
>NZ_JAVREM010000271.1:0-465 GCF_031845425.1 Streptomyces millisiae
CGACTACACCAGACCGTACGAAGGGGCTTTCTTCTCGACCCCCAGCGGTCTGGCCTGTTCTGTGGGCTCGGACCGATTCGTCTGCCGGGGCGACATCCCCGATGCTCCCGGCGGTGCGAACGCCGTCGGGCTCAGATCTGACGGATCGGTGTGGTTCCTGAAGGTGGCAGATCCCGGCCCGCAGCCCCGACCGCCGGTACTGCAGCCCGGTTCGCGGCTCTCGGTCGGTCATGTCGATTGTGTGGTCGGTCCCGACGCGTTGACGGCATGTCGGGCTCGCAGGACATCTCCTGTCGGGTTCGTGTTGCGCGCCGGCTCGGCGGCACTGACGCCCGTGGCGGGGCTGCCCGCCGGTTTCCCCGATCCGCGGCAGTACGTGTTCGACTCCACGAAGGTCTACACCAGGCACGGTGGCGGCAAGAACATCACCGAGTACTTCGCCGTCGACGGCGACCTGCGTTGTGA
>NZ_JAVREM010000272.1:0-464 GCF_031845425.1 Streptomyces millisiae
TCCCGATGTACATGAATTTCCGGTTACCCAGCCTTCGCCCGGCCTCTCCTCGCGGTACCGTTCGGTCTTCCTTCCACCCTCGCTCCGATACCCGTTCGACCCCCGCTCCGATCCTCTTCCGCCCGGCACCGGCACCTCGGGACCCGGCCGTTGTGGCCCCCGCGTTGTCCGCACGTGCCGCCAGCAGGCAGGATGACGCCCATGACGCACACGATGCTGAAGGGCTCGAACGTCCAGGTCGACGCCACGGCCGTACGGGCCGTGCTGCGCTGGACACCGGGCTCCGACGTCCCCGACGTGGACGCCTCCGCCCTGCTCCGCGGCGCGGCGGGTCGTGTGCGGTCCGACGAGGACTTCGTCTTCTACAACCAGCCGCGCCACCCCTCCGGCCTGGGCCGGCGGCTGCCGAAGCGCAGTGTCGCCGAGGGGCGCACGGCCACGATCGAGGCGGAGCGGGGCGGGCG
>NZ_JAVREM010000273.1:0-463 GCF_031845425.1 Streptomyces millisiae
CGCCTCCGGCGACATCGGCTGGTTCGGCCAGACCCGAGTTCCCGGCGACATCGGCTGGTCCGCCCAGGCCGGAGTTCCCGGGGACCTCGGCTGGTCCGCGCCGGCCGACTCGGTCGCATGACCGCGCCGCCGGACGACCGCACCTTCCGGCGCGAGATGGCAACCGCCTATCGCTCAGGGTGGCATTTCATCGATCTGCTCACGGCCCTCCCCCGCCGTGGCGACTCGTTGATGGTCACCCTGTTCGGGGAGCCGATCGTCGTGGTGCTGGAAGAGGACGAAGATGTCCGCGCCTATCGCTGTCTCCGACGCCCCCGTGGCGCGCCGCAGCCGGTCCGCTGCGCCGTCAGATACGGGATGATCTTTGTGAACCTCGACCAGCGGGACCACGAGCTGGTCGCTTCGGAACCCCATTCCGCCACCCCCCGCAGTGCCTGAGCGATTCCCCCGTCGTCACCTATCG
>NZ_JAVREM010000274.1:0-463 GCF_031845425.1 Streptomyces millisiae
CCTTTACCTCAGCATCAGCCAAGACCAAAGCCACTGTACTGATACCCCGAGACCGTTGACCGGGATCGGTTATTTTTTGGGAGAGAATCACAGCTTCCTGCGTAAGTCCATGTCGAGCTAGCGCTGTAACAATGGACCGCAGAGTGCGAAATTTCGTATACTCGTCTTTGATATCTAGAGCGAGCGACGCTGAGCGCTCGACCAGACTAATAGATTTGTCCTCTTTACCGGCCAGGCTCTGCACTTCAGCGACTGCCAGAAATCCGTCGACCTGTTCATGCAACTCAGATATCGCGCAGATGCAGTCGACGGCCTCTACTTCCTGTCCAACCGCAGACAGCACTCTACTGGCCTCAATTAGGACTTGAGCCTGCGAGTACGTTGTTCCGTTTTTTGGAACAAGGCTGACTGCGCGCCTAGCGCAGCAGGTGGCATCCTCTAAACTCCCGCCTTCCTTCAGGAT
>NZ_JAVREM010000275.1:0-463 GCF_031845425.1 Streptomyces millisiae
GCCCAGCGGCCTAAGGCATCAGCGGTGACTCGATAGCTGCGTTTGGTACCTGGTGGCATATCAATCGTGTGCTTGCGCACCATGAACTTGCCGTTCTCATCCTCGAGGTCACTCCACATGCCGTGAAGGTGGATGGGGTGGGTCATCATGGTGTCGTTCACCAAGGTGATGCGCAGACGCTCGCCATACTTCAGGCGCAGTGGTTCGGCGTCAGAGAATTTGATGCCGTTGAACGACCACGAAAACTTCTCCATGTGACCGGTCAGGTGAAGCTCGATGGTGCGATTTGGCTCGCGGCCGTCAGGATCTTGGAAAGTGCTTTTCAAGTCGGAGTAAGTGAGCACTCGACGACCATTGTTCCGCAAGCCTATGCCAGGATCGTTCAGCTTTGGCGTTGGACTCATGGCTTGCATGTCAACCAAGGGATTGTTGGTTTCAGAGGCTGGGTGAGTCTGCATTCCTC
>NZ_JAVREM010000276.1:0-462 GCF_031845425.1 Streptomyces millisiae
CCCCGGGCCCGATCACCGCCCTCCTGGAGGACGAGCGGATCACCGTCGAGCTGATCAACGACGGCACCCATCTGCACCCCGCCTCCCTCCAGTTGGCGTTCCACCACGCGGGCGCCGACCGGGTCGCGTTCATCACCGACGCCATGGACGCGGCGGGCAGCGGCGACGGCCGCTACCAGCTCGGCCCGCTGGAGGTCGAGGTCAGCGACGGCGTGGCCCGGCTGGTCGACGGCGGTTCCATCGCGGGCTCGACGCTGACCCTGGACCGCGCGTTCAAACGCGCGGTGACGGTGGACCGGCTGCCGGTCGGGGACGTGGTGGCCGCGCTGTCCGCCAACCCGGCCCGGCTGCTCGGGCTGTACGACACCGTGGGCTCCCTCGATCCGGGCAAGTACGCGGACCTGGTCCTCCTCGACGCCGACTTCGACCTCAAGGGCGTGATGCGCAGGGGCAGTTGGGTGG
>NZ_JAVREM010000277.1:0-461 GCF_031845425.1 Streptomyces millisiae
GATATCTTTTTATCGAGTTCGGTCTCGATGAGACCGGTTCTGTCTGGTTGATGCTGCACTCCGGTTCCCGGAACATCGGCAAGGAGCTCGCCGACTTCCACATCGGCCAGGCGCAGAAGCTGCCGCACAACCAGGGCCTGATCGACCGGGACCTGGCGGTGTTCATCGCGGACACCCCGCAGATGGCGGCGTACCGCAACGACCTCTTCTGGGCGCAGGAGTACGCGAAGTTCAACCGCGCGATCATGATGGGTCTCTTCCAGGACGTGGTCCGCAAGGAGTTCAAGAAGGCGCGGGTCACCTTCGATCCGGTCATCTCCTGCCATCACAACTACGTGGCGGAGGAGCGGTACGAGGGCATGGACCTGCTGGTCACCCGCAAGGGGGCGATCCGGGCCGGCTCCGGGGACTACGGGATCATCCCGGGCTCCATGGGTACCGGCTCGTACATCGTGAAGGGC
>NZ_JAVREM010000278.1:0-461 GCF_031845425.1 Streptomyces millisiae
GTGTTCCCGCCGTCCAGCTGGGGCAGCGCGGCGAGCATCTCCTCGTACGTCCACCGCCGCCCCGAAGCCCCGACCTCGATGAACTCCGGATCGAGCAGCTCCGCGGCGAGTGACGGCGACATGCGCACATCGGGGTCCAGCAACTGCAACTCACCGGTGATGGCCGCGCTGATGTCTGTAGTCTCTCCGCTCATCCACTGATCTTCCCCAATGGCATCGGCGCTGGGGACTGGGGGGCTTGGGGGCGAGACGTCAGCTGATGCTGTCCCGGCGGAGCCGACGCCGTTCACGTCGCCGCTCGGTCCTACGCGCGCGAGCTCGCCGCAACCGCTCCTCACGCATACGACGCTGACGCTCCTCCTGCCTGGCGCTACGAGCCTCAGGGGTGTTGAAGTGCGCGAGCCAGGGGACCAGGACACCGGTCCCTACGAGGGCGAACGCCACGATCCAGTGGCCGACGG
>NZ_JAVREM010000279.1:0-461 GCF_031845425.1 Streptomyces millisiae
GCTCGATGGCGTCAACGCCGCCACCCTCCGCTCGGACGTCCCGGCGTTCCGTCCCGGTGACACCGTCAACGTCCACGTGCGCGTGATCGAGGGCAACCGCTCCCGTATCCAGCAGTTCAAGGGCGTCGTCATCCGCCGCCAGGGCTCGGGCGTCAGCGAGACCTTCACGGTCCGCAAGGTCTCCTTCAGCGTCGGCGTCGAGCGCACCTTCCCGGTGCACAGCCCGATCTTCGAGAAGATCGAGCTCGTCAGCCGCGGTGACGTCCGCCGCGCCAAGCTGTACTTCCTCCGTGAGCTCCGCGGCAAGGCCGCGAAGATCAAGGAGAAGCGCGACAACTGAGCTGCTTCCCGGGTTCACAGCGCGGCCGGATAGGATTCGGCCGCGATGGACACCCAAGCAGAGCACTCGGAGCGCGATCGCTCCTCGGAACCCCCCGCCGGGTCCGAGGAGGGGTCGCGCT
>NZ_JAVREM010000280.1:0-461 GCF_031845425.1 Streptomyces millisiae
CACCGGCACCCTGCCCGCGGGACCGGTGTGGGCGGGCATCGGCTTGATCGCCGCAGGGCTCGCATCGGGCCTGGGCGACGGACCGCGCCGTCAGACCGACGCTGTGGCAGCGGCAGGCTCGACCGTCACCTTGATGGCCTCACCGTTCTGCACGATCGAGAAGGCGTCGAGCACATCGTCGAGCGGGATATGGCGCGTGATGAGGTCCTTCACGGGCACCTGACCGGTCGAGATGTACTGGAGCGCACGCTTGTTGTGCTCCGGCGCGGAGCCGTTGGCACCGTGGATGTGCAACTGCCGGTAGTGGACCACATTCGAATCGCAGGTGATGGTCGGGTTGGTGTTGGGCAGTCCACCGAAGAACGAGATGCGCCCGTTTCGGGCCGCCATGGCGATGGCCTGCTCCTGGGTGACGTTGGCCGCGGTGGCGGTGATGACGATGTCGGCGCCGCGGCCAACGT
>NZ_JAVREM010000281.1:0-460 GCF_031845425.1 Streptomyces millisiae
ATGCAAACCCACCCCGGCATGTTCGCGCTCGCCGGGGGTGGCATCTGCATCGGCCGCAACACCGGATCGGCGGTGTCGCAGCAATACCGGGCACCGTTCGCGTTCGGCGGCGGCACCATCGGGCAGGTCACCGTTGACCTGTCGGGCGAGCCGTACCGAGACCTCGAGGGGGAGCTCGCTGTCGCGTTCTCCAAGGACTGAGGGGACTGAGGGGACTGATCGATGAGAGTGAATGCCATCTGGGTGGGGGCGTGTGCGATGACGCTGCTGGCACTGCCGGGCTGCGGGGGCGGCGTCCACATCGCGGATCCACTCGCCGAAACCACGACGGCGGCGGCGCCGGGCACGACGCTGCCGGTGACGACGCCTCAGCGGGGACGTCCGTCGGAGTTCGCCGTGCCGGCTTACGGGGTCGAGCCGACCACCACGAGGGTACTGGCCACCGGCGAGGTCACCTGCC
>NZ_JAVREM010000282.1:0-459 GCF_031845425.1 Streptomyces millisiae
TGGCATGTCAACTAACTATCGCCTGCCCGGAATTGCGTGCGACGCCCCGATGAGCCCGAACAGGGGAAACCCGAGGACCCAGGCCAGATCCTTAACACTCATGTCTCAGTCAAGGCTTCACAACGATGAACGTGATGTAAATTCTCGACCTGCAGTTATGCCCTTTAGCACACCGGCGGGCTATTGACGCGCTTTATTCAGTCCCCCTAGTTTGTGTGCACGAGCGGTCATCGGCGACATGAGCTCAGTTCGGTTCCACCGACTCAAACCCGCCCGCGTTGGCGAAATGGGCGAGCAGAGAGGGGTTTTCCATATGCCGCAGCCGCAGCAGCTTCCCGGACCCAATGCGGATATCTGGGATTGGCAAATGCAAGGACTTTGCCGTGGTGTCGATTCGTCGATGTTCTTCCACCCCGATGGTGAACGCGGACGCGCCCGGGCCCAACGTGAGGTGCGCGC
>NZ_JAVREM010000283.1:0-459 GCF_031845425.1 Streptomyces millisiae
GAAGATTCATAATGGATACAGTGTTGCCGTTATTGTAGGGGTTGTCAAGGGTCGTCATACTGAGCCGCGTGAGCACGTCACGTACCGGCGCCAAGCCGGAGCAGAACCCGCGGCGATCCCGTGGCCGCCCACCGGTGCCACTGGACCGGATCATCGCGACGGCCATTGCCCTCCTGGACGAAGAGGGCGCCGACGCGCTGTCGATGCGCAACCTGGCCCAGCGCCTGGACTCGGGTACCGCGACGTTGTACCGGCACTTCACCGGCCGGGCCCAGCTGGTCGCCCAGGTGATCGACAGCGTGTTGGCCGAGGCACACATCGACAACAAGGCACTTGACGCCTCGACATGGCAGCAAGCCTGCGAAGCGTTGGCACACAGCCTGTTTGACGTGTTCCGACGCCACCCGCACGTCGCACCGCTGTTGGTCGAAAAGATTCCGATCGGGCCCAACGCGATGG
>NZ_JAVREM010000284.1:0-459 GCF_031845425.1 Streptomyces millisiae
TGCGTAAGCCTCGATCACCCGGCCGACGATCGACAGAGCGCGCCCGGGCTTGACCGCCTTGATGGCCCGCATGGTCGCCTCGTGGGTCCGCTCGACGAGCAGCCGGTGTTCCTCCGAGACATCTCCGGCCAGGAAGGTGGCGTTGGTGTCGCCGTGAACTCCGTCGATGTAGGCGGTGACGTCGATGTTGACGATGTCGCCGTCCTCAACCACGGTCGAGTCCGGGATACCGTGGCAGATCACCTCGTTCAGCGAGGTGCAGCAGGATTTGGGAAACCCCTTGTAGCCCAGAGTCGACGGATAGGCGCCGTGATCGATCATGTACTCGTGGGCGATGCGGTCCAGCTCGTCGGTGGTCCCCCCGGGCGCCACGGCTTTTCCGGCCTCGGCCAGCGCAGCTGCCGCGATCTGGCCCGCGACGCGCATCTTCTCGATCACCTCAGGGGTTTGCACCCAGGG
>NZ_JAVREM010000285.1:0-459 GCF_031845425.1 Streptomyces millisiae
GTCTGTGAGCACTGCCACCGCACCGGCGGCGACCGCGTCTGCCGCATAGCGCGCGCCGTGCACCGCCGCGCCCGGGAGCGCGGCGAACAGATCCCCAGGCTGGGCATCCTGACCGCGCAGGGTGACGCCTGTTACCCGAAGTTCCGGCAGGAGATTTCCGCTAGCGGGTACCGCTTGGACCTGTTCGGCGAGCGGCAGAAGGTATTGGCCGGCGGGACGGCTGGGACGCAGCTTCATGGCCATGCCACAGTACCCATCTGCGGTCCGCCGACCGCACCACCCACGACTATCGCGGTCAGGTCGCCTGCAGGGTCAACCGCGGCCCCGGATCCGCCGACAACGGTACGTTGTGGCGTTGCAGCAGCCACGACGCGATGTTGTGGAACAGCGGCGCCGCCGAGGATCCCGGTGACCCGTCGGCCGCGCGGTGCGGTGCGTCCATCATGATCCCGACGACGT
>NZ_JAVREM010000286.1:0-458 GCF_031845425.1 Streptomyces millisiae
CCCGACTGGCTGCTTCGGCAGACCGCGTCGGCGGCCGCCATGGTGCTGGGCGTGGTGCGGGTGACCGACTGGCGGCATCACCCCGTCGCGCTCGTCCGGCACTACATGCGTTCCTACGAGTCGGGTGCGCGGGGACCCAAGGGGCACAACCACATCCATGGCGCCAACATGGGTTTTCGTGCCGACGTGTACTGGACGCTCGGGGGTTTCCGCCCCCTGGCCACCGGCGAGGACGTCGAGCTGGTCGAAAGGTTCGAGACCGCCGGCTACCGGATAGAACGGGACTCGACGCTGTCGGTGACCACCTCAGCGCGCAAAAACGGCCGGGCGCCCGGCGGCTTCGCAGGCTACCTCCGCGATGTGTCGCGGTCGGTATTTCGTTCGGCCGAAAGGGAATCCGCATGACGGCAGGTTTGGTTCGGAGCTGGCTGGAGTCGGGCCGGTTGGACCTGCCGCTG
>NZ_JAVREM010000287.1:0-458 GCF_031845425.1 Streptomyces millisiae
GGCGAGGACCGCCTCGTTCAGCGCGCGGTTGCGGGAGACGACGTTACGGGTCACCTCCAGCTCGTCGAGGGCCAGCTCGACATCCCGGCGGTCGTCGAAGTACGGCTCGAAGCACGGCCAGTGCTGGACCATCAGCTCGCGCAGCTGCGGCAGGGTGAGGAAGCTGAGGACGTTGTCGTCGGCCGGGTCCAGCAGATAGCCCTTGCGGCGCGAGACCTCGCGTACGGCGACGGCGCGCTGCACCCACTCCTGTCCGGCGGGTCCGGCGGCGGCCACCACCCAGTCGTCGCCGTGCACCGGCTCGTAGATCGGCCGGAGCACCGCGGCGACCACCGCACGCAACCGCTGTTCGACCAGATTCAGCCAGATATAGGCGCGCCCGGCCCGCTGTGCGCGGGTGCGCACCTCGCTCCACGCCTCGGCGCTCCACTCCAGCTCGGCACCGATCTCCATGGGCT
>NZ_JAVREM010000288.1:0-457 GCF_031845425.1 Streptomyces millisiae
GGCGTAGACGTAGTAGCGGACCTGGGTGTGGGCCCAGCCCTCGCCGACGGGGTCGACACCGCACTCGTACGTGAGCAGCTTCTCCGGGGTGGGGACCACGGGGCGCAGGAGCCGTCCCGCCCCGAACGCGACGGCCACGAACAGAACGCCGACCAGGGCGAGCAGGCCCACCACCGAGTAGCTCTGGAAGTACTCCGACGCGAGGGCGGTCTGTTGGTGGACCGGCACGTACGCCACGTGCGGCACTTCCGGCACGTACGCCATGTCCTTCACGTCCGCCCCTTGCTCATCGTCATCCAGTTCTGGCCCCGCCCGTTCCCGGGGTCTCTTCGTACGCACGGGAGTCTAGGCCCTGATAAACGCACAGTAAGCAGCCGCGTCGCGCCGAGGTGGGGTTATCCCTACTTCATGCCACCCACGAGCCCCATGGCGTGCGCGGAACCGGCCCGGCAGGCTG
>NZ_JAVREM010000289.1:0-457 GCF_031845425.1 Streptomyces millisiae
TTCATGCTCGGCGCCATGGTGGCGATCGAAGCCTTTGCGATCCTGAATCTGGTGGGATTTGGCGCGTTGTCCGGAATCATCGGCGGATTTGCCAACGTTCGGGAGATGGCGCCATTGGTGGCCGGGATCGCCTACGCGACTCAGGCCGGTTGCCGGATGACCGCCGAGATCGGTTCAATGCGAATCGGCGATGAGATCGACGCCACCGAAGCAATGGGGCTGCAGTCAATTCCGTTCGTTGTGGGTACCCGACTTGTGGGCGGTATGTTGTCGGTGGTGCCGGGCTTTATGTTTGCACTGGTGGTCAGCTTCTTTGCTTCCAATGCTGTGATCCGGTTGTTTTATAATCAGCCGGGCGGTACCTACGATCACTATTTCACGATGTTCCTTTCCACGACAGACGTCGTGTATTCCCTCGTAAAAGGTATTGTATTTTGCACAGCCGTCACGTTGGTTC
>NZ_JAVREM010000290.1:0-457 GCF_031845425.1 Streptomyces millisiae
TCCTGCTCTGGCGGACCGGCGAGATCCTCCGGCAGACGCCCGCCGGCCGGGCGGTCGAGCTGCCGTCCGAGCGGACCCTCTACCGGTGGCTGGACAAGCTCACCCGGAACACGCACCCCTTCAGTTCGGCCACGACCCGCAGGTCCCGGGCCCATGGGGCAAGCGGTGAGTTCGGCGAGCTGCCGGTGTTCGCGCCGGGCGAGGTGATGCAGATCGACTCCACCCCGCTCGACGTCCTGGTCCTGCTGGACAACGGGGTGGTGGGCAAGGTCGAGCTCACGGCCATGATCGACGTCGCGACGAGGTCTCTGACCGCGGCGGTGCTGCGGCCCACCACGAAGTCGGTCGATGCCAGCGTGTTGCTGGCCCGCACCGTCACCCCGGAGCCGATGCGGCCGGGCTGGGTGGACGCGCTGAAGATGTCCCGGTCGGTGCTGCCGCACCGCCGCCTGCTGAC
>NZ_JAVREM010000291.1:0-457 GCF_031845425.1 Streptomyces millisiae
GGCCAGGGCTCTCGAACAAGCCGGGGTACACGTGGTCTACGGGTTGATCGGCCTGAAAACCCACTGCAAGACCTGCCTTGTGGTCCGGCGTGAAGGGTCGACGATCCGGCGCTACTGCCACATCGGCACCGGCAACTACAACCCGAAAACCGCGCGACTGTATGAAGACGTCGGCCTGCTCACCGCCGATCCCGACATCGGCGCCGACCTGACCGACCTGTTCAATTCGCTGACCGGCTACTCGCGCAAGGACTCCTACCGCACTCTGCTGGTGGCGCCGAGGGGTGTGCGCAAGGGAATCATCGAGCGCATCGACCGCGAGATCGCCGCGCATCACGACGGGGCCACGACCGGAATCCGGCTGAAGGCCAATGCTCTGGTCGACGAGCAGGTGATCGATGCGCTCTATCGGGCGTCGCAGGCCGGCATCCCGGTCGAGATCGTGGTCCGGGGCATC
>NZ_JAVREM010000292.1:0-457 GCF_031845425.1 Streptomyces millisiae
GATGTACACCGGCTTGACGTCGATGCCCTCGGGCGTGGCCCAGGTCAACTGCTCGGGGGCGTAGCCGTGCGCGGCGGCGGCCGCCGCGACATGCTCCTGAACCGCATCGGGGGTGACGGACCGACCCGGCTCATCATTGCGCAGCGGTACGTCGGCGAAACTACGGATCTCTGATCCAGTTGTGGCAGTCATCTCAGGCCCCCAGTCCGGTGAGGAGGTTCGACAAGGCTTCGACCGCATCGATCTTCGCGGTCAGATATCCGTCGGGCTTCGAGTCGGCTTCGGCGACAGCCTTTTCCGGGCCGGCGAGCAACACCTGACGGACACCGGCAGCACGTGCGGCCGCCACCACGCCGGACGCCTCAGCGCCGTAACGGGCATCGGTTCCGCACAGCACCGCCACCGTCGGGGCCCCGGCTTCTGCCACCGCCCCGGCAACCGCGGCTGCGTCCAGGAC
>NZ_JAVREM010000293.1:0-456 GCF_031845425.1 Streptomyces millisiae
CGGCGGTGACGCCGGTGCGGGTGAGGGAGGTGGCGTCGGCGGCGCGGGCGATGCCGAAGTCGATCACTCGTGGGCCGTCGGAGGCGAGCAGGACGTTGGAGGGTTTGAGGTCGCGGTGGATGACGCCCGCGCCGTGGATGACCTGCAACGCCTCGGCGACTCCGGCCACCACTCTGGCGGCGGCCTGGAGCGGCAACGGGCCGTGCTCACGGATGGCGCTGTGCAGGGAGGGGCCGGGGACGTAGGCGGTGGCCAGCCAGGGTTGGGGTCCGTCTGTGTCGCTGTCGATGACGGGGGCGGTGTAGAGGCCCTGGACCCGTTCGGCGGCCTGTACTTCCTGTCGGAAGCGGCGTCGGAACTCGGGGTCGCCGGCGACTTCTGGTCGGATCACCTTGAGGGCGATGGGTCGCCCGCCGGGGGTGTGGGAGAGGTACACCTTGCCCATGCCGCCTTCGC
>NZ_JAVREM010000294.1:0-456 GCF_031845425.1 Streptomyces millisiae
GTGTGTAGGTCCTCTTGTACCGGAGGTCGCCGCCACTGGTCCCCTTCGATCCGGTGACCGGTGAACCGGCCACGATGATGTCCCCGAGCGGATGCGCGTACTGCGCGATGGTGTTCCGCCGGTTGTGCTCGTTGTCCGCGAGCGCCTTGGCCTCGTAGCCCTGCACCCAGGTCGCCCGCACCAGCAGGGCGAGCACCATGAGCAGACAGAAGGCCGAAGCGCGCCTGATTGTCTTGTTCATCCCGCTGGAGGACGAGCGGGGGAGCCGGGGGCGTTCCCGGTTGTGCCGCTTCTCACCGATTTCTCACCCGGCCCGATGTCACCTGGCGGACCGGCCTTCTCGAGCCCCGGCCGACGCGGCTGCCCCGGCGGCCTGCTCGATCGTCGCGAAGCGGGCCGCACGGGCTTCCTCGTCCACCGGCTGCTCGTTCTCGGCGCGCATCCCGGTCCGGCCGT
>NZ_JAVREM010000295.1:0-456 GCF_031845425.1 Streptomyces millisiae
ACTCGGCCCTGCAGCTGTCCAAGCGCGGCGGCGGAGTTGCCTTGCTGCTGACCAATATTCGTGAGCACGGCGCGCCGATCAAGAACATCGAGAACCAGAGCTCGGGCGTCATCCCGATCATGAAGCTGCTGGAGGATTCGTTCTCCTACGCCAACCAGCTCGGTGCCCGCCAGGGTGCCGGCGCGGTGTACCTGCATGCGCACCACCCCGACATCTACCGGTTCCTCGACACCAAGCGAGAGAACGCCGACGAGAAGATCCGCATCAAGACGCTCTCGCTGGGCGTGGTGATCCCGGACATCACCTTCGAGCTGGCCAAGAAGAACGAGGACATGTACCTCTTCTCGCCATACGACGTCGAGAAGGTCTACGGCGTGCCGTTCGCCGACATCTCGGTGACCGAGAAGTACCACGAGATGGTCAACGACGGCCGGATCCGCAAGACCAAGATCAAGG
>NZ_JAVREM010000296.1:0-455 GCF_031845425.1 Streptomyces millisiae
GGTCATCACGAACCCGCCGCCGGAGGGCGGGGACCCGAACCGGATCGTCAACAATTACCTGCACGGTCAAACTTTCCCTGGGCTGTCTTCGCCGGTCACTGACGACGAGTTCACCCTGGGGCACGCCGTTCAACGCACCGACTATAGGCCACCGGAACAGGTGGTCAAGGTCGGTGGGCGGGCATCCCAGGCCGCCCTATCGGACAGCTTTGTCATCACCGTTGTACAAACCGGCCATAGGCATATTTGCCCGGCAAATCTAGCCTTGACTCATGACCGCCACCGCCGCACCGGCTGCCAAGAAGTCCACTTACCGGCCGCTGGAGCTGTTCGACACTGATCGGTTGCTCGATGACGACGAGCGTGACATCGCCGCGACGGTGCGGCAGTTCGTCGACACCCGGCTGCGACCCAACGTCGGCGAGTGGTTCGAAGAGGCCACGTTGCCCAAAGAG
>NZ_JAVREM010000297.1:0-455 GCF_031845425.1 Streptomyces millisiae
GAGGAACAAGAGGTCAATGCCGACGCGGCCGTGCGGTTTGCCGCGCTGATCGCGGGGTGCCCCGTGGGTGTCCGGTGGCCGGGCGGCACGGTCGTCCGTTACGACGCCTCCGGACGTCTCGATCCGATCGACGACGGCGCCTCGCCGGCATGCGATCGCGACGAGACGGTCGTCTGGGTGGAACGTGACGGGTCCGGGCACCCCTTGGATGAGGTGCTCCTCGCTCGGCTGCGACGACTGATAAGTCGCGTCGCTGCGCGGACCGGGGTGAGCGGGACTCCGCACCTGGGCGATCCCGCGCTGCTCGAGGTGGTGCTGTCGGCCAAGGAACATCGCGAAGACCGGGCCCGGGCAATTCGGCTCCTGGGCCTCGACGAGACCAGACCGACGTGTGTGCTGGCTGCGTCGGGGCATTCACCGCGGGAGACCCTGCGCCTCATCACCGGTGAACTGGC
>NZ_JAVREM010000298.1:0-454 GCF_031845425.1 Streptomyces millisiae
GCAGTGCGATGGCCTGCCCGGCCAGGGAGCGCGGCCAGGCCCGGGCCGGCAGCTGCCGCCAGTGCGTCACAACACCTCCGATTGTGAAGGCAACGATCTTTCAAAATAGTGGCTCGGATATCCGCTGGTAGCGGGTTCGCGCCGGCGATCCTTGGGACCTTCGCGCCCGTCAATTCAGGGCTGCGGTTCGCGGGCGCTCAGTCGTAGAATCTGACAGTAAGCAGGGTCGAGGGTAGATCCAAGGGAGACCTGCGATGAGCTGCACGATTCATCGCTTGACGACCATCATCATGGCCGCGGTTGCGTCACTGGCGGTGGTGACGGCGATTTGCCCGGCGGTCGGCAACGCCACCGAGTGCGGAGTGGGCACTGTTTTCGATCCGCCTTCGAACACCTGCGTGGCGGCCCAGGTGCCGCCGCCCCCGCCTCCACCACCCCCTCCGCCGGCGTGGAA
>NZ_JAVREM010000299.1:0-454 GCF_031845425.1 Streptomyces millisiae
CCTGGAGGCGGCGCGCCGCTCGGCCCGCGAAGGCGTCACCGTCACCCTGCCCGGAAACCTCCCCCACGAGGAGCACCCCGCATGAGCACCACCTCTTCCCCCACGATCTCCGAGCTGATCGCCCAGGAGCGCCGGCTCACGCTCCCGCACTTCTCCTACGACGACGCGTTCGTGCTCGGCAGCCTGCTGGTGGCGCTGGCCCGGGAGCGGCACGCCCCGGTGGCGATCGACATCCGGCGCGGGGCGCAGCAGCTGTTCCACGCGGCGCTGCCGGGTTCGAGCGCGGACAACGACGCGTGGATCGACCGCAAGCGGAAGGTGGTCGAGCGGTACGGCGAGAGCTCGTACCTGGTCGGCACCCGGTTCCGCGCGAAGGGGACCACGTTCGAGGAGTCGTCCCGCCTGGACCCGGACACGTACGCGGCACACGGCGGTTCGTTCCCGATCGCGGTGG
>NZ_JAVREM010000300.1:0-454 GCF_031845425.1 Streptomyces millisiae
GTCTTCAGCAACTCCCAGTTGCGGTCGGACAGGGCTTTCCACATTTCGCGGACGGTCTGCTCGACGGAGCCAACGGTTTGCTCAACGGACACTGGACAATTCACCTTTCTCGACGGCCGGCGCGGGAGTATGGTGCGCGGCGCGCAGGAACTGGCCGGTGCGCCGGCGTCCCACCAGGTCGGTCAGCGCGCCGTCGGCGAACACAGTGCGCCCACCGACCAGCACCGCGGTGACGGTGTCGTCGTTGCGGTTCACCATGCGGGACAGCCCGCCGTAGTGGTCGACGGTCTCCTCGGCGTAGGCGTCGAGGGAGTCGTCGAGCCGCTCCGGGTCGATGACCACAACGTCGGCGCGATCCCCGATGCGCAGGTGGCCGGCGTCGATCCGGTACCAGTCGGCGAGCTCACCGGTGAGTCGGTGCACTGCCTGCTCGATCGACATGAAGGGCGTGCCC
>NZ_JAVREM010000301.1:0-454 GCF_031845425.1 Streptomyces millisiae
GCCCACCGCTGCCGCGTCGCCGCGGGCAACGGGTCCGGTCAACGCCGCCTGGCCGCGTTGCAGCGCGTTTTCCAGCGCGGCCCGGGCCAACGGGCCCACCACCCGCTCGGGCAGACCGCCGGGCGCATCGCCGACGAGTTCCTGGCCGAGCAGTTCCTCACCGCGCAGTGAGGCCCGCAGCGTGTCGACGGCGTCGAGCACCAAGGTGACCAGGTGGTTGCTGGCATGCGCCAGCGCCGCGTGGTACTGCGTCCGCGCGTGCTCGGGCACCCGGAACGGATCCCCACCGATCTCCAGCACCAGCGACTGACCGATCGCGTAACCGACTTCGTCGGTCGCGGTGATGCCGAAACATGTATCGGGCAACCGCGCTAGGTCCTCGTCGGATCCGGTGAACGTCATCGCCGGATGGATGGCGAGCGGGATACACCCCTGCTCGGTCAGCGGGGCCAAT
>NZ_JAVREM010000302.1:0-453 GCF_031845425.1 Streptomyces millisiae
GTTCGTCGAGATCCAGTGCGACTCCGGGCTTGAGGACCACCACTGCGGCAACCACGTCGCCGTAGCGCGGATGTGGCGCGGCGACTGCGGCGCCCTCAGCGATCGCGGGATGTGCGTTGAGAACGTCCTCGACCTGTCCGGAGGAAATGGTTTCACCGGCGCGGATGATGACGTCTTTGATGCGGTCGGTGATGGTCAACCGTCCGTTGGTGTCCAGATGCCCCAGATCGCCGGTTCGGAACCAGCCGTCGGCGGTGAACGCAGCCTTATTGAGAGCCGGGTCTCGGTAGCCGATGAACTGGTCCGGCCCCTGGGTGACAATCTCGCCGTCGGTACCGGCCGCTTGTTCACTGCCGTCCGGGCCGACGATCCGCACCGTCACGCCGCGCATCGGCTTCCCGTCGGTGCCCATCCGAGCCGGGGCCGCATCGTAGGACCGGGCTGCGGTAATGG
>NZ_JAVREM010000303.1:0-453 GCF_031845425.1 Streptomyces millisiae
CCCATGCCGTTGCCCGCGTCGACGACGACCTTCAGGGGGCGGATCGCCTTGAGGTCGACCAGACCCAGGAGGTGGGCCGCGTAGTCGGTGAGGGTGTCGCGTTCCGTGATCGTGCCGGGGGTGGCGGCGGCGGGGGGCTGCGGGGCGCCTTCCGACCACTGTTCGACCAGCGTGCGGATCTCCCTGAGGCCCGTGTCCTGGCCCACCGGCGCCGCGCCCGCCCGGCACATCTTGATGCCGTTGTACTGCGCGGGGTTGTGCGAGGCCGTGAACATCGCGCCCGGGAGGTCCAGGGCACCCGACGCGTAGTACAGCTGGTCCGTCGAGCAGAGGCCGATCAGGGTGACGTCCGCGCCCCGGGCCGCCGCGCCCCGGGCGAAGGCGCCGGACAGCGCCGGGGAGGTGGGGCGCATGTCGTGGCCGATCACGATCGCGTCGGCTGCCGTGACCTGG
>NZ_JAVREM010000304.1:0-453 GCF_031845425.1 Streptomyces millisiae
TCCTGACTCTGCTCGGGCACCACGGCGGCCGGACGCGGTACAGCCTGAATCAGCAACTGAGCCGCAGGCATTGGCGGCTTGAGGCACCGTTCAAGGGCCACCGGCGTCAAAAGCCCATGCCCGACTGCAGGGTGGCGCGCTGCTCAGTGCGGGCCTTGCGCTGGCGGCGTAGGGGGGCCGGCGGGCGGTACGCATGGGGCACGTCTCCGTGTGCCGGGCCGCTTCCCGCGGACAGACTGCTCCGCGCGCAATCACGAAGAACCCCGGGGGACGCGCCCCACCGTGGTATCTGTAACGCGCTCGTGTTGCCTGCTCCGCGCACCGCGTTCCAGCAGGACGTATCACCGGAAGCGGCCGACGAGTGCCCCTACTTCCAGGGGGGCGGCCCGTTCTGGAGCACGGGCCTTGCACCCCCTCAGGAGCAGGCATCTGTTCGAGTCCGTAGTGCAGGGA
>NZ_JAVREM010000305.1:0-452 GCF_031845425.1 Streptomyces millisiae
CCCAGGGTGCGCAGCTCGGCGAACTGGGCCTCGTCGTTGGCGTCGGCGATCGACCCGGGCCGCAGCCCGTCGCCGAGCGAGAACGTCACGTCGTAGCGGGCCAGGATCTCGCAGAGTTCCTCGAAGTGGGTGTACAGGAACGACTCGGTGTGATGTGCCAGGCACCAGGCCGCCATGATCGATCCGCCCCGGGACACGATCCCGGTGACCCGCTTGACGGTCAGGGGGATGTAGCGCAGCAGCACCCCGGCGTGCACGGTCATGTACTCGACACCCTGCTCGCACTGCTCGATCACGGTGTCGCGGTACATCTCCCACGTCAACTTGGTGGGGTCGCCGTTGACCTTCTCCAGCGCCTGGTAGATCGGCACGGTTCCGACCGGAACTGGAGAGTTGCGCAGGATCCACTCCCGCGTCTCGTGGATGTTGCGACCGGTGGACAGGTCCATGAT
>NZ_JAVREM010000306.1:0-452 GCF_031845425.1 Streptomyces millisiae
GCACGGTGACGATGTACACGGAGGAGCTGAAGGGCAACCTCTTCGGCCTGATCCCGATCACCTTCAGCCCGCAGACCCCGCCCCCGCTGAACGTGCCCTTCGCCTTCTTCACCAAGGTGAGGGTGGTCCAGGCCGCCCAGTTCGGCGGCACGCTCAAGGTCCCGGGCCTGGAGAACTACCTGGAGCCCGGCAGGCGCTAGCCGCTACCGCCACCTGACCCCGTCCGGGAGCCGCACAGAGCCGTGGGCCGTACCCCTCACCAGGGGTACGGCCCACGGTCATCGGTCGTGGAGAACAGCGGGCCGCGTCACCGGCACCACCGTGAGCAGTTCGTCCAGCCCCCGGAAGTCGTCGGGGTTGGTGGTGAACAGGGGAAGGTCTTCGGCGATGGCGATCGAAGCGATCATCAGGTCCGCCACGCGCCTTCTGGGCTTGCGGCCCGAGGAGATGAC
>NZ_JAVREM010000307.1:0-451 GCF_031845425.1 Streptomyces millisiae
GGGCCAGAGCGGCACGACCCAGCTGATGAACAACGACTACCTGCAGAGCAATCTGGACAACATCCTCAAACAGGCCAACGATCTGCAGAACAGCATCGATTCGATGACCGAGATGATGAGCATCCAAACGGATCTCGCGGCGGTGTCGCAGCGCATGGCCGACAAGATGAAGACCACGTCGGGCGACATGTCCGACGTCCGGGACCACCTGGCGGACTTCGACGACCCGGACGAGAACTGCAGTCTGATCCACGGTGCCCCGATGTCGCACGGCTCCGGTCTGTACATCCCGCCCTACGTGCTGCGCGGTGCCCGTCAGGTGATCCCGGAATCGGCCGCGTTCGATCCCGACGAGTTCCTGGACCTGTGCGGCCATCACCCCGGCAGCAGCGCCTTTCTCGCGCCGACCATGGTGCAGCGCCTGATCCAGACCGGCCGGCCCCGTCCCGAG
>NZ_JAVREM010000308.1:0-450 GCF_031845425.1 Streptomyces millisiae
GTCGATATGAATGCCAGCTCGATGTGGCTCGGTCCCCGGCAGAGTTTCCTGGCCTACCCGGTGTCCGGCGGTGAGCTGATCAACATCGTCGCGTTCGTCCCCACCAATCTCACCGTGACCGAATCGTGGACCGCCCCTGGCGATGTGGCCGAACTCGCGGCTGCCTACCGGGGCTGGGATCCGACAGTGTCATCGATCATCGACGCGATGGATTCCACATTCCGGTGGGGAATCTACGACCGGGAACCGTTGGACCGCTGGTCCACCGAACGGATCACCCTTCTGGGCGACAGTGCCCATGCGGTCACGCCGCACCTCGGACAGGGCGCCAACCAGGCCATCGAAGACGCGATGACATTGGCCGTCGTCTTGCGCGACGCGCGGCCCGGCGAGATCGGCACGCAGCTGCGGCACTACGAGAACCTGCGTATCGACCGCACCGGCCACGTG
>NZ_JAVREM010000309.1:0-450 GCF_031845425.1 Streptomyces millisiae
TCTCCGCTCTCCCCATCGGCGGCCCGCTGGCAATCGCGCCGATTTGTCTAACATTGCCCGAGCGAGGTCCATGTCCCCATCACCTCGTCATCGTTCGTTCGGTGCGCCGACTGTCGTCAGGCCGCCGGCAGATCCGCTACCCCGCGGCGGCAACAGCCTTCATACCGCGCACCGCACCTTCGACAGGCACCAATCGCGGTAACTGTAGAGGCGATCGATGATCGCGATACTGTCGGAACGCCCATCCGATTTTGTACTGGCTGGACTGCGAGTGCAGGAACCCGAAAGGATCAGGCTCAATGCGTCAAATCTCCCGCCAGAGGTGGAACGCACTCGCCGCATACTGCCGGAGTCCTGCGGCTCCCTTCGCTTTTAGGGAGCTAGCGTGGTTCGAATCCGACAACGGACGAGTTCTCGGATTGTTGGTAGTCGATCCTGAACATGACTACC
>NZ_JAVREM010000310.1:0-449 GCF_031845425.1 Streptomyces millisiae
GCGCACGATCACGCCGGTGACGGGCAGGCCGCCGATGGCGCCCGAGGCGATGTTGGCAGCGCCCTGGCCGATCATCTCGCGGTCGAAGTTGGTGCGCGGGCCGGTGTGCATCCGGTCCACGGACACCGCCGACAGCAGGCTCTCGACGCTGGCGATCAGCGCGACGGTGAGCACACCGGCGGCGAACCCGCCCCAGTTGCCCTGGGGCAAGGACGGCAGGGCCAGCGCGTCGATCAGCGAGCCGTTGATCTGGATGCGGGTGACGTCGCCGAACGGGGCCAGCAGCGACAGCGCGGTGACACCGACGATGGCCACCAGCGGACCGGGCACCTTCTTCACGGCTTTGGGAGCCCAGCGCCATGCCACCAGGATCGCGATCACCAGCGCACCGAGGATGACGCCGGGGCCATGGGCGTTGATCAGCTGGCCCGGCAGTTCGGCGACGTTGG
>NZ_JAVREM010000311.1:0-449 GCF_031845425.1 Streptomyces millisiae
TCGTCACAGTGCTCGGCGCACTGGTGGGCCAGCCCTCCGAGCGCGGCGACCGGATGTTCACGGTGATGGCCGAACGGTCGGCCACCGCGATCGCCGACCTCGACGCGTTTTCCCTGCTGGGCAAGTGAACAGAAACAGGACAGATGCTCACACCGTTTGACGACTACCCCATCCACGCGTCGGCCGAACCGGTCGCGACACCGGTCAGCGCCGACCCCAATCACTATGACCGCTACTGGTTCAACGGTCACCAGCGCGACGGAGACTTCTACTTCGGCGCCGCGATGGGCCACTACCCGGTCCGCGGGGTCATCGATGCCGCCTTCAGCCTCGTCAAAGACGGTGTGGAGCACTCGGTGTTCGCCTCCGGGGCAATGCCACTGGACCGGTCGGCGACTATCGGGCCGTTCCGCATCGAGGTGATCGAACCGCTTCGCACCATCCGGTAC
>NZ_JAVREM010000312.1:0-448 GCF_031845425.1 Streptomyces millisiae
GGGTTCGGCTGGCTTGCCGGGCGGCCCAATGGCTTGACCTGCGGTTTGTCTCCGGCCCGGGGGATCTGCTGCGCGGGATCGTGGCGCGGTCGGGTGGTTCGTCCGGCCGGACTGTCGTGGTGTTGCGCAACGCGCAACTGGTGACGTTCACCGAGATGGACATCCACCACCCCCACGCCCTGGTCCCGGTGCTCACCGCCGGTCTGTCGCAACGCAGGCCGGCGCGGTTCGAGGAGTTCGCGCTCCCGGCCGCGGCCGGTGCCCGCGCCGACGAGCAGATCCGCAACGGCACCTCGCTGGTCGAAGTGCTGGGATTCCTCGGTGTCCCGGCCTCGGCCCGGCCGATCGTGGAATCGGTGTTCGACGGACGGCGTACCTACGTCGAGATCGTCGCCGGAGAGCACCGCGACGGCCACCGGGTCACCACCCAAGTGGGGGTCAGCATCAT
>NZ_JAVREM010000313.1:0-448 GCF_031845425.1 Streptomyces millisiae
GAATTCGCGGTACCCCGAAGCGGACCGCGAAACGCGGCACGCGGTGCCGCGGGCCCTGCGGATCAGCAATAGGCTGGTGACACGATGTCCGAAGCCTCGATAGTCCGCCGCGCCAGTTACGGCCCGTCCAGCCCCGCTGTGGGGGCACGGGGGGCCAGCACTCGCAGCCGGATCACCGAGGTCTCGCTGGAACTGTTCGGTCGGCTCGGCTACTTCGACACCTCGGTCGACGCGATCGCCAAGGCCGCAGGGATATCGCGGGCCGCGCTGTATCAGTACTTCCAGGGCAAGGACGAGATCTTCCTGGAGCTGCTGAACGAATGCGGCAGCGCACTGTTCCGTGTCGCACGCCGCATCGGTCCCATGGGGCCGGACGAAACCGGCTTCGACAATCTCAACTGGTGGCTCGGCGAGTGGAGTTGGGTCTTCGAGAAGTACTCCACGATGT
>NZ_JAVREM010000314.1:0-448 GCF_031845425.1 Streptomyces millisiae
TTCCTCTGCGGCGCGGGTCACCAGGCCGGCGGGTTCAGGGCGATCGCGCGCCCGGCGGCGATGAGCGCGGTCGCGTCGCCGATGTCCAGCGCGGTGTCGGTGAACTTGATCGTGTGGTCGTCGCCGTGCGCGGCGGCCCGCGCGAACACGTCCTGAGCCTCCCGCGCCGTCAGAGGTTCCGCGAGCGGGGCCGCCCCGCGGGGCGCGTAGGCGGCGGTCACGGCGGCGCTCGCCGCCCAGGCCGCGTACAGGCTCGGCACCCACAGCGGGCCGGGGAGCGCGGGCAGGGTGCGCTGGACCGCTTTGGGCGCGGTCGCCGCGTGGACCAGAATGACCGGTTCGCCTTACCCGTGGGTCGCGTACCGGTGGGTGGCGGCCCGGACGAGCTCCCGGAGCGCGGTACGGGCCGCCTACGGCCCCCCGGGCTCCTGCCCCGGCCAGTAGGGGA
>NZ_JAVREM010000315.1:0-447 GCF_031845425.1 Streptomyces millisiae
CCATCGCCGCCTCGGCGCCGACCTCCTCGGTGATCGCGTACTCGGGATCGTCGTACGCGGCCATCTTGTTCGACCAGTCGAAGATCTTGGACCGGTCCTCCTGCGGTACGCCGATGAGTTCGGCGATCGCCTGGAGCGGCAGCTCCACCGCGATGTCCGTGACGAAGTCGAACGAGCCGTCGGCCCCGGCCGCTGCCCCCGCGTGCGCGGTCTCCACGATGGAACGGGCCCGTGCCCGCAGGGCCTGCTCCAGCGAGCGCACCGCGCGCGGGGTGAAGCCGCGCTGGACGATCTGACGGACCCGGGTGTGCTCCGGCGGGTCCATGTTCAGCATGATCAGCTTCTGGAGCTCGATCTGGTCGCGGCTGTTCGTCTGGTTGAAGCGGATGACGGCGGTGTGGGTGTTCGAGGAGAACTACTCCGGGTGCGTGGAGACGTACTTGACGT
>NZ_JAVREM010000316.1:0-447 GCF_031845425.1 Streptomyces millisiae
CATCGAACAGAAAGACAGAACGTGGAATACGGTATGGGGCCCGAACTGGAGGCCTTCCGCGCGCAGGTGCGGGCATTCGTCGCTGAATACGCGCCCGCCATCCCGCCTAGGGCTGGCGTGCGCAGCGCCGAGAACGAGGCCGAACTGAGGGCGCTGAAGGAATGGACCGCGCGGTTGTTCGAAGCAGGCTACGTCGGCGCGGACTGGCCTGCCGAGTACGGCGGCCGCTACGACCGTTCGGCCGAGCACGGAATCGTCGTCGGTGAGGAGCTGGCCCGGGCGGCGGTGCCCGGAGTGCAGAGCGGCAGCATCCTCGCCGCCCACGCACTCATCCATTACGGCACCGACGAGCAGCGCCGAAGGCATCTACCCGAGATCCGTGCCGGCCGCCAACTGTGGTGCCAGCTGTTCAGTGAGCCCGGAGCCGGCAGTGATCTGGCGTCACTG
>NZ_JAVREM010000317.1:0-447 GCF_031845425.1 Streptomyces millisiae
GTAAATCATTGTTTTCGTGATCATAAAATTCACCGCAGTTCGCTTTCTGACTCTGTCAAAAAGGAACTTTTGCGGTGCGTCTTTACTTACTCTGGGTTCAAGGGGCACACAGCATGGCTCAACAAGGCAATGTCATCGTCGACGTACTTTCCCGTACTAACGGCAGCGTAATTTCCCAGGTGTCCGGCGCCAGCCAGACTGTCAATCTTAACCAACTCAGCATTGTACGTGTCCATGCTACGCGCGCGGCGGTTTTAAGCTACGAGCGCGCGGGGAATGACCTGATCCTGCACATGCAGGATGGCAGCACGGTTCGCTATCACAGCTTCTTCAACACCGACAGCAAAGGCCACCACAGTGAGCTTATCTTCGATGACGGTGTGCACCCGATTGAACATGCCACCTTCGTCGATACCGGCGTTGCTCCGGGATCGGCCGTGGCGGTGG
>NZ_JAVREM010000318.1:0-447 GCF_031845425.1 Streptomyces millisiae
GACCAGGTCGTAGGCGTAGAAGCTGTGCAGCACCGGCACCAGATAGGCGTCCAGGTAGTGCCGCAGCCACACCTGCGGGTCGAGCCCCGACTCCTCGATCAGCGCCGAGGCCACCGAGCGGCCCTCGTGGTCGGTGTGGAGCAGGGAGGCCATGGTCGCGACCCGCTCGCCCGGCGCCAGACCCGCGACGGGGCTCTCGCGCCAGAGCGCGGCCAGCATCTTCAGGTAGGGGGAGCCCTTGGTGGTGGCCGCCTCGTACGCCCGGTGGTGGTAGCCGATCGCGGCCCGCTCCCGGATGATCGAGAACCGGGCCCCGCTCAGCAAGCTGTCCCGCTCGATGAGCCCGGCCAGCCAGTCGTTGATGGCGGGCGTGGCCTCCATGTAGGCGGCGGAGAGGCCGCGCATGAAGCCCATGTTCAGAACGGACAGGGCCGTTTTGACGTAGTG
>NZ_JAVREM010000319.1:0-447 GCF_031845425.1 Streptomyces millisiae
GATCGGAGTCGAACGGCTCGGGCCAGCGACCGTGGGTGTCCATCGGGGACCAGCCGTCGACGAAACCCATCAGAAAGAACGGCCGGCCCAGCACCTCGGGATCGGCGCACACCCCGACCGCGGCGGTGTGCGGGACCTCCGTGCCGTCGAGCGCCTCGATGATGCGCCACTCCCGCAGGATGCCCTTGTCCCGGTCCGGCGGGTCCCCGTCCGGCGGCATCCGCAGCACGCAGGTGTGCTCGCCGCGGCGGATCTCGTAGATGACGTTCTGGGGTCCGCCGGACAGGAAGCGGGCCTCGAGCGGCTCGCCCTTGCCCTCGAGCCCGGCGTTGTCCATCCAGTCGTCAAGGCGCGCCGTGTCGATTTCACTCACAGGTTGCCCACCTCGGCCTCAAGGTATTCGGCGTACTTCGCCTTGGCGGCGTCGCGCTTGCGGGGTATCCACTC
>NZ_JAVREM010000320.1:0-446 GCF_031845425.1 Streptomyces millisiae
GCCTTCATCAGATCGATGTCGAAGCCGACGATCTCACCGCTGGAATTCTTGAACTCGTTGGGCGCGTACGGCACATTGACCCCGATCACCAAGCGCCCGGAGTCCCGGATCTCCGGCGGCACCGTCCGCGCGATCGCATCGACGGCACCCGTCGGCGCCTGCACCGGGCCGGACCCCGCTGAACCGGCAACATTGGCAACGCGACCCGAACCGTCGTCGCGCAGCTGCCACACCCCCACCGCGCCCAGTGCCGCCACCACCACCGTCGCGCCCGCGATCGCGGCCACCTTCTTGGACACCCGGACCCGGGTCGGAACGCGTTGCGCCGAATGCCGGCCCGACCGCCCGGTGCTGCGCACCGGTACTGCCAATGCGGCCCGCGCCGCCGCGGCCAGGGCACCGGCACTCTGATACCGCTTGGACGGCTTCTTGGCCATGCCCTTGGC
>NZ_JAVREM010000321.1:0-445 GCF_031845425.1 Streptomyces millisiae
ACCTTGTTCGCCGACCGGTTGCGCCGAAGCGGTCGATTGGCCGCCCAACACGTCGGCGGACTGGTGCTCAACAGCCCGTTCTTCGATCTGCACGGACCGGCGATCCGGCGCACCGCCCCCACGTCGGCCGCCCTGATCGCCCTGGCCCGGCTGCGCAAGCTGTCGGTGATCCGTAAACCCACGGAGGGCGGGTACGGCACCACGCTGCACCGCGACTACGGCGGCGAGTTCGATTACAACCTGGAGTGGAAACCGTTGGGAGGCTTCCCCGTCACGCTCGGGTGGATCAACGCCATCCGCCGCGGGCAGGCCCGCCTACACCGCGGCCTGGACGTCGGCGTGCCTAATCTGATCCTCCGATCAGACCGCAGTGTCACCGAATCCGCTGTTCCGGCGGCGATGCAGCGCGGCGCTGCCGTGCTCGACGTCAGTCAGATCGCGCGGT
>NZ_JAVREM010000322.1:0-445 GCF_031845425.1 Streptomyces millisiae
TTCACGAGCTGCGGCTGCCGCGGCATAACCGGGATCGAGATGGTCCGTCAGCAACGACCGCAGGAGCGAGGGCAGCGGAATGCGCTTGGGGGCGTGGGCCTCATGGTCGTTGAGCCCGGCCCCTGACTCGTAGCCGCCCAGGGTGCTCATGACCGGGCGGGGAGTTGTCGCACCACCATCGTCACCTGTATCAGATACAGCACCGCCGACCACAGATACAGCGCCACGCCCCACAGCAGGAAGGCCCAGCCGCAGGCCAGTGCCACCCGGCTCCACGTCGCGTCCCACTGGCCGAGCAGCACCCACGGGAATCCCGACATCAGCGCGAAAGTGGCGGCCTTGCCCAGATACGTCACCGGCAGAGCGGTCAGTCCCCGGCTGCGCAACAGCGGCAGCGTCGCCGCCAGCAGCACATCACGCCCCAGCACGGTCAGCACCAGCCACC
>NZ_JAVREM010000323.1:0-445 GCF_031845425.1 Streptomyces millisiae
CGCTTCCATGCGGGCGTCCGGCGCGGCGCACGTCGCGCGCGCGAGCCGGTCATCGATGATGCCGGCGTTCTGGAAGATGTGGCGCAAGGCCGCGCTGGCGCGGAAGTCCGTCTCCTCGTCCTTCGCCGGGACGTCGGCCGCGGTGAGGAACTGGCTGACGACCCCGGCTGCGGCGAGTGCCTTGCGGGTGGGGGGCTTGCCGTCGTTGGGGATGGGCTTGCCGTCCCAGGTGGTTTCGCAGATGGCGGCGACGAGCTGGTCGGGGTCGTCAGAGTGGAAGAAGCCACTCGATTGGACGATGCTCGAGCGGTCGTGGGATCCGTGCATGGTCAGTTCGGGGATCTTGCGGAACTCCACTGTGATGGCTGGCGCGATGTCTACGATCTTCGCGTCGAACCTTGCGTCCGATCCTACGAGAGCTTCGGGGATCGGCACTCCGTAGTCT
>NZ_JAVREM010000324.1:0-444 GCF_031845425.1 Streptomyces millisiae
TTGTAGACGCGCATCGTCGTTGTCCTCTCTCGGCGGTCTGTGCAGAGCCGGACAACGTAGCACGAATCCTGGAAGGTCAACCGCCGGCAGTCGGCACGGGCGGCGCCTCACCAGTCCTTGCCATGTCTCGCAGCACGTCGGCCACGAGCGACTTGATACCCCGCCAGCGCCTCGTCGGGCGTAGACGCCAGGAACGACAGAGACGGGAATTCTGTTGTAAGGCCGACGAACTCGACGTCCTCGTCCGACCACTGCGCCTCGTATCGGTAATCCGCCGACACCCTCCCTTCGGGGCCGTGGACGTCCGGGCAGCTGGCGTAGGCGTAACCACGACCGATTTAGGCGCTCGACGTCCTCGACTCCCTACCGACCCCGATCGACGCCGCGCGCTGTGGACGGCGTCAGTCACCGGCCGATGCGGCACCGCTGCGCTTGACAGCCCGG
>NZ_JAVREM010000325.1:0-444 GCF_031845425.1 Streptomyces millisiae
GTTGTCCACCCGGGGCCCGATCTCGCCGATGATGATCTCCTGGAGGAACGACCGCACCAGGGATACGTCGTTGCCGGCCAGGATGGAGCGCAGCGTCGCGACGAAGCCCTTGCCGATGTCGGAATCCCACAGTGGCAACAGGATTGACGGCAGGGTGTGCCCGATCTGCTCGACCGGGACCTCTTTGAGCCTTCCGATCACGGTCATCGGATCGATGGGTATGTGGATCGCCGCCGCGAAGAGCTGGGTCTTGGTGCCGAAGTAGTGATGCACCAGGGCGGCGTCCACCCCGGCGTCGGCCGCGATGGCACGGATCGAGGTCTTGTCGATGCCGTTGCGGGAGAACAACTCCCGCGCACTGGCCAGGATGCGCTCGCGCCTGTCCGACGGACCGGCGGGGCGGCCGGGGCGTTTGCGTTCTCGTTCGGAATCGATGTCGGTACT
>NZ_JAVREM010000326.1:0-444 GCF_031845425.1 Streptomyces millisiae
GGGAGCCGCTTCGCGGCACGTCCAGTGCAGGGCGGCGCCGCCGCCGAACAGCAAGAGGAGCACGCCCGGCGCGGGTGCTCCTCTTGCTTGTGCGGTCGTGCAGTGCGGTCAGAACGCCTGCTGTTCGTGCGGCGGCGTGTCTGGTGAGCGGGTCATTTCGATGTAGCGGCCCTCTCGGGTGCGGCCGGAGTCGATGAGGACGCCTCGGGCGGCCAGGGTGGGCTGGAGGCGCTTGAGGCGGTCGGAGAGGACTTTGCCGGTGGTCGGCCAGCCTTTGGGCATGGGGCGGAACTCCTCGCCGGTGTAGAGCTGGCTGAGGCAGTGCAGCCACTCAGTGGAGGTCATCCGCTGCTGTGCGCCCGGTTCGAGGTCGGCGGCGTGCCTCAGGACGGTCTGTGCCAACAGGTCGCCCTCGATCACGTCGTCGTTGAGGTCGTCCAGGCT
>NZ_JAVREM010000327.1:0-443 GCF_031845425.1 Streptomyces millisiae
GTCTACCACCATCGCCGGTGGTACGAGCAGTTCTACGTCGATGCCGCCGATGTCACGCCCGACATGACCGATCGCTTCGAGCAGGAGGTCGACACCACGCACGCCAACGAGCTGTGGCACGAGGAGGTCGCGGCGAACCTGGCCAATCGGTAGCTCATTACCGGTGCGAATAAGCTGACGGCCCATGGATGATCGCCAGCCGAACCGCCCGCCGCTCGATGCCGCCGCTTTGCGGGAGTCGTTGAGCGCGCCGTGGCATCAACTCGACGTCGTCGACGAGACCGGATCGACCAACGCCGATCTGATCGCGCGGGCGGCCGCCGGTGAGGAGATCGCCGGTGCGGTGTTGCTGGCCGAGTACCAGAACGCGGGGCGCGGCCGGCATGGCAGGCAGTGGTCGGCGCCGCCACGGTCACAGTTGGCATTGTCGGTCGGAGTCGACG
>NZ_JAVREM010000328.1:0-441 GCF_031845425.1 Streptomyces millisiae
GCTCACGGTGGTGACCGGGCGGCTCTGCCTCGATCACGTTCGATCGGCCCGTTCCCGGCTCGAGCGTCCCGATCCGGGCGTCGTCCTGGAATCGAAGGCGTCAGCGGACGCGGACCCGGCCGATCGGGTCACGCTCGACGACGAGGTTCGCGCCGCCTTGTTCGAGGTGCTGAACCGACTCAGCCCCGGGGAGCGCGTGGCATTCGTGCTGCACGATGTTTTCGCGGTGCCGTTCGACGAAATCGCCGAGACGGTCGGCAGGCCGGTAGGAACCTGTCGGCAGCTGGCTCGCCGAGCCAGGGCGAAGTTCACCACCGCCGCGCACCGGCCCGTCGATGTCGCCGTCGTCGAACACCGCCAGGTGATGGAGAAGTTCATGTCCGCATGCGCCACCGGTGACGTGCAGGCGCTGACCTCGGTGCTCGACCCGACCGTGTGGGG
>NZ_JAVREM010000329.1:0-441 GCF_031845425.1 Streptomyces millisiae
CAAGGAGACCGTGCCGTCCAACCCGGACAACCCCAAGGGTGCCTACACCGCGGCGCGCACCGCCAAGGACCAGGGCGTGCCGATCTCCACGGTGTCCTTCGGTACGCCCTACGGCTACGTCGAGATCAACGATCAGCGCCAGCCGGTGCCGGTCGACGACGAGATGCTCGGCAAGATCGCCAAGCTGTCCGGCGGAGACGCCTTCACCGCGTCCAGCCTGGAGCAGCTGAAGCAGGTGTTCACCTCGCTGCAGCAGCAGATCGGCTACGAGACGATCAAGGGCGACGCCAGCCTTGGTTGGCTGCGGCTGGGGGCATTGGTGCTGGCGCTGGCCGGTGTGGCGGCCCTGTTGATCAACCGCAGACTGCCCGGCTAGGACGCGATCCGGCCCGCGCGGTCGCCGGTCGTCACGGGTGATGCGATTTTCAGACCGTGCTGGTG
>NZ_JAVREM010000330.1:0-439 GCF_031845425.1 Streptomyces millisiae
GTGCACTCGCGGGAGGCGGCGAGGTGCAGGTACGTGAAGAGGGTCTGGTCCTTGCGGAGGCGGTGGTACTCCTCGGCGACCGGCTCCTTGACCTTGAGCAGCAGGTCGGCGGCGGCCCAGACCTCGTCGGCGGTGGCCAGGATCTGCCCACCGGCGGCGACGTACTCCTCGTCCGGGATGGACGAGCCGACGCCGGCGTCGTGCTCGATGACGACCTCGTGGCCGTGGCGGACGAGCTCATGCACTCCGGCGGGGGTGATCGCCACCCGGAACTCGTTGTTCTTGACTTCGCGGGGGATGCCGACCTTCACGTCGATCACGGTCCTTGGCTCGGAGGGTAATCCGGACACAGCGGTGCATACCGGATAGGTACATCATAAATGGAGACGCCACGGAGTAACGCGGCAGAGCCAGTCTAATGAAGGACTTCGCACTGTCT
>NZ_JAVREM010000331.1:0-439 GCF_031845425.1 Streptomyces millisiae
CTCCCGCGCCCGCTCCCGTCCTTCGCGCTTGCCCAGGTGCAGCAGGTCGGCCATGAGGAGCAGGTTCTCCTCGGCGGTGAGCAGGTCGTCGAGCGCGGCGAACTGCCCGGTGACGCCGATCGCGGCCCGCACCCGGTCCGGCGCGGTGGTGAGGTCGTGGCCGGCGATCTGGGCCTGGCCGCCGTCGGCGGCGACGAGCGTGGACAGGATCCGCACGGTGGTGGTCTTGCCCGCGCCGTTCGGCCCGAGCAGCGCGAACACGGTCCCGGCCGGGATGCGCAGGTCGATGCCGTCGAGAACGGTCCGGTCGCCGTAGGACTTGCGCAGCCCGACGGCGGAGACCGCGGCGACCGGCTGCGGACCGTCCCCTCTTTTGGACGTGCTCATGACACTTACAGGCATGGAGCCCTCCCCTTCGAGGAGATGGAGACGATGATGT
>NZ_JAVREM010000332.1:0-439 GCF_031845425.1 Streptomyces millisiae
TTTCTGCTCACCCGGATTCGGGAACGGTTCCTGCAGACCAACAGCACCCGCGACGCGGTCGCCTACGGCGTGAGCACGAGCGCACGCACAATCACCAGCGCCGCGCTGATCATGATCGCGGTGTTCATCGGTTTCGCTTTTGCCGGCATGCCGCTGGTGGCCCAGCTGGGTGTGGCGTGCGCGGTGGCCATCGCGGTCGACGCGACCGTGGTCCGGCTCATCCTGGTGCCCGCCCTGATGGCCATGTTCGACGAGTGGAACTGGTGGCTGCCGCACTGGCTGGACCGGCTGCTGCCCGAGGTGGATTTCGAAAAGCCTTTGCCGAAGGTCGAAGTCAACGATCTGGTGATCATTCCCGACGACATCTCCGCAATGGGTCCGAGCGGATCGGACCTGCGCATGATGGTGCGCACTGCCGCACGAATGAAAACCCTTGCTC
>NZ_JAVREM010000333.1:0-438 GCF_031845425.1 Streptomyces millisiae
TGGTGCCGTACGTCGGTACGGAGCTCGAATTCATGGTGTTCGACAACACATTCCGCGAGGCCTGGGCCGCGGGATACCGCAACCTGACACCGGCCACCGACTACAACGTCGACTACGCCATGATGGCATCCACCCGGATGGAGCCGTTGCTGCGCGACATCCGTCTCGGCATGGAGGGCGCCGGGCTGTACTGCGAGGGCGTCAAGGGGGAGTGCAACCTGGGTCAGCAGGAGATCGCGTTCCGCTATGACCATGCCCGCAGCACCTGTGACAACCACACCATCTACAAGAACGGTGCCAAGGAGATCGCCGACCAGCACGGCAAGAGCCTGACGTTCATGGCGAAATTCGATGAACGCGAGGGCAACAGCTGCCACATCCATATCTCGCTACTTGGCGAGGACGGGTCACCGGTCTTCGCCGACGAGTCCGGCCCGC
>NZ_JAVREM010000334.1:0-438 GCF_031845425.1 Streptomyces millisiae
GTAGACGAGTGGTACCAGCAGCGCGAATACTTTGGCCGAGAACATCTTTCGGGCCGGTTCAGCTTCGTCCACCGGCCCGGGCAGGACCGTGGTGGGGGTGGCGACGACGGTCGCGGTGGCGGAGCCGCCGTTGGTAGACGGCATGGCGAGGGGTTTGGGAGTAACGCCGTCGGCGGTAGTGCCCACGTCCGAACCTGTGTCCGGTCCGGACTCAGAGTCCGCCGGCAAGTCGGTCGGACGTCGGTCGGCCTCGGTCTCCCACTCCTGTAACAGGTCCGGGGAGGGGGTCCGCCAGGTATGTCGCTGCGTGGCATAGGTGATGGCCAGGGCCGTCAGCCCGACGATCAGCGAGAGCACCATCGCCTTGTCGGCCACCGCGTCGGGGCCCACTCCAGCAGCTTTCGCTGAGATACCAGGGGCGACTTTGATGATGTAGTC
>NZ_JAVREM010000335.1:0-438 GCF_031845425.1 Streptomyces millisiae
CGCCGTAGGCGATCTTGAACTGCCTGCTGAGGTGTCCGGCGGACATGTTGACCCCGCGGGCAAGTGCCTCGACGTTCAGCGGCTGCGCGTACTCGCGGTCGATACGGTCCCGGACCCGGCGCAGCAGCTTGAGATCGCCTAGCTGTTGGTCGGCCACAACGGCGATCGTACGTCTAAGGCGCCAGCCGATACACCGCGCCGGCGTAGTCATCGGTGATGTACACCTTCTGCACGTCGCGCCCGGCGATCATGTTGCCCTGGGTGGAACGCCGGTCACCGGCGATCAGCACACCGCCGGGGTACTTGATCGCGACGATGGTCGTCCCGTGGGGCACCGCGTTGGTCGGGTTGATCCCGCCATCGGCGACACGGTTGACCGGCAACAGTTCTGGGGCCTGACGACGCAGCAGTTCAGAGAAGGACGACAGGTCCATGGCT
>NZ_JAVREM010000336.1:0-437 GCF_031845425.1 Streptomyces millisiae
CCACCCCGACTGGTTCGTCGGGATCCGGCAGAACGGCGTGGTGATCGGTCTGGAGTTCGACCACCCCGAAGGCGCCAAGTTCGTGATGCGGGAACTCTACGAGAACGGAGTGTGGGCGATCTTCTCGACGCTGGATCCCCGTGTCCTGCAGTTCAAACCGGGTCTCCTGCTCTCGCGCGAACTCTGCGAGGACGTCCTGGACCGCCTCGCCGTCGCGGTGGCCAGGGCCGAGACCGTCGTGAGAGGACGTAAAGCATCATGACCAGTACCGCACAGGCCGGCCACATGCTGGAACGGGCCGGTTGGGCCGCGGCAGCCTACGCCGATTACGACGCCGCGGCGGTGAACAACATCGTCAACGCGGTGGCCGACGCGGCCTACGCCGCAGCCGAACGGTTCGCCGCCGAGGCGGTGGCCGAGACCGGGATGGGTGTGGT
>NZ_JAVREM010000337.1:0-437 GCF_031845425.1 Streptomyces millisiae
GCTGTGAGCGCCTGTCCCGTACGGCTGAAGCCCTCGCGTCATCGAGTACGTCGTCATCGAGTGAAAGGCCCATCGTGAGCAGCACCACCGACCCCGCCTCCATCCTCGGCGTCCACTCCGAAGTGGGGCGGCTGCGCAAGGTCCTGGTCTGCGCCCCCGGCATGGCCCACCGGCGGCTGACGCCGACCAACTCCGACGATCTGCTGTTCGACGACGTGATGTGGGTGGAGAACGCCCAGCGGGACCACGCCGACTTCGTCGACCGGCTCACCGAACGGGGCGTGGAGGTGGTCGAGCTGCACGACCTGCTGGCCGCCACCATGGCGATCCCCGAGGCCCGGTCCTGGCTGCTGGACCGGAAGATCGACGCGAACGAGGTGGGGCTCGGGCTGGTCGACGACACCCGGGCGTTCCTGGACTCCCTGACCCCTCGGCGG
>NZ_JAVREM010000338.1:0-437 GCF_031845425.1 Streptomyces millisiae
TCTTCACCCGCACCCGGACCGGCGCCCTGGTCAGCAGGCTCAACAACGACGTGATCGGAGCCCAGCGCGCGTTCAGCAACACGCTCTCCGGGGTGGTCTCCAACCTGGTCACCCTGCTGCTGACGCTCGCCGTGATGCTCACGATCTCCTGGCAGATCACCGCGCTCGCGCTCGTCCTGCTGCCCGTCTTCGTCGTCCCCGCCCGCCGTATGGGGGCCAGGATGGCCGGGATGGAGCGCGAGGCGGCCAGCCACAACGCCTCCATGGGCAACCAGATGACCGAGCGGTTCTCCGCCCCCGGCGCCACCCTCGTCAAACTGTTCGGGCGCCCGGCGCGGGAGTCCGCCGAGTTCGCCGAGCGGGCCCGCCGGGTGCGGGACATCGGGGTGCGCTCCGCCATGGCGCAGTCCGCGTTCATCACCGCCCTCACCCTGGTC
>NZ_JAVREM010000339.1:0-437 GCF_031845425.1 Streptomyces millisiae
GGCGGACGGGACTCGCTCGGCCACTTCGCGCTCCGCCGCGACAAGGCCGTCGTCTTCTCCCCCAGCGGCAAGGCCGCCGTCTGCTACCGGGTCGTCTCCGGGGTGATGCTGGCCGGCGGCGACCCCATCGGCGATGTGGAGGCATGGCCGGGCGCCATCGAACGGTTCATGGACGAGGCGAAGGCGCACTCCTGGACCCCGGCCGTCATGGGGTGCAGCGAGCGCGGCGGCGAGGTGTGGACCCGCGAGACCGGGCTGACCGCCCTGGAGCTGGGCGACGAGGCGGTGGTGGACGTCGCGGATTTCTCCCTGGCCGGGCGGGCCATGCGGAACGTACGCCAGATGGTGGGGCGCATCGAACGCAACGGCTACGGAACCCGGGTCCGGCGAGCACGTGACATCGGCCCCACCGAGCTGGAGCGCATCCGCCGGGCCGC
>NZ_JAVREM010000340.1:0-436 GCF_031845425.1 Streptomyces millisiae
GGCTAGTAGCGCAATCGACGCGAAGCACGTGATCGCGCTGAGCTGGTAGCGGACGGTGCGGTTCAAGGTCATAGGCGCTGTGCTCACTTGTCCGGGATGGGTGCGGTGCCTGCTACGACTGCAGCGATGTTGTAACCACTGGTTCGGGGCTGATTGTTGTCGCCCAGTTGAGGGTACTGGCTGTGCGCGTGTGGACCGCTTACTCCTTCTAGCGTGCGGCCGTCGGGGACAGTGGTGGGGGCGGTAGCCAGCTGGGTGAAGTTGGGGTTGGTGGCTGGGTTCGGGCCGAAATCGCCGAATTCGTCATTGAGATACGAGCCGAGGATCGGGATGCCCTGGATGACAGATCTGGCGTCGTACACCCCTTGGATCGGATCGTCGGGGGCTTCCATCGCATATACGTGGCCGGGCTGCACGTGCAGGTCTTGGGGGGTGG
>NZ_JAVREM010000341.1:0-436 GCF_031845425.1 Streptomyces millisiae
GGCACACACCGTGCAACGGATCTGGGAGGAGACGCTGCGGACCGAAGGCGCCGAATCCGACTTCACCTCGGTCATCAAACCGATGGAGAAGGCCGCGGGCGTGACCGTAAAAGGCGGCTAGATCGAGCCGCCCAGCAGCTGCTCTAGATTCGCCAAAGGTATCGTGGCGAGTGCAATGACGTGAGCCATAATGCTGACGATGGATTTGCCGGTGTGGGACGGAACGCGGGAACGCAGCCCGCGCACGATGCTGTCCACCATTGCCGCTTCCGCGCAGGGAATCGATTTCCGGTTCGTCTCCGAGCAGATCACCACGCCGACAGACTGGTGTTTCGAAGAAGACCATCACGTCGTGGTCGTGCACCGTGGCGGACGGCTGCGCTCCATGGAGGTCGAGTTCGAACGCGGGCCCAGCGGCCCGCACACCCCGCGGGTC
>NZ_JAVREM010000342.1:0-435 GCF_031845425.1 Streptomyces millisiae
GGTCCACCGACGCCATCCTGCTCGTAGCCTCCGGAATCGGGCTCACCTTCGGGATGTGGTGGGTGTACTTCCTGGTGCCGGCCGGCGCATTGCTGCATGCCCAGCGCAGGCTCTCGTTCTGGTACGGATATCTGCACCTGGCGGTGTACGCGGCGATCGTGGCCACCGGCGCCGGATTACACGTGGCGGCCTATTACGTCGACGGTCAATCGAAGCTGGATTCCGTCGACACCGTGCTGGCAGTGGCGATTCCGGTCGGCATCTACCTGGCCGCGATGTTCGTCATCTACTCACTTCTGGTCGGCGATTTCGATCTGCTGCTCGCACTGTTGCTGGTGCTGGCCGCGGCGGTGCTCGTGGCCGCAGTGGCGCTGGCGGCGGGCGGGACGTCGATGGCGGTGTGTCTTCTGGTCGTGACCGCGGCCCCTGTGGTGG
>NZ_JAVREM010000343.1:0-435 GCF_031845425.1 Streptomyces millisiae
CGTGACCGCTCTCAATGGCACCCTCTCGGGGGGCTTGGCAGATCAGATCGTCGATGGCCCCGGTGGCTATTCCGGCGTCGACGGCGACGAGAAATGGGCTGCCGAGATCCGTCGTCTGGTGGACCTGCGCGGTGCGACGCTGCTGGCGCACAACTACCAGCTGCCGGCCATCCAGGACGTCGCCGATCACGTCGGCGATTCTCTGGCGCTCTCGCGGATCGCCGCAGAGGCCCCCGAGGACACCATCGTGTTCTGCGGCGTGCACTTCATGGCCGAGACGGCCAAGATCCTCAGCCCGGACAAGACGGTGCTGATCCCGGATCAGCGGGCCGGCTGCTCGCTGGCCGATTCGATCACCGCCGACGAACTGCAGGCCTGGAAGGACGAGCACCCCGGCGCGGTCGTCGTGTCCTACGTCAACACCACCGCTGCGGT
>NZ_JAVREM010000344.1:0-434 GCF_031845425.1 Streptomyces millisiae
GCTGTGCGGCGTACGCGGAGCAGCGGCCGGCGTTCTCGCCGTCGGGGTCGCCGAGGAGCACGTCCCTGATGTAGGCACACCCGGCCGGGGAGGCCATCTCGTCGAGGAACTGCTCCGCCCACGCCTCGAGGTCGGCCCGGAGGCCGCCGAGGTCGGCGGGGTCGGCGTCCGGGCGCAGCCGTTCGACCGCGACATCGGAGAGCAGCTCCCGCAGATCACCCCAGCGGCGGTAGACGGTGGACGGGGTGACACCGGCCCGGGCCGCCACCAGGGGCACGGTGAGCGCGTCCCGGCCCACTTCGCCGAGGAGGTCACGGACCGCCGCGTGGACGGCCTCCTGCACCCGTGCGCTGCGCCCGCCGGGGCGGGCCATCGGCCTGGGGCTCACGCGACTCCTCCTCGGATACGTAAAAGCAATCTGTTTGCGTTAAGAG
>NZ_JAVREM010000345.1:0-434 GCF_031845425.1 Streptomyces millisiae
CCACCGACGTGGTGTTCGCCGCCCCGGCCTGGACCCTGGAGGAGGCCGCGGAAGCCATGACGCACGGCGGGTTCCGGCATCTGATCGTGCTGGACGGCACCGGCCCGGTGGGCATCGTGTCGGTGCGCGACATCATCCGCTGCTGGGCGCCCACCCGCCGCCGTACGGTCACCGCCGCCGGGACGGCCTAGGGTCTTTCGTTTGGATCAGGCCGGATCAGGGAGCGGGGTCCGGTGCGTGCAGCTGCAAGGCGGAGGATTGAGGCATGGCGGAGCCATGGTGATGGACGACAACGCCGCAGATGTGCGTGCCGGGGCCCGCGAGCCCGGCATGATCCAAACGAGAGGCCCTAGTGCTGCTGGTGCAGGCCGCGCCCGGCCAGCGTCAGGAACGCCTCGCCGACCGCCTCGGAGAGCGTCGGATGCGGGTGGATG
>NZ_JAVREM010000346.1:0-433 GCF_031845425.1 Streptomyces millisiae
GCGCGTACTGGTACCAGATCGGCACGGTGAGCGGGGCGCGCCCCTCCTCCGCCGAGTCCACGGCCAGCGCGGCGACATGGGGTTCGGCCAGGAACTGTTCACGCTCGTCGTGGGTGAGAGCCACAGATACTCCTCCATCGAGGGATGTCCTGCGCCCAGGTTGCCGCACTTTGTGACCGGCGGCTGCCCGGACGGTGACATCGTCGTACGTCGCCTGTCTGCGGGGCCGTGGACGTCCGGCGGTACGACGGTGCTGTTGTCAGGGGTGTCGAAGTCGGCGGTGGGCCGGATCATCGATCACCTCGGACCGATGCTCGCTCTCCAGCCCCGCCAGCGGTTCGCCAAGGACATCGTGCTCATCGTGGACGGCACCCTGGTGCCCACCCGGGTTTGTGTGTTGGTTTGTGTTGGGGTTGATGGTGTGGGTGTGTAG
>NZ_JAVREM010000347.1:0-433 GCF_031845425.1 Streptomyces millisiae
GGGCGGGGATGGCCGATACGAAGGCACAGACACGGGCACGGACACACGCATGGGCGCGGGCATGGACATGGGCGCGGCGCCGCTCCGCGCCGGACGGCGGGCTGCCCGTCCGGAACGGCCCGCTGCGCGGCTGGGGCGGGGTGGCGGGGATGGCGGTGGCATGCCTGATCACCGCCTCGCTCACCCTGCTGCCGCTCTCCCGGCACGACGGCACGCCCGCCGGGACGGACCCGGCGGGCGGCACGACGGCGGCCGTCCCGGTGCGGGCCGAGGAGTGCACCGATCCGGAGGCGAGCCTGCCGCCCTCGACGGCGGACGGGCCGGGCATCGCGAAGATCAAGGAGCGCGGCAAGCTGATCGCGGGCGTCGACCAGAACAGCTACCGCTGGGGCTACCGCAACCCGTACAGCGGTGAGCTCGAAGGGTTCGACAT
>NZ_JAVREM010000348.1:0-433 GCF_031845425.1 Streptomyces millisiae
TCGAAATGCCGCACATAGGCATCGAGCGCGCTGTAGAGGATGCACTGCTCGGTGACCTGGCCCGCGAGTATCAGCCGTCGCGTGCCCAACCGGCCCAACAGGTAATCCAGTGCGGTCGCATAGAACACGCTGTGGCGCACCTTGGTCAGCAGCAGGCAGCCGTCCGCCGGCGCGATGGGGCGCACCAGATCCGGGTGCTCACCGGCCAGCGCTGCGGCGACGATGTCACTGAACTGTGCGGTGAAATCGCCATAGTTGTCGTTGACGTAGATCAGGTCCACATTCTCGCGGTCGTGCGCGTCATCGATCAGTCCGACCAGCGGATCGACGATCGCTGCCACGTTGGGTGCCAGCAATTCGGCGTCCTCGTGCCGGTAGGCGTTGAGCATGTCCACAACGACCAGCGCGGTATCACTCATGCGTCATTTGGTAC
>NZ_JAVREM010000349.1:0-433 GCF_031845425.1 Streptomyces millisiae
GACATGAGAGTCTCGGACGGAATCCGGAAAGGCCTGAGAGTGCCGGACGTTACCTGGCGTCCCGGGAGCGACGCTCAGCTGCCGCACGAGTAGGTCGCGGCGAACGCCCATCTCGAACAGCCGTGGACCAAACGGCAATCCGCACGTCTGGTACTTGGGGGATAGGACCGTGGTCGCGACAGGAAGGCGGGCCGAACTAGACATCAGCCACCGAGAGCAACCGCTCGCAGGTTGCCGAAGACGAGCGCGTCGGTGTCTACCTCGTTGAGGTCGTCCAACGCGACTGGCCAGTGTCCAACGGTGGGGTGTCCTTTGGAGTTGAATGAAATGATCTTGAGTAGATCCCACCGGCCAATCACTTTGCCACCGTGTCGATTTCGGTGGCCGGCCTTGCCATGGCGGTCGTCAGTCGCCCGGGCGTACGCATGTGGCT
>NZ_JAVREM010000350.1:0-433 GCF_031845425.1 Streptomyces millisiae
ACCGCACCCATGTAGACGATGCATTCCAGGCCGAGCAGCGCACACGCCGTGGCGGTGGCGACCCCGTGCTGGCCGGCGCCGGTCTCGGCGATGACTCGGGTCTTGCCCATCTGCCGTGCCAGCAGTGCCTGGCCCAGACCGTTGTTGATCTGGTGAGAACCGGTGTGGTTCAGGTCTTCTCGCTTGAGGAAGATCCGTGCGCCACCTGCGTATTCGGACCGCCGGGTCGCTTCGTACAGCGGCGACGGCCGGCCGCTGTAGTGCCGCTGCAACCGGTCGAGCTCATCGAGGACTGCCTGGTCACCGCGGGCCTTCTCATAGGCCGCGGTGACCTCTTCGATCACCGCCCTCAGCGCCTCGGGAACAAACCGGCCCCCGAAGGAACCGAAATGGCCCAGTGCGTCGGGATCGTGACCGGTGGGGTCGGCACAGC
>NZ_JAVREM010000351.1:0-432 GCF_031845425.1 Streptomyces millisiae
CGGATGAACGGAACCTGTATGAGCGGGGAGCCGACCGGGCAATGATCAGGACCAGACCTTAATGGCCGGTGACCGGCCGGTTCTAGAGGCGGGCGGTCACGGATGGTGGTGAGCCGGGCGCGGAGCCGCCTCCGGACGGCGGGGCGGCCTGACGGTCTGTGACGAACGCGGCGGACGGTACGGACGAGGAGTGGTGGATGCGGTTCGAGGTGTGGGCCCCCGAGGCGGACACGGTCGTGCTGGAGGCAGCGGAGGTCCGGTATCCGATGGAGCGCGACCCGCTGCGGGAGGGGTGGTGGAGCGCGGAGGCGGAGGCGGTGGACGGGGACCGTTACGGGTTCCGGGTGGACGACGGGCCGCTGCTGCCGGACCCCCGTGCGCGGCGCCAGCCGGACGGGCCGGACGGTCCGAGCGCGGTGGTCGACCAGGGGG
>NZ_JAVREM010000352.1:0-431 GCF_031845425.1 Streptomyces millisiae
TTCAGGGGCACCGACCCGCCCCGGTGGGAGGGGGTGGCAGGGCGGGGCCGGTCCGTCGGCAGCGGTGTCTCCTGCGGCAGGCCGTCCAGGGCGTTCCGCCAGTGGCCGAGCTGCGCCGCCAGGGCGCTGTCCGGGTCGTCCCGCCTGCCCAGCGCCGCGCGTTGCCACAGGGCGAAGTCGGCGTACTGCAACGGCAGCGGCTCCCACCGGGGAGCCCCGCCCGCATGCCGCGCGGCGTACGCGGTGGACAGATCGCGCAGCAGCAGCCGTTCCGACCAGGCGTCGCCCGCGATGTGGTGGGCCACCAGCAGCAGTACGTGCTCGTCGGCGGCGGACGTGAACAGCCGGGCGCGCAGCGGGATGTCCGACACCAGGTCGAAGGGCTCGCGGGCCGCGCGCTCCAGCACACCGGGCAGCTCCCCGGCCGCTCC
>NZ_JAVREM010000353.1:0-431 GCF_031845425.1 Streptomyces millisiae
GGTGTCGACTTCGCCACGCCCGCAATCGAACTGGATGCGCTGGTGACCCCGCGCTCGGAATTGCCGCCGCTGTTGAACGTGCCGCTGGCCGAGATCATCGACTTTCTGGTCGAGACCGGTGAACGGCTGCGGCTCGATGGCAATCCGCACATGCAGCGCTGCCTGGATCTGGTGGCCGAGACCAATCCGCTGCCACGCCGAGTGGTGGAAAACCTCTACCGCGCCGCACCGGCCCTGCTGAACCGGGACAGCCTGTGGGCCCAAGTCGAATCCAACTTCGCCGATCCGGCCGTGCTCGACGGCTGGGTGAGCCGTACCGACGCGGCCGGGAACACCGGCGCGGTGCGGGCCTTCCCGCCCCGCGTGGTGCACATGCTGGCCGGTAACGCCCCGTCCGGCTGCGTCGCGTCGATTGCCCAGAGCGCGTTGGT
>NZ_JAVREM010000354.1:0-431 GCF_031845425.1 Streptomyces millisiae
TGGGAATCCGGCGACGAGGACATCACGGCGACCGTGTACACGATCGATGGTCCCGAGCGGGTCAAGGCTCCGCTGGCCGAACTGCCGCTCGTGGTTGTGCCCGACCGGCGTGAGGTCAAGATCGCCAAGCTCGAGTCGCGGATCGCCGAACTCGAGGCGCGTTACGGCGAGAAGGTCAGCAAGCTCACCTGACATCGGTGGTGGCGGTCGCACAACCGGGGCCGCCACCGCCGTTTCGACCAACCCAAAAGTGCAAGTATTCGCGATGAACGTGAGAACCCGTGTCGCCGCTGCGCCCAGCGGGCGCACGCGGCCGCTGCTGATCAACGAGCACGACTACTCCACCGCCGTGATACGGCAGGGTGTGCCGATCCCGTGGACCGACACCACCCTGGCGGCCGGGCACTTCGGGCAGGTGCGCGGTCTGCTCG
>NZ_JAVREM010000355.1:0-430 GCF_031845425.1 Streptomyces millisiae
GCCCGCCGAGGTGACGTACTTCAGCATCTTCACGGCGGTCGGGTTCTCGAACAGGTTCAAACGAGCATCCATGGTGCACTCCTGGTTGATGGTGACTACACCCTCAAGACACCGCGACTCGACGGAATGTGACATGCGGCGATAATCAGCGGGTGCAGATGCCGACCACCCTTGAGTCCGTCTTGTTGGTGGTGGTCGTCGTGCTGTTCGCGGCGTTCGTCACGTTCCTGGTGCTGTTCATCGTGAGCCGGCGGCAGCTCGCGAACGCCAGGCGTGAGATCGAGCGCATGAAGCTCGAGGACGATGACCGCAGGCGGAAGCGTCGTCGGGGTGTGGCGCCGTTGGCCATCAAGACGGTGTTTCAGACCGCGGACATGCTGATCAACAAAGGGCTGGGCGCTACGGTCCGCCACTCGATCGAGGACCTGGC
>NZ_JAVREM010000356.1:0-429 GCF_031845425.1 Streptomyces millisiae
GCAGACCCCTGACCCGGACCCCACCACCCCGGGACCCGACCCGACCACACCCGCCGAGCCGAGCGACCCGGGCACCGACGAGCCGCCCACCGAGGAGCCCTCGGAGCCGCCCACCCAGGAACCGACGGACGAGCCGTCGAACCCGGGCGGCGAGGACCCCGCCCCCGTACTCCAACTGGGGGACGAGGGCCCCGAGGTCGTCGAGCTGCAGAAGCGACTGCTCCAGCTCAACTGGGTCTACGCGGGCGAGGCGCACGGCGTCTACGACGAGGCGACCAGGGACGCGGTGGAGCGCTTCCAGAACGCCTACGGCATCGAGGACGACCCGCCAGGCGTCTACGGCGCCGTCACCCGCAAGACGCTCGAGGCCAACACGAACGAGCCGTAGCCTCGCCGACGAGGGCCTGGCCGGCCGGGCCTGGCGCGGGG
>NZ_JAVREM010000357.1:0-429 GCF_031845425.1 Streptomyces millisiae
TCCTCGACCGCCGTGGACAGCAGCCCCGGGTCGGCCACCAGCCGAGCGAGTTCGTCCGGGTGCTCCATCAGTGCCAATGTGCCCGCCGAGACCAGGTTGCGGGTCGTGTCTCCCCCGGCATTGATCATCAACAGGAAGAACATGTTGAACTCGAGGTCGGTGAGGCGCCGGCCGTCCACCTCGGCATCGAGCAGCGCGGTCGCGATGTCATCGCCGGGTTCGGCACGCTTGCGTTGCGCCAGCGCAGAGGCGTACTCGAACATCTCGATCTGAGCCTGCAGCACCGTATCTGTGGCTTCACCGACGTGCTCCGAGTTCATCGTTTCCGTGAGGTGGTACAAGCGGCGACCGTCCTCGTGGGAGATGCCGAGGAGTTCGGCGATCACATACGACGGCAATGCGCCCGCGATGTCGGACACGAATTCGCAC
>NZ_JAVREM010000358.1:0-429 GCF_031845425.1 Streptomyces millisiae
GGACCTGTCCGGTCCGCTCGTCGTAGAGCCGGTAGTGCAGGTCGGTGTAGGCGAGGCCGCAGTCGGGCAGCGGCCGGCCCTTCCAGATGTCGGGCACGAGGTGCTCCTGGTCAGCGGTTGCGCAGGTGGGTGAGGTAGGCGTCCTGGAGGTCGCAGAACCGGTTCCAGAGCCGGGTACCGGCCGGGCAGCGGCGGCGGCCGTCAGTCCGGATCGCCCCGCAGATGGGCGAGCACGGCCAGCACCCGCCGGTTGCCCTCCGCCGGGTCGAGGTCCAGTTTCATGAAGATGTTGCCGGAGTGCTTGACCACCGATGCCTCGGTGACGGTGAGCCGCTGCGCGATGGTCTGGTTGTTGAGCCCCTCGGCCATCAGCGCCAGCACCTCCCGCTCGCGGGGGGTGAGACGGTTCAGCGGGCGGCTGTCCGTCTG
>NZ_JAVREM010000359.1:0-427 GCF_031845425.1 Streptomyces millisiae
GGGATTTCGATGCTCCCCTCCCCCTGCGTGGAAGCGAGGTACCGCACGCGGTCCGGTTGCTTGAGCACCGCGGCGTTGACCTGCTCGGCACGCAGACCGTCGGCGAACTCGGCCAGACCCAGATTGATCGGCTGCACGTCCTTGATGCTCAAGCCGGCGGACTTCAGGTTGCGCAGCACGACCGCCTGCTGCGCGGTGCCCTCGTTGATCGCAATCTTCTTGCCGGCCAAGTCTTTCAGCGACTTGATGCCCGAGCCCGGTGAGGTTGCCAGCACCAGCCCGTTCCCGTCGTATTTCACCGCCCCGACGATGGGCACCCCGGCGTCCGAATACTGCGCGAGGATCGGCGGGACATCACCGACCCGGCCCAATTGCGCGTTGCCCGACCGGATCGCCTCCAGGCGCAGCGGACCGCTGCGCCTGGAGG
>NZ_JAVREM010000360.1:0-427 GCF_031845425.1 Streptomyces millisiae
TCGACGAGGGTGGTGTCGAAGTAATACCGCGATGCGCGGTAGGCGTGGCTTCCGTACTCGACGACGCGTCCGGAATCGTCGAATGCCGTCCGTTCCATCACCAGCAGCGGGGCCTTCGGCTTCTCGTCGAGCAGCTTCGCCTCATCCCGCTCGGCAGCCTTGGCGCCGATGCGCTGCTGAGCCAACCGGATGTGCACCCCACGGGAGCGCAGCGACTGGTACAAACCGGCCCGCTCGAGTTCATCGCGATCCGGCGCGATCGAAGCGGGAAGGTAGTTGGTCATCAGCGCCAGCGGTTGACCGCCGGACATTCGCAGCCGGCGCATCGTCACCACCTCGCTGCCCGGTTGCAGGTTGAGCCGTTCGGCAATCTCGTCGGACGCCGGACCCACGGCGTACTCGAGCACCTTGGTGGCCGGTTCCTGGC
>NZ_JAVREM010000361.1:0-426 GCF_031845425.1 Streptomyces millisiae
CGAGTACGCCGAACTGCCAGCGGGACGGGTTCTTGCGCGAGTCGGCGCGGTACGGATAGAGCAGGTAGCGCTCGTACAGAACGGCATCGGCCACCGAGAGGACCTGAGCCAGATTGCCGCTCATCGGATTTCCTGCCGTGTCAGCCGATTGTCGATCGCTTCCTCGAACGACAACATGCCCCAGCGTGCCTTGTAGTTGGCCAGCTCGTCGAGCGTGTCGTGGCGAAGCCGTAGCCAGCCGGTGTCGGGAAAATGCTGAGCCATCAGCTGTCGCCACACCGCAACCGGCATGTCGAAGTGATCTTCGCGGTCCCACGGCACCTGCTGCACCGCGAAGCCGCGAGTACCGCGGGTGAAAACGGTTCCGCTGAACAGGAACTGCAGCGGCACCATGCCGTCATCGAGTGCGTGCAGGTACTTGGCGCC
>NZ_JAVREM010000362.1:0-425 GCF_031845425.1 Streptomyces millisiae
CGATGTAGACGTCGATGCCCTGGTCGAACTCGCCTCCGCGGCGTTGGCCACAGCCTTACGCACCGCGGCCACTCTCGACACAACGATCAACTACGCGCCCGAGGCAGTAGAGGCGCTGGAGTCCATCGCGATCGCAGCGAGGTGATTTAGCCTGGGCGACAGGCGGTTTTTGGTTGTCTGCGCGCTTCCGGCCGAGAGTTTGTGTGTCGCCCCGGTCTGCAGGATCTGATGCTCAGGATCCTATCCGGCATCCCCCAACCACACATCGAACGGGCTGGTTGAACTACCCGTCGACATCACGCCTACTTCGCTACTCAAAAAGACTGATGCAATACTTGCCGTGATTCGGGCAACAAGTTTCGGTTGGTCGCGGTGCATTCGGGGGCTCAGACTGCCACGAACCGACGCTGGCCACCCGTCTTGAT
>NZ_JAVREM010000363.1:0-425 GCF_031845425.1 Streptomyces millisiae
TCGATGTCCTGACCCCGCGCGTCTGGGGCGGCAGCGGCCTCGGCTTCGCCACCGCCCTCCTGACCGCGGAGGAGCTCTCCCGGGGCTGCGCGTCGGCGGGCTGGCTGTGCGCGGTCATGGGCGGCACCACCTGGACGGTCGCCCAACTCCCCCCGGAAGCACGCCGGGAGGTCTTCGCCGCGCCCTCCACCCGGGTCGCCCTGCAACTCCGCCTCAGCGGCCCGCCCGCCCAACGGGTGCCCGGCGGCTATCTGGTGCGCGGGATGTGGGGCCGCTTCTGCTCCGGCATCGACCACGCCCAGTGGATCATCGCCGGGGTGAACGCCCCGCCCGCCCCCGGCGCCGAACCGGAACCGCACGTCATGCTCCTCCCACAGGAGCGGACCGTGGGCATCGACGACTGGCACACGAGCGGCTGCCCGTAC
>NZ_JAVREM010000364.1:0-425 GCF_031845425.1 Streptomyces millisiae
CTCCTACGGTGCCGTCTCCACGGTCCAGGCCATCGCCTGGGAGACCGGGTCGCCCGGGGCCGTGGAGTGGCTGGGCCTCTTCTCGCCGATCACGCTGATCGACGGTGTGCAGACCGCGTTCCTCGGCGCCACCTCCGCCTTCCCCGGAGGGGAAGGCCCGGGGGCCGGTACCGGAGTGGTCTACCTGTTCGTTGTCCTCGCGCTCGTCGCCGGCTCGTACGCCGTCCTGATGCGCCGTTACCGGAGGGTCGGGCTGTGACCACCATCGAGATCGACCACACCTCGCGCTGGTTCGGCAATGTGGTCGCCGTCAACGACGTCTCCATGACGGTGGGCCCCGGCGTCACCGGACTGCTCGGCCCGAACGGCGCCGGGAAGTCCACGCTCATCAACATGATGGGCGGATTCCTCGCCCCCTCGACGGG
>NZ_JAVREM010000365.1:0-425 GCF_031845425.1 Streptomyces millisiae
GCAATGCGCCTCTCCAGGGCTTCCAGCCGGTCCGCCGGGGTCAGCTCCACCGCGGCGGCCGCAGCCGCTTGTGCGGGCAGCTGAGCGCCCCCGCCCCGGGTCGCCAGACCGAACTCCAGGACATCCCCGAAGCTGGCGGCCGCCGCATCCGATGCCTTGCTCATCGCGCCACCACGCCCAAGACCTCCCGCGCCATCTTGTCCATGTCCGATCCTGCCTTGACCCTGATCTTCTTCCCGAAGACGTACGCCGGGCCGCCCATTGCGCTGGAGTACTTGAACCGCGAGGCCAGGACCGGGTACCCGGCCGCCGTCAGCTTCGCTTCCAGCTGGTCAGCCCCCACACCCTTGCCGACCATGGTCCGCATGACGTGCAGGTCCGGCACCCGGGCCCCCGTGTTCTTCAGCGACTCGACGTAGCCCAGT
>NZ_JAVREM010000366.1:0-424 GCF_031845425.1 Streptomyces millisiae
GCTGGTCTCCTCCGGGCAGCACGACGAAGCCCCCGGCGGTTGCCGAGGGCTGCTGTAGGCGGTGCTCGTTGGTGGCGCTTGTTCCTTGACGCCTGGTGGTGCTCGCTGGTCGTTCGGGTCGCCAAGGTGCTGGAGAGCGATGACGTTTGCGTCCGGCCCGGGGCCGCCTTCCCGTCCGGCGGGCACCTGAGGAGAAAGTCGGGCCGTTGCTCCCGCCTGGCGGGACGCCGGGCTGATCGGCCTTTTCTTGCAGGTCAGTGCCGTGTGGCGTGATCTGCATGACAGTCGACATCAGGGTGATCCGGGCCGGTCAGATACACCGCTACTACTTGCGCGAGACCGTCGTCGGTGACGGCCACCGCCCGGCCCGCACGCCGTTGCGCGTCGCCCAGGAGCAGGCCGGTGTCCCAGTCGGGCGCTGGAT
>NZ_JAVREM010000367.1:0-422 GCF_031845425.1 Streptomyces millisiae
GTGCTGGACGCCCCGGCCCACCGCGCGTTCGCCGAACGGCACGGCTACCGCGCCGCCCGCCACGCGCACTTCCTGCGGCTCGACCTGACGGCCGCCACGCTGCCGCCGCTCCAGCCCGCGCCGCCCGGTGTCCAGCTGCGTCCCGCCGCCGGCTTCGCCGACGATCCGCGCCCGCTGTTCGCGCTGGACCTGGAGACCGCGGCCGACGAACCGAGCGACGTCGAGAGCGGGTCAGCCGGCTACCAGGAGTGGGCCGCGTCGACGTGGGAGCATCCGATGCTGGACCGGGAGCTGTCCATGGTCGCCCTGGTGGACGGCGTTCCTGCCGCGTTCAGCCTCGCCCACACGGACGGGCGGGGCCGCTACGCCACCGCGATGACCGGCACCGCCCGCGCGTTCCGGGGCCGCGGGCTCGCCAAGCT
>NZ_JAVREM010000368.1:0-421 GCF_031845425.1 Streptomyces millisiae
AGGTGACCGTGCTGGAGGCCGCGCCGGTGCCGCTGGCCAACGTCATCGGCGCCCGTCTCGGTGCTGAACTGGTGCGCATCCACCGTGACCACGGCGTCAACGTGCGCACCGGCGTCACGGTCGAGCAGTTGCACACCACCGCCGAGGGCGTGGTGGTGGACTGCGCGGACGGCGGTCGATTGGAAGCCGATGCGGTGCTGATCGGCATCGGCATCGTCCCCAACACCGAGGTGGCCGCGGCCTCGGGCCTGCAGGTGCGCGACGGCATCGTGGTCGACGCGCAGGGCCGAACCTCGACTCCGCACATCTACGCCGCAGGTGATGTGGCGCAACGTTACTCGGCTCGGGCCGGTGGTCACGTCCGGTTCGAACACTTCGACAACGCCAACCGGCAGGGTGCCGCGGTGGGCAACGCCATGCT
>NZ_JAVREM010000369.1:0-420 GCF_031845425.1 Streptomyces millisiae
GGTGTGCGGCCACCGCCAGTGCCTGCAGGGTTTTGCCCAGCCCCAGGTCGTCGCACAGCAGGGTCCGCTCGCGGGCCACCGCATAGCGGGCGCCGAATTCCTGGTAGCCGCGCAATTCGGTGCGCAGCAATGAGCGGTTCAGCACCGTCTGCTCGACCTGTGCGGCCACCTCCGCCCCGACGAATCCCTGGGCGGCATCCACATCGGTTGTCCCGGAGGAGAATTCGCTCAGCAGCTGGTCGATGGGGCGGGGGTTGGAGCGGTAGATCGCCCACACGTCGCCGTCGCTGTGGTGGGCGTCGTCTATGCGGTCGAGCAGCCCGCCCACCGAATCGAGCAACTGATCCGATGCGGTGTGGCCGCGCAGTCGTGGCATCAGCCGGCGCAGCTGCTTGACCGGTACGTCGGCCTGAACCAGTG
>NZ_JAVREM010000370.1:0-420 GCF_031845425.1 Streptomyces millisiae
GACCAGTCCGCTGAGCAGAATGTCGAGTCCGCGATCGAGCTCCGCCAGCCCGTCGTAGGCGGCCCAGGTTGGCGCGAGGTCACGGAGGCGCGGGAATTGGTCGATCGGCAAACGGTGTAGCCCTAGCCGCAACACGTGATCCGTTTCCTCGGGGCGTTCGACGATCTCCTGCAGTTCGGTCAACACATGGCCGTACAGGACCCCGAACAACGCGCGGTCGACGTGTAGCGCGTCTGCCCCGGTGAACCCGGCCCCTATGAGCAGCGCGAGGACCTGTTCGAGGTGCCGCAGGATTCCTGGCGGGCGCATCCCGAGTGGTGTCGCCAGCGGGCGGGTGACCAACAATGGCACCACGTTGGGGTGGGCATGAGCCAGATCGCGAAAGTCGTGTCCGAGCTTGCGTAATTCAGCCGCCCAGTC
>NZ_JAVREM010000371.1:0-418 GCF_031845425.1 Streptomyces millisiae
GTGTTCAAGCGCTTCGCGCGCAAGGTCACGCTCGGCGCCGGGCGCAATCCACCGACCGCGGTCGAGCGCTTCGCTGCGAATGCCGAGATCGATCACTCGCGCTTCGCCTCTCCCGGGCAGAATCTCGGAATAGCGAAGTCCAGCGAGATGGGCTCGTGCAGCGGCCAGACGCAGCTGCGAAGTAGCCTGAGCCGGTTCGCAATTCAGGGTCCGCTCGAACACCTGCCACTCATGCTCGAGCCGCTCCCGCGCGTACGCGTTGTCCGGGTCGATACGGAGCTGGCTCCACCCGCTGACCACCAAGACCGCGCCGCGGAGGACCATCAGGGGCCATAGAGCGGCGAGCTCCTCATCGGTCAGCTCAACCTCCGCGGCGAAACCTCGAACGGCTCGTCCGACCATGGTCATGCTGCCGGTA
>NZ_JAVREM010000372.1:0-418 GCF_031845425.1 Streptomyces millisiae
GCCATCTCACGACGGGCTCCTACGACATCTCGGTTACGCAATGCCTTTGCGATTTCGAGGTGCGCATCATGCACGTCGCGGACTTCACTTGCGTCGAGCTGATCCACCGCCCACGTCGGGACCAGCTCGCGTCTGATGTCCGCAACCAACCGGGTGAGCACCAAATTGCCGGAACCCTCAGCTATCGCTCCGTGAAAAGCGAGATCGTCGGTGACCCGACCACGCACATCAAGAGGCTCGTCGTCTTTGTCCGCAGCATCATCGTGCATGCGCTGTGCCATTTGCACGATCTGATCGAGCTGCTCATCACTCGCCCGGACTGCGCACATCTCGGTCGCTGCGATCTCCACCAGTCGCCGGACCTCGTAGAGGTCGGCGGCTCGAGAGCCAGCCAGCTGCTCGCGCGAAATGGCGTGCT
>NZ_JAVREM010000373.1:0-418 GCF_031845425.1 Streptomyces millisiae
GTGCGGGCCCGGGGGTCAGCGCAGCGGGATGTCCACCCGGACCGGTCCCGCCAGGGCGTGGTCCCCGACCGTCACGGTGAGCACGCCGCCGGCGGTCTCCGTGGTGGCCTCGGTCGCGGTGGCCGACGCGAGGTCGAGCGCGGTGGCGTCGGCGTCGAGGGCCACCCGGGTGCCCGCGGGGGCGTCCACGAAGGCGTGCGCGGTCTGCCCGGTGCGGGTCCAGCGGACCCAGGGCTCGTCGGCGGGCCTGGCGAGGCCGGCGGCGAGCGGGCGGGAGCCGAAGACGGCGTCGCCGTGCGCCGCGTTCCACGCGCCGAGCGCTTCGAGGGTGCGCCGCTGCAGGGCGGTGACCTCGCCCGAGGCGGTGAGGCCGATGTTCAGCAGCAGGTTGCCGCCGCGCGAGACGACGTCGAGGAAG
>NZ_JAVREM010000374.1:0-418 GCF_031845425.1 Streptomyces millisiae
AGTCGGACGAGGAAGGGGTCGCGGTCCTCGACCGGGTGCGCTGCTGGCTGCCGGTCCTGCTCGCCCTGACCGCCAACTCCCCCTTCTGGCAGGGGCAGGACACCCGGTACGCCAGCTACCGCAGCCGGGTGTGGGGCCGCTGGCCCTCGGCCGGGCCCGTGGAACTCCACGGCTCCGCCGAGCGCTACCACGAGCAGGTCGCGGCCCTCGTCTCCACCGGAGTCCTCAAGGACGAGGGGATGGTCTACTTCGACGCGCGCCTCTCGCGCAGCTACCCCACAGTGGAAGTCAGGATCGCGGACGTCTGCCAGGACCCGGCGGACACCGTCCTGCTGGCCGCACTGACCCGGGCGCTGGTGGAGACGGCCGCGCGGGAGTGGCGGGCCGGGGAACCGCCCCAGGACACCGAGGTGGCCCT
>NZ_JAVREM010000375.1:0-418 GCF_031845425.1 Streptomyces millisiae
GTTCGCTCTCTTGGGCAGCCCGATCCCGCTCGTACCGATCGCATTCGACCCACCTGAGCACACCCGGTATCGGCGCATGGTGGACAAGTTCTTCAGCCCGCGCAGTATGGCCGCCATCGAACCTGAGCTTCGTCATCAGGTCGGCGACTTGATCGACGGGATCGTCGCCAGCGGCGACACTTGTGAAGTGGTCGGCGCGTTGGCAATTCCGTATCCCTCGCAGGTGTTCCTGACATTGTTCGGTTTGCCGCTAGAAGACCGGGACCGCCTGATCGGGTGGAAGGACGCGATCCTCCAGTTCTCCGAAGCAGATAGCCCCGAGCCGACTCCAGAAGTGTTGATGCAGGCTGCCGAGATGTACGGGTATCTGTTCGAGCACCTCACCCACCGCCGCGACAATCAGGGCTACGACCTGCTC
>NZ_JAVREM010000376.1:0-416 GCF_031845425.1 Streptomyces millisiae
CCCCAGCACACGGCCGTACGCCTCCAGCTGCGCCTTCATCCGCTGGACGCGTACGGCCGTGTGCTGGGGGGAGAGCTCCATGGCCGCCGCGACCTCGGCCCGCGACAGCTGGCCCGCCGTCTCCAGCCACCACAGCGACAGCAGCGCGCGGTCGTCCTCGTCCAGCCACCGCGTCGCCTCCGCCACCTGACGCCGCTGCCCGGTCAGCCCGAGCCGCAGAATGGTCACCTCGACGAAGTCGGCGCGCGGGTCGGGCAGGTCGTAGGCGTCGTCCAGCCGGTCGGCGGAGACCGTCCCCGCCTGGCCCTCGCGCCAGTGCCGGCGTATCTCGTTCATGGCTATCGCCACCAGCCAGGAACGGAACCTCTCCGGATCACGGAGCTCGGGCAGGCTGCGCAGCATGCGCAGCACGGTCT
>NZ_JAVREM010000377.1:0-416 GCF_031845425.1 Streptomyces millisiae
GGACTACACCAACCACCTTCCTACTCGGATCGTCCGGCACGTTCCTGCCGGTAGAAGGGGGCCTTCACCATGGCCACTGTTACGTTCGACAAGGCGACCCGCATCTACCCGGGCTCGGAGAAGCCCGCCGTGGACGCGCTGGAGATCGACATCGCGGACGGTGAATTCCTCGTCCTGGTCGGCCCGTCCGGCTGCGGAAAGTCCACCTCGCTGCGGATGCTCGCGGGTCTCGAGGACGTGAACGGCGGCGCCATCCGCATCGGCGACCGCGACGTCACGCACCTCCCCCCGAAGGACCGGGACATCGCCATGGTGTTCCAGAACTACGCGCTGTACCCGCACATGACCGTCGCCGACAACATGGGCTTCGCCCTGAAGATCGCCGGCGTCAACAAGGCGGACATCCGCAAGAAGGT
>NZ_JAVREM010000378.1:0-416 GCF_031845425.1 Streptomyces millisiae
CCCTCCCGCCAAACAACACACGAGTGGCGTAATTGACAGTTTCCAAGAGGATTTGGCCACCTTTCCGATCCTGGATCATCTTGCGTAAGAACCAGGTGCTCTCAGGATCCGTCGGGATACGCTGCGGTAGCCCGAATTTCGACAAGCAGGCCGGGGCTCGCGAGCCCGCTGACGCCGATCAGTGACCAAGTCGGGTAAGGAGGCTTGATCAGGCGGGACTTCGCCTTGGTAAAGCCGGACAGGTATTGGTGGATGTCGACGTGGTAGCTGGTGACATCGACGAGCGCAGACAGATCGAGCCCTTCCAGGCGGAGAATCTCCTGCAGCTTCCGAATGGCAATCTCGGTCTGTTCCTCAATGTCGTCAGGGATGGTGCTGTCGGGGCGCCGACCGATGGTGCCAGCAATGAATAGGTG
>NZ_JAVREM010000379.1:0-416 GCF_031845425.1 Streptomyces millisiae
GCCTGTTGAGGCTCACTGCGCAGTCGGCCAGGCGCTGGCTGCGCACGCCGGTCTCGAACAGATACCAGTCCATGGCCAACTGCTGCAGCCTCAATAGCAAGGTGTACAACTGTCGTTCGGTCTCGGTGTCCGAACTAGGCACCGCGCGCATACGCAGCGCACACAGCCTCGAGAAATCCGAGATCACCTCGCCAGCCTGTGCCGGAGAATCGGCTTCTAGTCCTGGCGGCCCCTCGATGCCCAAGACACCGACGACCTGTGCGCGCAGTGCTGAGAAGCGCTCGCTGAACTCGGCGTGTTTCGACGACCAGTCGGCGCGCCCTCGACCGGTGCCGGCTGCGCGTGAAGACTCGCCGCCGATGAGGACGCTCATCGGCGTGACCTGTTCACGCCGCGGGTTTCGCGCAGATAGTACG
>NZ_JAVREM010000380.1:0-416 GCF_031845425.1 Streptomyces millisiae
TCATAGCCGAGCGCTTCGCGCTTCGGCTGGCCGCACACGTCGCGGACCGGCACGACCTCTGGGTCGCGCCGCCCGTCCCGTACGGCCTCTCCCCGGAGCACGCCTGGGCGCCAGGCACCCTGACCGTGGACATCCCGCTGTACGCCAGCTTGATCACCACGCTCGGCGGGGAGTCCCTCCGCGCCACACCCGGGCGGACGGGGCTCAGTGTCAACGGCCACGGCGGCAATCGGGGCGTCCTTGAGGGACTGGTGCACCAGCTCCAGCACACCCACGACGTGGCCATCTGCGCGCTGCACCCGAGCACCCTCGCTGCCAGCGAGGTCACGGTCGACAGCGAACTGCCCGAGGTCCACGCCGGCATCCGCGAGACCTCTCTCATGCTCGCCCTCGCCCCCGACCACGTACGGCTGGAC
>NZ_JAVREM010000381.1:0-414 GCF_031845425.1 Streptomyces millisiae
CGTGCGCAAAACGCGCCGAGTCGGGGCAGCAGCCCGCACGTTCGCCCAGATAGGCAACAGCACCCGGCGGAGGCTGCGCATATCCCGACTCCCGGGAGGCTGCGATGCCCGAACTGGCCATCGAACTGCGCGACGTGGTGCGCGAGTACAAGGTCGGCGGTCAGATCGTGCGCGCCCTCGACGAGATCAGCCTCCGACTCAACGGCGGCCAGTTCGTGTCGATCGTCGGCCCCTCCGGCGCAGGTAAGAGCACACTGCTGCACCTGCTCGGCGCACTGGACTCCCCCGATTCCGGCTCGATCACCTTCGACGGCGAGGAAATCGGCGCCCTGGGCGACGAGCAGCAGTCGGCGTTCCGTCACCACCGGGTCGGCTTCGTCTTCCAGTTCTTCAACCTGTTGCCGACCCTGTCTG
>NZ_JAVREM010000382.1:0-414 GCF_031845425.1 Streptomyces millisiae
GCGCTCAGCGCCGCGAGATTCGGGTTCTGAGTCATGTTCGCCTTCTCCTGCTAGTCGACGGTTAGTTGTCACGACCGCGGTGCGGTCAGTTGTCCAAGGACCGTTCCGCTGCGGCCGCGACAGCCTCGGGCGTGAACCCGAACTCGCGGAACAGGGTCTTGTCGTCGGCGGAGGCACCGTAGTGCTCGATCGAGACGATCTCGCCGGTGTCCCCGACCAGCTTGTACCAACTCTGCGCCACCGCGGCCTCGACCGCCACCCGGGCCGACACCGCCGGGGGCAGCACCGAATCGCGGTACTCCTTGGGCTGGGATTCGAACCACTCCACGCACGGCATCGACACCACGCTGGCGTTGATGTCCTTGTCGGCCAACAGCTTCTGCGCGGCGACCGCAAGCTGGAGCTCCGAGCCCG
>NZ_JAVREM010000383.1:0-413 GCF_031845425.1 Streptomyces millisiae
TCGTAGACCACCTCCATCGGGTCCCCCACCCGCGCTGAAGCGGCGGCCTTCGGCGCGGCCAGACACCGGAACGTCTCGCCCGACGCCGCCTGGAACTTCGCAACCTCGGCCACACCGTCCCTGGCATAGGTGTGCCGGACGCAGACCCCGCTGACCCGGACGCCCCTGAGGCGCAGGACGAACATCCGCCGGGCGACGAGGGCCAGCACGGCGGAGACACCCAGCGCCAGCAGGGCATGCGGCAGGAAGTAGGCCGAGATGGCGGCAGCGAGGTGCACGTCAGCAACCATGAGGGACACATCAGTCATACGGTCATCCAAGCGGAGCACGCCGCTGCGGCACCAGTGGCTCGGGCGGCTCGGGCGGCTCGGATGCCTCGACCGGTGGTTCGACCGGGAGTCCGGGGGCCCTCT
>NZ_JAVREM010000384.1:0-411 GCF_031845425.1 Streptomyces millisiae
GGGCCTCGTTCGAGCCCCGGACCAGCTGGTCCGGGACAGTGCCCCAGCCGAGGACGACCGGGACGGTCCACCAGCCGCTGCCGACGTTCACCCAGGCGTAGTCGTCCCCGGGGAAGGACGAGCCCTGGAAGTTGCCGATGTAGGTGTTGTCCCAGCCGCGGACCTGCTGTCCGGCGCGCCCGCAGTGCCCGGCGGTGACGAAGCCGCCGTGCACCGAGAAGCCGATCGAGCAGCGGACGTTGCCCGTGTAGTACGGGTCGCCGCCGACGGTGCCCGCCGCGAAGGTCTGCGGGGCCTCGGCCGTCCGCTCGACCGTGACGGGTCCCGCCTTGCGCGCCTTGGCGACGAAGGCGCGGACATCGTTGTCACCCTGAGCGGAGTCGACGACGTTCACGACGACGCGGCTGCTCG
>NZ_JAVREM010000385.1:0-410 GCF_031845425.1 Streptomyces millisiae
GTGTTTTCCGACTGCCAGATCGGACCGAGACCGAGAATGGTGACCTGCCAGACATACCAGTACTGCATCCCGTAGAACCCGAGAATCTGGCTGTACATGGCATTGCGCGCGGTGTCCCAGCGCTTGTCGGGATCGCCGGCGGCCTCCGACGCAGGCGTCAGGAACGTCGCGAAGATGCCCTCCCGCTTGACCAGGTCGAGAAAGTCGCTGTACCAGACCCGATCCCGGTCCTGCTGCTTGAGCCACCGCTTGCCGTGGGACTCGAAGAAGTCGATGGTGGCCCGGAAGATCTCCCGGGTTCTGCTGTCGAACTGGTCGAAGTCGGTCCGGTTCGGGTCGAACAGGACATCAGATCGTGCGGTCACGCCAAACTCCCTAGGTAGGACTGAGATTCGATGAGGCCTTCGTCG
>NZ_JAVREM010000386.1:0-410 GCF_031845425.1 Streptomyces millisiae
GCCACGGCCCCGGGAGCACGCCCCGCGCGCTGTTCCTGGAACGCAAGGAGAGTTTCGGCTGGCACCGCGGAATGCTGCTGGACGACGCCACCATGCAGGTTTCCTTCCTCAAGGATCTGGTGACCCTGAGGAATCCCACGAGCCGTCTGAGCTTCGTCTCGTATTTGCATGCCCGGGAACGCCTGGTGGATTTCATCAACCACAAGGTGCTCTATCCGAGCCGTGCCGAGTTCCATGACTACCTGGAATGGTGCGCGGCCCAGGTCGAGGACCTGGTGCGCTACGGGACCGAGGTCACCGAGGTGCGTCCGGTCACCGTGGACGGGGTGACCGAGCTCCTCGAGATCGTCGGACACGCCCCGGGGACCGACGGGGAGACGGTGCTGTGCCGCACCCGGAACCTGGTCGTC
>NZ_JAVREM010000387.1:0-410 GCF_031845425.1 Streptomyces millisiae
GGCCATCCCGGAGGCCCGGACGAACGTGCCCGATGCGGAATCGACAGCCGGGCTCAGGCTGGATGTCGCCGCTCTCGCGGCTCCGGCATGCGCCTCCCGAGGATCCGGCTCCACCCCTACGTATCGCATGCCCGCCTGATCGAACGCCGACGCGAAGTAGCCGGGTCCACCGCCGACGTCGAGGACGGTGCGTCCGGCAGGGGATTCCCCGGTGGCGGCCGTCCACAGATCGGTGGTCAAGGCGACGGTATCGGCGGCCAGCGCCCCGTAGAACCGGGCCGGTTCGCTCTGCTCGAACCGGAACTGCGCCAGAAGGCGCACCGACCGGCTCAGGGTCGCCCGGCGGGCGAAGTGCGCGGAGATGTCGCTGGGCTGCACCCGCCCAACCTACTGACCGGTACCCTCAACAC
>NZ_JAVREM010000388.1:0-409 GCF_031845425.1 Streptomyces millisiae
ATATCCACAGACCGTCCGGCGTTGTCGTAGGAGGCGCCTATCGTGGTCGGGGACGGAGCAAGGACGGACAGGGCCGGGCGTGCGGCCGGGACGGACCGACGACGGAGCGGTTCCGGGTCGGGCTGTGTACCGTACGGCGCGGACCTCGGGGGACAGAGCATTGGGAGTGAGCATGGATGGGCCCGGGACGGTGACCGGCAACGGGACCGGCACCGACGACGGGGCAGGTGGCGGGGCCGAGACCGAGGCGCTGCGGACGCTGCACCGGGTCTTCGGGTACGACGCGTTCCGCGGCGAGCAGGGCGCGGTCATCGAGCACGTGGTCTCCGGCGGCGACGCCGTCGTGCTCATGCCGACCGGCGGCGGAAAGTCCCTCTGCTACCAGATCCCGTCCCTGGTCAGGCGTGGC
>NZ_JAVREM010000389.1:0-409 GCF_031845425.1 Streptomyces millisiae
GACCGTGGCTGCGCACGATCCGCACTGTCCCTCTTTGCAGGAATATGGCACATCCACGCCCGAGCGGATCAAAACGTCGACCAGCGTCGCTTGCCGCGGCCACCTCAGCCGGTGACTGGTGCCATCCAGGTCGACCTGCAGGGCGGCAGTGTCCCTATCGTCGGAATCGGTTGCGACCGTGGGGGTGTCATCGGTGAACGGGTCGCCCGACAGAGACTGGAACACCTCGAGGTGAATCCGTTCCCGTGGCACACCGGCCTCCGTGAGCGTTTCCTTGATGACTGCCATGAACGGGGCCGGGCCGCAGATGAACGCCTCGAAGCCCGTGGACCGGGCGAAAACGGTCTGGGTGAAGCCGCTCAGCTGGGCCCGGGTCGGCAGGCCCTGGAGCGATTCCAGCCAGTGCACC
>NZ_JAVREM010000390.1:0-407 GCF_031845425.1 Streptomyces millisiae
GGCGCGGCCGACCATCCCGGTACCGAGAACGGCGATCTTCATGTGCACTCCCATATTGTTTCTGTTCGAGAAATTCCAGCTGTGCGGACAGGTCCGCCGGGGTCAGCCGTTCACCAGCCCGTCGACGACGAGGCTGTCGGCGACCTGCCGCAGATGCGTGAGCTTGCCGTCGCGGACCGTCCAGATGTGGATGATGAACCTGACGTCCGCACTGTTTCCCCGCTTGGTCACACAGTGGTAGTGGCCGAGCGCGCAGACGTGGCCCTCGTCGTCCGCGTAGTACTGAGGTTGAACTCGCGATAGCGGCTGGTCGTGACGGCTCGTGATCCCTGCGGTATGCCGTGTTCATGAGGTATGCGCAGGGAGGCGGGCTGACGCCGAAGGGGCAACAGGCCCGGGAACGGGTG
>NZ_JAVREM010000391.1:0-406 GCF_031845425.1 Streptomyces millisiae
CCCGTAAGCGCTACATGCACAACTACAACTTCCCGCCGTACTCCGTCGGTGAGACCGGCCGCGTGGGCTCGCCCAAGCGCCGCGAGATCGGCCACGGAGCGCTCGCCGAGCGCGCCATCGTGCCGGTCCTCCCGACCCGCGAGGAGTTCCCGTACGCGATCCGCCAGGTCTCCGAGGCGCTGGGCTCCAACGGCTCGACGTCCATGGGCTCGGTCTGCGCCTCCACGATGTCGCTGCTGAACGCCGGTGTGCCCCTCAAGGCCGCCGTCGCCGGTATCGCCATGGGCCTGATCTCGCAGGAGATCGACGGCAAGACCCACTACGTCGCCCTCACCGACATCCTCGGTGCGGAGGACGCCTTCGGCGACATGGACTTCAAGGTCGCCGGTACGAAGCAGTTCGTGAC
>NZ_JAVREM010000392.1:0-405 GCF_031845425.1 Streptomyces millisiae
TATCGAGGTGGTGTGCGCGAGCAGTCCCTCGTTCTTCAGGCGGCGCGCGAACATCCGGGCGGCCCGCATCGGGCCCACCGTGTGGGAGCTGGACGGGCCGATGCCGACCGAGAAGAGGTCGAAGACCGAGATGGCCACGGGAGGACTCCTTGGGGGGTTGGAAGACGCCGTTGTCTGCCTGGGCGGTGCGGGGACAAGCGGGGCAAGCAGGGTGAAAACTTCGGGCCGGGGGCGTGGAACGGGGCACCGCGCTCACTCTCCTCAGTGTGCGCGGTGCCCCGTCACGATGCGCGGAACCGCAGGCCAGGTGCTACTTCAGGCCGGGGTACAGCGGGAACTTCTCGGCCAGCGCGGCGACACGGGCCTTGAGGTCGTCCGCGTCGTACGACGGCTTGAGGGCGGAGG
>NZ_JAVREM010000393.1:0-405 GCF_031845425.1 Streptomyces millisiae
GTCGCGGAGAACCGGATCGACTGGCCGTTTGCACTGACCAGCAGGAGGTCGTCGTCGGCCGAGCACAGCACCGCACCGACCAGTTCGTCACCGTCACGCAAGTTGATCGCCACGATGCCGCCGGAACGGTTCGAATCGAAGTCGACCAGCCTGGACTTCTTCACCAGGCCGTTGCGGGTGGCGAGCACCAAATACGGCGCGTCCTCGTAGCTCTTGATCTGGATGACCTGGGCGATCCGCTCTTCCGGCTGGAAGGCCAGCAGGTTCGCGACGTGCTGACCGCGCGCAGTGCGTGAGGTCTCCGGCAGCTCATAGGCCTTCGCCCGGTAGACGCGGCCCTGCGTGGTGAAGAACAGGATCCAGTCGTGGGTCGAGCAGACGAAGAAGTGGTTGACGATGTCGTCC
>NZ_JAVREM010000394.1:0-404 GCF_031845425.1 Streptomyces millisiae
ACACTCGACGATGCGTGCGCGACGCTGAGTTTCCCGCGCCCGGTGGTGGTCGTCTCGGCTTAGCGGGGCGACCCCGGTAGGCCGGTACCGCACAAACCTGTACAGCGGCCCCGGACCCGACATAAATTGAGCCGTGGGCTCACTACGGCCCCAGAGCCGGCACTACGTCCAGCCAGCGCCGAAACGGTCGCTGCGGATCCTGGTTGTCGGCGCCGGGGTGGGTGGCATCTCTATCGCCCGGGGATTGCTGCGGGACGGCCATGACGTCACGGTGTTCGAGCAGCGCCCCGATGTGCGGGCCGGCGGCGGCGCCGTCACCATCTGGTCGAACGGCGAAACTGTGCTGCGGCAACTCGGCGTCGCTATGGACGGCGCCGGCCAGGAGCTGTCGACGGTGCGGGTGG
>NZ_JAVREM010000395.1:0-404 GCF_031845425.1 Streptomyces millisiae
TCGACCGCGCGATCGACGAATTCCTGACCAGGAACGACGGCTGAGACAAGAGATGAGCCCCGGCAGTGAGGAAGCACCGCCGAGGCTCGGGACGCTGGAAGATCGGAGAACTCGCATGCGTCACCACCAGGGTAGGGCCGCAGATCCCCTGGGGTCTGCCACTGCCCAGGACAACAAGAAGGCGGTGCCCAAGCTCACCCGGGTTCACAAGGTGCTGATCGGGACCGTCGCCACGGGTGCCGTGATCATCGCGGGTATCGGCTTCGCTGGGTCGTACGCGGCGGTGCGTGAGCTCGCGCTGCAGAAGGGTTTCGGGAACTTCTCGTACGCGTTCCCTATCGGCGTCGACGCGGGCATTGTCGTGCTCCTCGCGCTCGATCTGCTGTTGACCTGGATCAGAATTC
>NZ_JAVREM010000396.1:0-403 GCF_031845425.1 Streptomyces millisiae
GTCCACTTCTGCGGGGACTCGCCGAGGGTGCGGTTCAGCAGGGTGAGGATGTACGCGTACTCCTCGCTGTCCGCCGTCGACGGGTCCGGGGCCGCGCCCGCCTTCTCGAACTCGACGCCCTTGTGGACCAGGAGGGTGGCGTCACCGCCGTCGTCCAGGATCATGTTCGGACCGCCCGTCGGGGTGTTCGGCCAGGTCAGCGCCTGCTCCGTGCACCACCAGTACTCCTCCAGCGTCTCGCCCTTCCAGGCGAAGACCGGGACGCCCGCAGGGGCCTCCGGGGTGCCGTTCGGGCCGACGGCGATGGCCGCGGCGGCGTGGTCCTGGGTGGAGACGATGTTGCAGGAAGCCCAGCGCACCTCCGCACCCAGAGCCACCAGCGTCTCGATCAGCCCCGCCGTCT
>NZ_JAVREM010000397.1:0-403 GCF_031845425.1 Streptomyces millisiae
GGCCCGGGCGGCGGTGGTCGTCGCGAACTGCGGTTCGGGAACGGGGCGGTGGATGTACTGGGCCTGCCCGCCGTCCCGGTACGGGGGGACCACCGTGCGCCGGGCGATCTCGGTGGCGACGGCGGCCCCGTGGTCGCGGCGCACGAGGTGGAGGCAGAGGTCGATCCCGGCGGCGACCCCGGCGGAGGTGAGGACGTCCCCGTCGTCGATGAACAGCACGCCCGGGTCGACGCGGACCTGCGGGAAGGTCCGCTGGAAGTGGTCGGCGGCCGACCAGTGCGTGGTGGCGGGGCGGCCGTCCAGGTATCCGGCGGCGGCCAGGACATAACTGCCGGTGCAGATGGAGACCATCCGGGTGCCCGGCCGGACGAGCGCGAAGGCGGCGGCCAGCTCCTCGGTGAGC
>NZ_JAVREM010000398.1:0-402 GCF_031845425.1 Streptomyces millisiae
GTTTCGATGCAAGGTCGTTATCTACCACAACCCCTGAATAGTGGGCTTTCCTCTTCCTGCCCTCTTGTGGCACTGGACATGGGACGTTAACTTTCCCGACACCTGGCCCGGGCGAACTGGTGCCAGCTTGTATGAACAAGTGGCCCTCACGCTTCGCTTCTGGGAGACCTACCGTGCGCAGAGCCCGACCCCGCCCCCGTATCCGCTCCAACAGCCGTGCCGTCGCCGCCCTCGCCCTCTCCACCGCGGCCCTCACCGCCCTCACCGCCTGCGGTGCCGCGCCCGTGGAGACGGCCGAGACCGGGGCGAAGGGCGTGAAGTTCACCGAGGCCACCTCGGTCGCCGACTTCGGCGGGCTCGACGAGCTGGTCGCCGCCGACGAGAAGGAGGGCGTGCTCAACG
>NZ_JAVREM010000399.1:0-401 GCF_031845425.1 Streptomyces millisiae
GTGAAGGCGCGAGGATCACCCACGTTCACGTGGGGTGCAATCTCTCACGCCCATCACCGCCACCTAGCTCGGCGCGGATGTGCCTGGACATGCGATTCATCATCGTGACGGCATGGCTGCACCGCAGCAGTCTGCCTCGGCGCCAACGGTGTTCGGTCCAGCGGAGATAGCGCCACGCTGAGCCGAACACCGGGCACCGAGATGGCACCGGCAAGCGCCGCGGTGATGTGAGAACACTCGACACCCAAGGGGAACACATGGAAATCTTCGAAATCTCTGAGCGCACCATCGCCGATGAGCCGCCAGCAGTCCGCCTCGGCGTCGGTGCGATCAATGGACTGCTCAACGGCGGGCTGATTGCCGGTTCGGTGACACTGATTTATGGCCGCGAAGGGGTGGGC
>NZ_JAVREM010000400.1:0-401 GCF_031845425.1 Streptomyces millisiae
GAGCCGAAGCCGGTCGGCACCGCGCAGCCCATGATGGCCGCGGTCTCGAACGGGATGTCCTTGTCGATCTTGACGACGGAATCCTTGTGAACGGTCATGTACGGCGCGAAGGTGCCGAGCAGGTTCATCGGCGACACCTCTCGACCGCCGGCGGTGATGCGGTTGGTGCCGTCGGCGATGGCCTTACCGCCCAGCAGGACCGCGCCACGGTCACACAGCGAGCGGAAGCCCTTCAGACACGGCGGGCATTCACCACAGGCCGGGATGAAGGCGAGGATGACGTGGTCGCCCTCCTCGATGCCGGTGACGTTCTTGCCGACCTTGGTGACGACGCCGGCGCCCTCATGGCCGCCGAGCGCGGGCAGCGCCATCGGGGTGGCACCGGTGGTCAGGTGGTAGTC
>NZ_JAVREM010000401.1:0-400 GCF_031845425.1 Streptomyces millisiae
GGTTTCCAATGAAAACCGCGCTTCGTTAGGTGAGGCTCCTACACGAACACAGGCCACTGATCCGACGACGTCGAGAGACGCCCAGGATTAGGACAGGTCTTCCCGGCTTAAGGGATGACCCGAAGTGGCTTCCCACCTCTGGTGGGACACGTCGTGTAGTGCCAAAGCTCTGATGAGGAAGTGCTCGCGCCAGAATCGGCGCGTTCGGCCATGTGCCCAACTTCCTCTTCAGCGTTTATGTCTGACGATTGCGTCAAGATCAGCGGCGTTCCGTGCGCCCGACAGCGAGGAGGTGACGACGACATGACGTCGAGTGACAGTCCGTATCCCAGTCCGATTCGAAAACGTCTGTCCATAAACACCTTTCCGCTGTCGATGACCGCCTAGATCCGCCACTCCA
>NZ_JAVREM010000402.1:0-400 GCF_031845425.1 Streptomyces millisiae
GCGCAGGGACGAGATCAGCGCGTCGGCCTGGGGTATCACCCGCAGTTCGACCCCGTCGAGGTAGGGGCGGTCCGGCAGCCAGTAGCTGTCGTTGCGGGTCAGGCTCAGCCCGGAGCCGGGGCTCCACTTCTTCAGCTTGAACGGTCCGGTGCCTATGAGCTTCTTGCCGGTGACGGCGTCCTCGACGGTCCTCTCATCCGTGATGATCATGAACTCGAAGAGGTCGAAGAGGTTGTTCACCGGGTGGGCGAGCTTGAGCACCAGCTCGTGGTCGCCGCGCTTCTCGAACCCGTTGATTGTGGCGGCCGTACTGCGCAACTGGGCGGCGCGGACCGGGTTCTGGAGGTTCTTCACCGCGAAGATCACGTCGTCCGCGGTGAAGGGGCGGCCGTCGTGGAAG
>NZ_JAVREM010000403.1:0-399 GCF_031845425.1 Streptomyces millisiae
TCGGATGAGTGCCAGCAGGGAGACGACCTCGGGCGAGCGCAGCGCCAGCCCGGTCAGGAAGAACACGGCGGGGACGAGGAGACACCCGGCGGCCAGGCTCAGCACGGCGTCGGGAAGCAGGGGGGCGGCCGCCCAGCCCACCGCCCCGGCCACCAGCGCGGCCCCCGTGAGGCGGCCGAGCGCGAGGGTGACCGCCCGGGCCCGGATCGGCACGACCCGGGTGCCCAGCCCCATCAGCAGGAGCAGCGCGGTGGTGCTGATGCCGAGGGCGTTGGCGGTGGCGATGCCGACGACGCCGAAGCGGTACGTGTGCGCGTACCCGGCGCCCATCGTGACCAGGAGCCCGGTGCCCATCGCGAACGCCGGGAACCAGGTGGGCCGCCCGGAGGAGAAGAACGG
>NZ_JAVREM010000404.1:0-399 GCF_031845425.1 Streptomyces millisiae
GCGATGATGCCCTCTTCGACTTCGGGTTCTGGAAAGCCGAACTCGATGGCCACCATCCGCTGGCGGGTCGAGTCCTTGAGGTCTTTGAGAACGCTTTGATAGCCGGGGTTGTAGGACATGACCAGACCGAACCCCGGCGCCGCGTCCAGCGTGATGCCGAGGCGCTCGATCGGCAGCTGGCGGCGATAGTCGGCGAGCGGATGCAACACCACGGTGGTGTCCTGGCGGGCTTCGACCACCTCGTCCAGGTAACAGATCGCGCCCTCGCGCACCGCGCGGGTCAGCGGGCCGTCCATCCAAACCGTCTCATCGCCCCGCAGCAGATACCGGCCGACGAGATCCGCGGTGGTGAGGTCGTCGTGGCAGGCGACGGTGATCAGCGGCCGGTCGAGGTCATGG
>NZ_JAVREM010000405.1:0-398 GCF_031845425.1 Streptomyces millisiae
GGCATCGGCCGGGTCTCTGTCGACTCGATCACCGCCAGGACAGGTGGGTCGGTACGCAGCCGGTGCAGGAACGCCTCGAGATCGCCGGGGGCACCTTCGATCTCGATGACGGCGCCGGAACTGTCGTTGCGGACACAGCCGGTCAGCCCGAGCGCGGCCGCCGTGGTGTAGACGAACGGCCGGAAGCCCACGCCCTGGACGACTCCGTGTACGCCGATCCGCAGCCGGCGCCGCGCGGTCATGGTGGCACCTCGGTGGTGCGGCCGCGCCCCAGCAGCTCCAGGCCCCGCATCGCTGCCTCGGCGCCGGCGTGGTCGGTCTTCTCCACCGCGAAGCCCATGTGGATGATCACCCAGTCGCCGGGGGAGAAGGTCTCGTCGGGCAGCATGCCGATATTG
>NZ_JAVREM010000406.1:0-396 GCF_031845425.1 Streptomyces millisiae
CATCATCTATTACGGGATCCTGAAGGCGGGTGCAGTGGTCGTTCCGATGAACACCATGCTGAAACGCGCCGAAGTCGCTTACCACCTTCGTGATTCGGGTGCGTGCGCCTACTTCTTTGCCGGCGACTACCTGCCTGAGGACGCCTGGCGCGGCTTCGACGACGTGGCCACATGCGAGTTTTCCATCGACATCAGTGACCTGGCAGAACTCTTCGGCGAGCGCTCTCGCGAGGATGTGATGGTCCCGACCGAAGCGACCGATACTGCGGTCATCCTGTACACCAGCGGCACCACAGGTAAGCCCAAAGGTGCCGAGCTCACACACGCCAACCTGGTGATGAATGCGCTGACATGCCACCGCCTCTTCGACATACTGGATGAGTCGCAGTTGGTGAC
>NZ_JAVREM010000407.1:0-396 GCF_031845425.1 Streptomyces millisiae
CTGCGCACGCTCAGCAGTGCCGCGCCAGAGGTCTGCTCGGCGGTGGTTGATGGGCTCGACATGACTTCCTTTCACCTGCCTGCCAGTTCAACCACGATATCGTTAGACAAGCTATGAAAGTTACAGCGCGAACAAAGCCGCCCCGGGCAACCGGCGGTCACCGGGCTACCCAGGGCGGCTTGAGCCGAAACTCCTGGCGCTACTGCGGCGGGCGGGAGACGCACTGCGCTGCGTAGAGCGCGTCGCCCAACTTCTCCATGAGCTCGAGTTGGGTTTCCAGGTAGTCGATGTGGCCTTCCTCGTCGGCCAGGATCGTCTCCAGGATGCGTGCCGACGTCGCGTCCTCTTTCTCGCGGCACATGATTATCCCGGGCTTGAGGCGCGCAACCACCTCGT
>NZ_JAVREM010000408.1:0-396 GCF_031845425.1 Streptomyces millisiae
GTACTCGTCGTGGGAGGCGGCCACGAGCGCGTCGGCCAGTGCGAGGAGTGTTTCCCAGTCGGGCAGGGCGAGCGCGCGCGGGTCGAGGAGTTCGTCCTCGGCCTGCTTGTAGAGCTTCTGCCAGCCGGTCACCCGGGCGGGGTTCACCTTGATGATGCCGTCCCGCACCGCTTGCTCCATGACGCGGACCAGGACGGCGATGGTGTTCTTGACCGTTGAGCGGCTGAGCTCGTCGGCGATCCAATTCTGCACGGTGCGGTCGACAGCACCGTTGGTGATCATCCGGACCGCGAGGTGGCCCAATGCGGGCACGACGCGCATCCGCCAGCCGGCGAGATAGGGGTCCAAAGAGCTCGTAACACGATCATGTGTGGGTCTTCTTGAGGCGTCTCCAGC
>NZ_JAVREM010000409.1:0-396 GCF_031845425.1 Streptomyces millisiae
CACCATGTACTCGTACTACCGCGACGAGCTCGGTCTTCCCGAGATGGGTCTGGTCGGCCGTCAGCTCTGGGAGCAGAGTGGCCTGTCTCCCGACGACATTCAGACCGCGATCCTCTACGACCACTTCACGCCCTACACGCTGATCCAGCTGGAGGAGTTCGGGTTCTGCGGGAAGGGCGAGGCGGCGGACTTCGTCGCCGGGCGGACGCTGCCGCTCAACACGCACGGCGGGCAGCTGGGGGAGGCGTACCTGCACGGGATGAACGGCATCGCGGAGGCCGTGCGCCAACTGCGCGGCACGGCGGCGAACCCGGTGCCGGACGCGGAACGGATCCTGGTGACGGCGGGCACCGGCGTGCCGACGTCGGGGCTGATCCTTACGGGGGACGGCTGAGC
>NZ_JAVREM010000410.1:0-395 GCF_031845425.1 Streptomyces millisiae
GGTCTACCCGATGCAGGGACCGGCGCCACCGTCAGCACCGACGCGTCGGCCGTGAACCACTCGGGGGTACGGAAGCGCGCCGGAGGCAGGGGCATGCCCCCATGATGGCCGGTCGGCCACCCGGGCCGACACCCCCTACGGCCGGTGCGGGGCTCCGACCATGCGCAGGACCAGGTCGGCGTAGAGGGCGCCGACCTCGTCGGGCGTGCGGCTGCCCTGGGCGTTGAACCAGCGGGCCACGTCGATGCAGAGGGAGAGCACGGCGAGGGTGGTGCCGGGGATGTCGGGGACGTCGAACTCCCCGGCCCGTACGCCCTCGCTGATGATCCGGCGCACCACCGCGTCGCTCCTGCGGCGCAGCTCGACGATCTCGGTGCGGTGCTCGGGGCCGAGGG
>NZ_JAVREM010000411.1:0-393 GCF_031845425.1 Streptomyces millisiae
GTACTTAATGAAAAAAATGTAAAATATTTCAAAGTATTCCTCCTTAACCCCATATTAACTCAGAAAAAATTTAACAATGGAGAAAGTTATATTTCGATTACTATTGATACGCTTGATAATCTTTCTTTATATTATGAAGAGTAAATCATTTTCTCATCCTCAATGTGAATTTTTTGTAATTGGTGCAATTCAACTAAACAGCGGATAAAATGGAAAATATCAACACTGTCAACGAATTCGACTTGCTTATGGTTTAACGCTATGTCCTCTTCTGTGATTGAGGTAAAGACGGTTGGTCCAAGCCCACACTCCATCGTCAGAACAAACCGTCCTTTCTGATAATCAATCACTAACTCATGAATTTCATTGTCGGCACGATAACTTGCCCATATG
>NZ_JAVREM010000412.1:0-392 GCF_031845425.1 Streptomyces millisiae
GTCGGCTGGAGGCGGAGCCGGAGATCCTGGCGCACGGGCCGACGGCGGTCCTGTACGCGATCAGCGACGCGGTGGTGGACCACTACATCGATGTGGCCGGGGAGCTCCAGGTGGACCTGGAGGAGCTGGAGACGGAGGTGTTCGCTCCGACGAGCGGTCCGGGCGGCTCGTCGAACACGGCGGCGAGCATCTACACGTTCAAGCGGCAGGTGCTGGAGTTCCGCCGGGCCACCGGTCCGCTGACGGCACCGATGACCCGGCTGGCGGGGGCGGGGGTGCCGTTCGTCCACACAGAGGCGCAGCCGTTCTTCCGTGATGTCGCCGACCATCTGACGCGGGTCAACGAGCAGGTGGAGGGGCTGGACCGGCTGCTGTCGGACATCCTCTCGGCC
>NZ_JAVREM010000413.1:0-391 GCF_031845425.1 Streptomyces millisiae
TCCTCGGACGCCGCGCGGGTCTGGTGAAGGGCGAGCTGGGCGTCGCGGAGGTCTTGGGGGAAGTCGTACGTGGCCACCACCCAATAGTACGACTGTTCGAATGAGAGGTGCCAGGTCACGCGCCGCAAACCGCGTGCACTCCATCCGAACGGACGCGATAGCACAGTTGCTTCCCACCGCCCGAGCTGCTCATGGGCCGGTGAGGATCTGGTGGGTGCCGATGCGGCGCCAGATCACGTGCGGTGTGCCGGGACGCACCTCGGCCCCGTACTCGAACGTGGCACGTCCCGCGGGGCCGGTGCCCATGGACCAGGTGAGCTCGTAGACGCCCGGCGCGCAGCGCACCCCCTTGATTCGTAAGCCGGGGCGGAACTTGCGGCCGGTGCGCAGG
>NZ_JAVREM010000414.1:0-390 GCF_031845425.1 Streptomyces millisiae
CCACCGGATCGAGCTGGTCCAGCCCAGGAAGGGCCAGGACAAGTACGTGTACACGTACTCGGACAACGAGCTGCGCCAGACCCTGCTGGAGTTCCAGCGCAAGAATGTGCGCATCAAGGAGTCCATCCAGCGCTACAAGGGCCTCGGCGAGATGGACGCCGACCAGCTGGCCGAGACCACGATGGACCCGCGCCACCGCACGCTGCGCCGGATCAACATCGGCGACCTGGAGTCCTCCGAGCAGATCTTCGACCTCCTCATGGGCAACGAGGTCGCGCCCCGCAAGGAGTTCATCACCCGCTCGGCCGCGACCCTGGACCGCTCGCGCATCGACGCGTAAGGCGTAAAGGCTCACGCGTCGGCTTCTGAGGCCCCCGCTCCCCGGAACAC
>NZ_JAVREM010000415.1:0-388 GCF_031845425.1 Streptomyces millisiae
ACGCCTGACGCGGCCAGAACGGAACCCAGGGTCAGCGCGCCGACAGCGGCGAGTTTGTTCAGCACGGCGGTCTCCTCACACTGATGGTCAGAACCGACTGGAACCTACCCAGAGAGCGTCGGGCTCGCTTTCAGAAAACTCGAGGCAATTCCGAAAAACGCGCGATCTCAACGGCGCGATCGTGGAGTGTTCACTCGTTGCGGCGGTAGCTGCTCGGCGACATGCCGACGCGGTTCTTGAAGGCCGTGGCGAAGTGGCTGGGTGTGGAGAACCCCACGGCCATACCGATATCCGTAATCGACATCGCGGTGGTGGCCAGGAGCTGTTTCGCCCGGCGGATTCGGCGGTCGAGGACGAACTGATACGGGGTACTGCCGAAATCAGCGGT
>NZ_JAVREM010000416.1:0-388 GCF_031845425.1 Streptomyces millisiae
GTACGGGAGGGGGCCCGGGCCGCCCGCGCGGACGGGTTCGTCGGGCTCCTCCCGTACGGCTATGCCACCCCGCTCACCGACGCCCCGCTCTCCGGCGGCGAACGCCAACGCCTGGGCCTGGCCCGCGCGTTCGCCCACCCCGGCCGCCTGCTGATCCTGGACGACGCCCTCTCCGGCCTCGACACCGTCACCGAGCACCACGTCCGCCGCGCCCTCGACGAGCGGGCCGGGCGCGCCACCCGGGTGATCGTGGCGCACCGCCTCTCCTCGGCCGCCCGCGCGGCCCGGGTCCTCGGGCTGGAGAACGGGCGCGTCCGCGCGACGGGCTCGCACGAGGAGCTCTGGGCCGATCCGGAGTACCGGGCGGTGTTCCGTACGGAAGCGGAGG
>NZ_JAVREM010000417.1:0-387 GCF_031845425.1 Streptomyces millisiae
CCTGGACATACCGGCGGACCTCGGACAACGACGTCCGCGGCCACACGTAGTCATCGCCGACGACGAACCACTTCCGGATGCCGAGGTTGTCGCGCATCCAGCGCAGCGCAGGCGCGATCTGCTGGTCGGGTGTCTCGCCGCAGCAATAGATCCCCCGCCGACGCTCACCGCCTTCGTACAGGGCGGGATACGAGTACGGCACCCGGCCGGCCACCACCGGCGCCAGGGCATGGCGCACTGACGAGATGTGCCATCCGCTCACGGCGTCGACATGCCCACCGTCGATCAGCCGCCGCACTTCGGCCGCCACCGCCGACGGAGGCGCGCCCCCGTCGACCACCTCGATGTGGACTTCGCGGCCCATCACCCCTCCGGCCGCGTTGAGGT
>NZ_JAVREM010000418.1:0-387 GCF_031845425.1 Streptomyces millisiae
TACCTGTCCGCGGCCGCGCTGCAATACGCCGCGGTCGACGAACAACACGCCGGGGGCCTGGCGGAGTTGATGTGAATGATCTGCCCGACGCGGGTCAGCCTGGTGGAGCACTGACCCGTTCTCAGTTAGAAGACTGGGACACAACGTATCTCGCGGACGCTGCCGCACGCTGGCGCCAGTTGGCTGCCGAGTCGGAAGAACTGTTCGAGTGGCATCGGCAAAATGTGCACGCACCGGGTGGGGCAGAGTGGTCGGGTGCCGCCGGTGAGGCGGCGGGTGAACAGGTCAGTGCCGACGCGGTCGTGGTGCGCAAGCAAGGGGACATCCAGCGCGAGGCATCCGAAATAGCCGAGAACGGCTGCCGGGACATCCGGCTGGCCGTGGGGC
>NZ_JAVREM010000419.1:0-387 GCF_031845425.1 Streptomyces millisiae
GTGCCCGTTGTAGGCGTCAGTCCACGCCATCGGGCACTTGGACTGCATCTCCTCGGTGATCTTCTCGAACTGCTCCCGATATTCCGGGGTGTGCCGGTCGAAGTGATAGTTGTTCTTCTTACGGTCGTCGTCGGTCGTGACATCGCGTTCTGCTCTTCGCGCACGCGGCTCATCGCTGTCGACACTCACGGCGTTGTCTCCCTTGGCCTTTCGGTCTGCGTCAATCTTCGATGACGATGGCTTGCTCGGGGCAGGAGTGCGCGGCCTCGCGCACCGCGTCCGCCTGATCTGCCGGCACCACATCGGAAACCGGTGACGCGTGACCGTCGACGTCGTCGAGGACGAACGAGTCGGGCGCGATCATCGAGCACAGGGTGTGGCCCTGGC
>NZ_JAVREM010000420.1:0-387 GCF_031845425.1 Streptomyces millisiae
GCTGCAGGGCACGCCGCAGGCCGCCCCGGACTGGCTTTCGCAGACAACGCCCATCTAGGCAAACCGAGTTCAGCCCCGCTGTGCCGTATGGCGTACACCGCCGTCCCGCCCCGCGAGAGCGAAACCCTCAAGACCTCCCGCCATGACCAACTCACGGAAAGCCGGAACACCATGAAGCCGCTCCTGCTCGGCGATTACGTCACCGCGCCCACCTACGGACAGCTTGCCGCCACCCCGTACGGACGCCTGGACACCTACGACCTGGCCGACTTCCTCGCCCGGTGGCCGGAGCTGCACGAAGAGGCTCTCGCCCTGGTCGGCGACGACCGTATCCACCCCTCCGCGTACGTCCACCCGCAGGCGATCATCGGGGACGACGTCATCATC
>NZ_JAVREM010000421.1:0-387 GCF_031845425.1 Streptomyces millisiae
CTCGTACTGGCGGGACATGGGCACGCCAGACGATTTCGTGCGCGGGTCGGCCGATCTGGTCCGTGGCATCGCACCGTCGCCGGCGCTCAACGGCCGTCGCGGCGAGTCCCTGGTCCACGAAGGTGCGGCGGTTGCGCCTGGTGCCCTGCTGATCGGGGGCACCGTGGTGGGCCGCGGCGCCGAGATCGGTGCCGGCGCACGCCTCGACGGCGCGGTGATCTTAGACGGGGTGCGCGTGGAAGCCGGTGCGGTGATTGAACGTTCGATCATCGGCTTCGGCGCCCGCATCGGCCCGCGGGCACTGATCCGCGACGGCGTGATCGGCGACGGGGCCGAAATCGGTGCCCGCTGCGAGCTGGTGCGAGGTGCAAGGGTGTGGCCCGGGTT
>NZ_JAVREM010000422.1:0-385 GCF_031845425.1 Streptomyces millisiae
TTCTTGAAGTAAGTCGGGTAGGCGTGGTGAATGTAGAAGAAGTGCGCCATGTCGACGTTGTTGTCGACGATCTCACGGCAGTGCGATCCCTCGATCAGGATCGAATTCCATTGCCACGGTGACCAGATGCCCTCGTCGTAGCCCTCGATCGTGGGCGGGGTCAGCTCGGCGGCCGGCGCGGAGCCTTCCGGGTCATGCCAGACCAGCAGCTGACCGTTGACCTCGGTGGTGGGCCACTTGCGGGTACGCGCCAGCCGCGGGGTGCGCTTGGCGTAGGGCACCAACTTGCACTTTCCGTCGCTGCCCCAGCGCCAGTCGTGGAACGGACACGCCAGGTTGTCGTCCTTGACCGACCCCATCGACAGGTCGCCGCCCATGTGCCTGC
>NZ_JAVREM010000423.1:0-385 GCF_031845425.1 Streptomyces millisiae
CGCAGGTACAGATCGACATCGAGCGCATTGGAGTGGGTGATGAACGGCCGCGCCGCCGCCCCGCCGGCCAGCGTCTGCAGCATCGGCGTCTCGACCTCGAGGAAGCCGCGCCGTTCCAGCGCCGAACGCACCGCACGCACCACCGCGACCCGCTGCCGGGCGATGCTGCGCGCCTCCGGGCGCACGATGAGATCGACATAGCGCTGACGCACCCGGGTCTCTTCGCTCATTTCCTTGTGAGCAACGGGCAATGGCCGCAGGGCCTTGGCCGCCATCTTCAAAGAGTCGGCCAGCACCGAGAGTTCACCGCGCTTGGAGCTGATCACCTCGCCGTGGACGAACACGATGTCGCCGAGGTCGACGTCGGCCTTCCACGCGTCCAGCG
>NZ_JAVREM010000424.1:0-385 GCF_031845425.1 Streptomyces millisiae
TGGTTGTGCCGAGCCCGTTGCCGGGCATGTACTGCCAGCACCCCGTCCCCGACCGCGAGGAGCACGCGGTGACCCCCAAGTTCCTCCGGCGCCGGCGCGAGCGCCAGGCCGCCGCGCGGGGCGCCGCCCATCTGGACGCCCAGCTGCGGGCATCGGCGGATATCGCCATCACCGCCGCCCGCCGCGCGTTGCGCCACCGGATGCCGACGCTGTCCCTGAAGGAACTGGCGCGCGACCGCGAGCGGGTCAACGTCCAGGTCGTGCTGGACGTCGCGCACGAGCACTTCGGGCTGACCGACGTCGACCGCGAGCGGGTCGCCGCGTTCCTGCGGGCCCGGTTCGAGTGCCGCTCCGGGGCCCTGGTTCTGATCACCGACGCGTACGA
>NZ_JAVREM010000425.1:0-384 GCF_031845425.1 Streptomyces millisiae
GTGTGCGGATCTCCCTGTCCACGGTGCACGGCATCTCCGACGACGAGGTCGCCCGGATCACGGCAGGCCAGCCGTACACCTCACTCCAGGACTTCTACGCCCGCGCGCTTCTCAAGCTCCCCACGGTCGAGCGCCTCATCAGCATCGGCGCCCTCGACCAGCTCAAGGGCGAGGCGTCCCGCCGGGACCTGCTGCTCCAGGCGACCGAGCTCCACCGCCAGGCCCGCACCCGCCCCGGGCCCGGGCAGTTGCCGCTCTCCACCACCCCGCACACGGCCGGGTCGTCGGGGCTGCGAGAGATGACCGCCCGCGAACGCCTCGACGCCGAGCTCGGCGTCCTCAAGATCGACGTCTCCCGGCACCTCATGGACGACCACCACCGCC
>NZ_JAVREM010000426.1:0-383 GCF_031845425.1 Streptomyces millisiae
ACAGCGGCAAGGCACTGGACGTGTACAACCTGGCGACCAACGACGGGGCGCGGATCACGCAGTGGTCGAGGAACGACCAGGCGCAGCAGCAGTGGCAGTTCGTCGACTCCGGCGGCGGCTACTACCGCGTCAGATCCAGACACTCCGGCAAGGTGCTCGACGTCTACAACTTCTCGACCGCCGACGGCGGCAGCATCGTCCAGTGGGCCGACAACAACACCGCCAACCAGCAGTTCCAGGTCCTGGACTCCGGTGGTGGGTACGTGCGGCTGATCAACCGCAACAGCGGCAGGGCCGTCGAGGTACAGGGCGCGGCGACCAACGACGGCGCCAACGTCGTCCAGTACGCCGACTGGGGCGGCGCCAACCAGCAGTGGCAGCTG
>NZ_JAVREM010000427.1:0-383 GCF_031845425.1 Streptomyces millisiae
GGGGATGAGCTCCTGGGCTTGGTCGATGGAGTTGTTCCAGCCCTGGAACTTGATCATCCGGTTGATGTAATTCCGGTAGTTCGACACGACCGGTGCGAACAGCTTCCGTAGGCCGGTTCGCTCGGCGATCTCTCCACGGTAGAAGGCCACTGCCTCGGAAGCATCGCGCAGCCGCACCAGCGCATAGCGGAAGGCCGCGTTGTACTTCTCGTTGTTGAAGGCCAGCCGGATGATCGGCCGGCCGAGCCAGAATGCCACCACTGTGGCGAACAGGACATAGACGATGCCGATCCAGAAGATCGCCCGTGGCAGTTCGATCCCGACGAGGGGCAAGGTGACTCCACCGGACAGGTTCCACAGAATCGCTGTGAACGAAATCATCG
>NZ_JAVREM010000428.1:0-382 GCF_031845425.1 Streptomyces millisiae
CGTGCGGTGGTAGCCCCAGGATCCTGCTGACGGCCTTGCCGGCGTACCGGCCGAATGTGCTCACCTGGCCAGGCTACGGATCGGTCGCGGCGGCCCTCAGAACTTGTAGTACGGCGCCAGTTCGTGGGCTCGCTGCAAGTTGGTCTGCAGGCAGTCGGGCCGGTCCGGGGAGTGGACGGGCGAGTAGAACAGCGACTGCTGGATGACGCCGTAGCTGGTGTCGAAGGCGATCATGCAGGTGATCCACCAGCGGTCGTTCCAGTCGGTGGGCTTCATGATCCAGTACTGCGCGGCCCGGTGCCCGTTGATGTCCAGTTCGACCGCGTCGGGCGGGATGGTCTGCTCGTAGGTGCGCCAGACGAATGCCTCGACGGCCATCTGG
>NZ_JAVREM010000429.1:0-382 GCF_031845425.1 Streptomyces millisiae
TGGACTTCGTGGACTCGACGCACGCTCCGAGCTTGCCGCCGGCTCCGAGGACGGTGCCCGGCCGCAGGTAGGTGAAGGGGCCGACGGTGGCGCCGGCCCCGATCACGGCCAGCTGAGCGTGGGTGCGCCCCACCGAGGCGCCGTCGCCCACCTCGACGTCGGTCAGCGTGGAGTCCGGACCGATCTCGCAGCCGGCGCCGATCTCTGTGGTGCCGAGCAGCTGGGTGCCGGGGCGTACGACGGTGTCGCGGCCGATGGTGACGTCGACGTCGATCCAGGTGGTGGCCGGGTCGATGATCGTGACGCCGGCTCGCTGATGGCGGGCCACGATGCGGCGGTTGAGTTCGGCGCCCAGATCGGAGAGCTGCACGCGGTCGTTGAC
>NZ_JAVREM010000430.1:0-382 GCF_031845425.1 Streptomyces millisiae
CGCCGAATGGCGGGCCAGGGGCCACCACGCCGGGGAGTGCCCGGTCGCCGAGCGCATGTGGTTCGAGCAGCAGGTCAACCTGCCCTGCCACCCGGGCATGACCGACTGGCAGGTCGACCAGGTCGCGTCCCGGCTGGACACCGTCCTCGGCCAGGAGGTCCGGGGCACACCGATCGCGGCGGGAACGGCGCGGAAGACGAAGGGCTGGACCCAGTGACCGAGACGGAGCACTTCGACATCGTCGTGATCGGCGGCGGCCCGGTCGGGCTCGCCTCGGCCTGGCACGCCGTCCGCCGGGGCCAGCGCGTCGCGGTCTTCGAGCAGTTCGCGTTCGGCAACGAACAGTGCGGCACGAGCGGGGCGGAACGGCACTGGCGGTTGC
>NZ_JAVREM010000431.1:0-381 GCF_031845425.1 Streptomyces millisiae
GTGCATCTCGCGGGTCGAGGTCTCCACCCCGGTGCCGACGTTGAACCGTTGGCCGCCGCCCTCCGGCCCGGACGCCTTCACGAAGGCGTCGACCACGTCGTCGACGTACACGTAGTCGCGGGTATCGGAGCCGTCACCGAAGATCTTGGTGGGCCGCCCGGCCAGCAGCGCCTGGGCGAAGATCGCCACCACGCCGGCCTCGCCGTGCGGATCCTGCCGCGGGCCGTAGACATTGGCCGGGGCGATGTGCGAGCAATCCAGGTTGTACAGATTGCGGAACATGTTGAAGTACACCTCGCCGGCCACCTTGCTCGCCGCGTACGGCGAGGCCGGATTGGTCGGGGTGTCCTCGCCGGTCTGGTAGGACGGCGGGGACACCCC
>NZ_JAVREM010000432.1:0-381 GCF_031845425.1 Streptomyces millisiae
CTTCTGCCACAAGGTTGTCCGCTTTCTGCACGCATTCTTTCGGGTCGTCGACGAACGCCGCCTGAACGTCGTTCCAGCGCGAGTGCAATCCCGACCGATGCTCGCCGGCGAACAACATCGTGTTGTCCTCGCTCGACGGCTCGGCCTCGGTGGCTTCCGGCGAGACAGTCGTTTGTTCTTCGTGGGTCGTCATGCTCGCGCCTCCTTGGGCGAATCCGTACCGGCTTCGTTCGTGCCGGCCTCACGCTGGGCCGGGGTGGCGCGTTCGGGCTGGGCCACATGTTCGGCGGCGCGGCTGTCAGGCCCGGCCTGCGTTTCAGGCTCAGCCCCGACCAATCGCTCGAAGAGCGCGCGGTAGTGAACCAGCGCCTCACGCTGCGC
>NZ_JAVREM010000433.1:0-380 GCF_031845425.1 Streptomyces millisiae
AATGCCGCGTCGCTAAGCGGACTACCTCGCCGCCGACGGCGTCACCGCGCTTAACACGATCTCCACGATCGCGTCCTTCGTTCTCGGCCTGTCGATGCTGCCGTTCTTCTACAACGTCTGGAAGACCGCCAAGTACGGCAAGAAGATCGAGGTCGACGACCCCTGGGGCTACGGCCGTTCCCTGGAGTGGGCGACCTCCTGCCCGCCCCCGCGGCACAACTTCCTCACCCTGCCGCGGATTCGCTCCGAATCCCCGGCGTTCGACCTGCACCACCCGGAGATCGCGGCGCTCGAACAGCTTGAGCACCACTCCGAGTCGGACAAGGCCCTCGCCGGCGGCAAGGAGGCAGGCAAGTGAAGATCCAGGGACAGATGTTCAT
>NZ_JAVREM010000434.1:0-380 GCF_031845425.1 Streptomyces millisiae
TCCTGACCGGGCGGGCGGAGGCGAGCCCGTTCCGCACGATCGTCCTGGACGTGCGGCTGCCCCGGGTCCTGCTCGGCATCGTCGTCGGCGCTGGACTCGCCGTCATCGGCACGGTCCTCCAGGCCCTCGTACGGAACCAGCTCGCCGACCCGTTCCTCCTCGGCGTCTCCTCCGGCGCCTCCACCGGCGCCCGGGAAGCCGTGGAACTGCGCGACGGGGACTCCGCGCGCTGGCACGGCAAGGGCGTCGACCGCGCGGTGGCCCACGTCAACGGGGAGATCGCGGCGTCCGTACGGGGCAGGGACGCGACGGACCAGGCGGGCCTCGATGCCGCGCTGACCGCCCTCGACGGCACCGCCACGAAGTCCCGGCTCGGCGCC
>NZ_JAVREM010000435.1:0-379 GCF_031845425.1 Streptomyces millisiae
CATATTCGCGGTCGGAATTCCATTCGCCAACAACTGGTATGTACCATCTCGTCGCGGCTATGCGACCGGCGTGTTCGGGATGGGAATGGTCGGCACGGCGTTGTCGGCATTCTTCACGCCGAGGTTCGTACGGTGGTTCGGGTTGTTCCCGACCCATCTCATCATCGCCGTCGCCCTGGCGCTCACCGCGTTGCTGTGTCTTGTGGCGATGCGTAACTCACCGGCTTTCCAGCCCAATACCGATCCGGTGGTGCCGAAGCTCAAGTCGGCGCTGAAGCTTCCCGTGACGTGGGAGATGTCCTTCCTGTACGCAGTTGTGTTCGGCGGATTCGTGGCGTTCAGCAATTACCTGCCCACCTACATCAAGAACGTCTACGAG
>NZ_JAVREM010000436.1:0-379 GCF_031845425.1 Streptomyces millisiae
CGCTCCCAGGCTCCGGTGTCGAGGACGCACACGCCCTTCTCCGGGCACAGCCGCTGTGCTTCCTGGCGGATCTGTGGTTCCGCCGGCGCCGGGTAGACCGGTACGCCGAGGTCTGCCCGGCTCGCATGGACGTACAGGGTGCCGTGCTCCCCTTCTCCCGGCACATCCGTGTCGATGCCGACACAGGGCACGCCGTACGACTTCCAGTGAGCGAGGAGGTAGGCGAGCATCGTCGACTTGCCCGCGCCACCCTTTCCGATGAAGGCAACCCGGCGGCCCCCGGAGGGCAGCACCGGCACGGGGCGAGGATTCATGGCACCGGACGGTACAGCCCCGCCGCGTGATCGAGAGGCCCGACCGGTACCAATGCGGACAGGTT
>NZ_JAVREM010000437.1:0-312 GCF_031845425.1 Streptomyces millisiae
CGCACCGCAGCCCTGACAGACTTCCTCCACACCTACAACCACCACCGCTGCCACACCGCACTCGCAGGCCAACCACCCACAAGCCGCGTCAACAACCCTGCGGGTCAATACAGCTAGGCCCTGTCCGGGCGATCTTCTTCGGGCCCTTGCCTCCCCCAGCCTGGCGGCTGGGAGGTGCCCCCATCGCTACGGCACCTCGCTGCGTTACCGAATCGCGCGAATACGGCCAAGTATGAGCTGCGATCCGGCGCCTTGCGATGCACCGCATCTGACGCCGCGGGCTGATCCTCGAAGATCGCCCGGACAGGACCT
>NZ_JAVREM010000438.1:0-306 GCF_031845425.1 Streptomyces millisiae
CGTATCGCTCTCCGGCAACGGCGATACGAACCTGGCCCGGCGACGCCCGGAAGATCCCCCTCCCACCCCAGGACAATCCGATCGGGCGACGCGGTCCGGCGTGTCCCGGCACGCCGCGAAGCGCTCACGCGCGCGAGGTGGAGCGGCTCCCGATGACGGCCTCGCGCGCGTGAGCGCTCGCGCTCAGAGGTGGTACCGGGAGCAGCGTATGAGCGGGGGATGGGACGATGCAGCGCGCGGCGTGGACGATCCCGCGACGATCAGCGCTGTCGCGACGGTTGACGCGGCGGGGGAGCGGTGCCTGGC
>NZ_JAVREM010000439.1:0-290 GCF_031845425.1 Streptomyces millisiae
GTCCGCACAGCTGGAATTTCTCGAACAGAAACAATATGGGAGTGCACATGAAGATCGCCGTTCTCGGTACCGGGATGGTCGGCCGCGCCCTGGCGGGGCGGCTCGCGGGGCTCGGGCACGACGTCGTGATCGGGACGCGCGACGTGCGGCGGACGTTGGCGCATACCGAGCCGGACGCGATGGGGCACCCGCCCTACGCCGAGTGGCAGCGGGCCAACCAGGGCGTGCGACTGCTGCCGTTCCCGGAGGCCGGCGCGCACGGCGAGCTCGTCCTCAACGCGACCGCGGGC
>NZ_JAVREM010000440.1:0-287 GCF_031845425.1 Streptomyces millisiae
GTCGGTGCCGGTCCTGCGGCGGCCCACAGCACGGCGGCGGCGCAGGCGGCGAGCGCCGCCCTCGCCAGGGCACGGGGACGGATGGTCACGGTGTCGTGTTCTCCCGGAAGCGGCCGACCGGGCGCGGCGCCGCCACCCGGGAAGGGGCGGCGCCGCACCCGGCGCGGACTACCTCGTGACGGTGATCGACGGGCTGTCGATCCGCTGGTTCTCGCTGGTCAGGTACAGCTCGTAGGCGGTGTCCCGCCGCGCCGACCTGGGGATCTGGACGGTGCCCGAGACGCGGC
>NZ_JAVREM010000441.1:0-267 GCF_031845425.1 Streptomyces millisiae
TTAGTCAATCGGCGCACACGTTTCTCACGTGTGTAACGCTACTCATGCCTGCATTCTCACTCGCATGCCGTCCACAACACGTTTCCACGGCTGCTTCACCCAACACACGACGCTCCCCTACCCACCAACCACAAGGGTCAGTGACACGACTTCGGCGGTGTACTTGAGCCCCGCTACATTGTCGGCGCAGAATCACTCGACCAGTGAGCTATTACGCACTCTTTCAAGGGTGGCTGCTTCTAAGCCAACCTCCTGGCTGTCTCTGCG
>NZ_JAVREM010000442.1:0-258 GCF_031845425.1 Streptomyces millisiae
CGCTAACGACCAACGGCCGCAAAGCGAAACACGCCAACAGGTCTCAACCCGCCAGCGCATCAACGCCTTCACCTAAATACGGCGCCAGCAACCGCCCAACCGTCCGGGCGAGAACCAGAAAACCAAGATCTCTCCGCACACGGACAGCGGCACACTCCACCGCTAACGACCAACGGCCGCAAAGCGAAACACGCCAACAGGTCTCAACCCGCCAGCGCATCAACGCCTTCACCTAAATACGGCGCCAGCAACCGCCCA
>NZ_JAVREM010000443.1:0-255 GCF_031845425.1 Streptomyces millisiae
TTCGCATGCCCTTCGCCTACACCCACGATTTTTTACTCGACGACCGTCCGGCAGAACGATCACAGAAACTCCCACAACCCCGCCTGCGCAACCCCTGCCGGGTATCACACACAAACGGTTTAGCCTCTTCCGGTTTCGCTCGCCACTACTCCCGGAATCACTCTTGTTTTCTCTTCCTGCGGGTACTGAGATGTTTCACTTCCCCGCGTTCCCTCCACACCGCCTATACATTCAGCGGTAGGTGACAGCCCATAA
>NZ_JAVREM010000444.1:0-255 GCF_031845425.1 Streptomyces millisiae
GTGTATTGATCACGAGCGTTGTTGACACTGGCCGGTCTTGATCGTGGCGAAGACCTCCGGTGTGGTGGAGGTGTCGAGTCTTCACCGCGCGGAGGTCTTCGTGTCCCACCGTAATGCCCGGCTGACCATTCATGGCAGGCGGCTGTTGGTCGAACGTGTCCGCTCTGGCCGTCCGGTCGCTCACGTCGCGGCGGAAATGGGCGTGTCCCGGACCACGGCTCACAAGTGGGTCCGCCGCTGGCAGACGGAAGGCGA
>NZ_JAVREM010000445.1:0-255 GCF_031845425.1 Streptomyces millisiae
GATCCGCAACGTCTCCTCGAGTCGCTCGAACCGCTCGGCGACCGGCGGGAACGGCACGCCGAGCCCCAGGTGCTCGCGTTCGTACCAGGCGGCGCCGATGCCGAGGGTGGCCCGGCCGCCGGAGAGGATGTCCAGGGTGCTGACGATCTTGGCCAGCAGCCCCGGATGGCGGTAGGTCACCCCGGTCACCAGCGCGCCGAGCCGCACGGTGGAGGTGTGCGCGGCCAGGTAGCCGAGGGTCGTGTAGCACTCGAG
>NZ_JAVREM010000446.1:0-254 GCF_031845425.1 Streptomyces millisiae
AAGAAACTCGGCCGGATCCCCGACGGCGGCGGCCACAAAGTCCTGGGCCGGCAAGCGGGACGCGCGGCGAAGACCGGTGTCGGCTTCGACTACGTCCACTCCGCCGTCGACGACTACTCCAGACTGGCCTACAGCGAGATCCACACCGACGAGAAGGCCACCACCTGCGCCAGCTTCCTCCGCAGAGCCGCTGCGTTCTTCGCGGCCAACGGCATCGACCGCATCGAGCGGGTCCTGACCGACAACGCCTGGCC
>NZ_JAVREM010000447.1:0-254 GCF_031845425.1 Streptomyces millisiae
TGAAGCGTTCGACCTTGCCGTTGGTCTGCGGTCGGTAGGCGCGAGTCAGCTTGCCGACCGCGTCCAGGTCGGCCAGGGCCTGTTTCCAGGCGAAGCTCTTGCGGTAGGGCCAGGCGTTGTCGGTCAGTGAAGTTGCCCCGGTTTGATGGACAACCTTTCGCTTTGGGACACTGGGTCCCGCAAGGAGGAGTTCATCGTGCCAAGGACGCGTCCGGCTTACCCGCCGGAGTTCCGTCGCCAGATAGTCGAGCTGG
>NZ_JAVREM010000448.1:0-250 GCF_031845425.1 Streptomyces millisiae
CAACGCCGAACGCACCGCAGCCCTGACAGACTTCCTCCACACCTACAACCACCACCGCTGCCACACCGCACTCGCAGGCCAACCACCCACAAGCCGCGTCAACAACCCTGCGGGTCAATACAGCTAGATGAGTAAGTCCTAACGGCTGGTGGGGTGCATGAACGAGGTGAGGGTGTTCAAGATCCGGTTGTGTCGACCGACCTGAACACCCTCATCACGGCACTGTACGTGAAGATCGATGACGATCTGA
>NZ_JAVREM010000449.1:0-246 GCF_031845425.1 Streptomyces millisiae
CTGCGTCAGCACCCCGATCGCGATCCGGTCCGACAACCGCTCACCCGCAGGCACCCCGACCTGCCCCACCCTCGCCACACCGAAGACAACGAGACACAACTACCTAAGTCACCGGCATTGGGCCTAGATGAGTAAGTCCTAATGGTTAGTGGTCGTAGGCGGTCAGCGATCGTGTGATGGGCTGGCCGGTGGTGCGGTTATGCCAGATGGCGCAGGTCAGGGCGAGGATGCGTTGGCCGATTCGGG
>NZ_JAVREM010000450.1:0-241 GCF_031845425.1 Streptomyces millisiae
CGTATTTAGGTGAAGGCGTTGATGCGCTGGCGGGTTGAGACCTGTTGGCGTGTTTCGCTTTGCGGCCGTTGGTCGTTAGCGGTGGAGTGTGCCGCTGTCCGTGTGCGGAGGGAACTTGGTTTTCTGGTTCTCGCCCGGACGGTTGGGCGGTTGCTGGCGCCGTATTTAGGTGAAGGCGTTGATGCGCTGGCGGGTTGAGACCTGTTGGCGTGTTTCGCTTTGCGGCCGTTGGTCGTTAGCG
>NZ_JAVREM010000451.1:0-236 GCF_031845425.1 Streptomyces millisiae
TCCCTCACGGTACTATCCACTATCGGTCACCAGGGAATATTTAGGCTTAACGGGTGGTCCCGCCAGATTCACACAAGGTTTCTCGGGCCCTATGCTACTTGGGTGGTCTCATATCGAGTCGCAGACATTTCAGCTACGGGGGTCTTACCCTCTACGCCGGGCCTTTCGCATGCCCTTCGCCTACACCCACGATTTTTTACTCGACGACCGTCCGGCAGAACGATCACAGAAACTCC
>NZ_JAVREM010000452.1:0-234 GCF_031845425.1 Streptomyces millisiae
CCACCCAAGTAGCATAGGGCCCGAGAAACCTTGTGTGAATCTGGCGGGACCACCCGTTAAGCCTAAATATTCCCTGGTGACCGATAGTGGATAGTACCGTGAGGGAATGGTGAAAAGTACCGCGGGAGCGGAGTGAAAGAGTACCTGAAACCGTGTGCCTACAAGCCGTGGGAGCGTCGCGGTGAGTGCTTGCACTCATCGTCGTGACTGCGTGCCTTTTGAAGAATGTGCCTG